>CAZTAS010000410.1:0-3676 GCA_964611635.1 uncultured Thermodesulfobacteriota bacterium
CTTTTTCTTTATTCAGTTTTCAAAGAGCTTTTTTCAAAGCGCTAAAGTGTTACCATATCGAGACTTTTGGCTCTGACCAAATCGAAATTGATCCCCCGATTCTGGAAGCTTTTATTGCGGAAACAAGGGTAGCTGTTTAATGTGGAAATTTCCTGCAGATGCTCCCACTAAAAAGGTAGTGAAAACATTGGAGCGTTTAGGGTTTACTGTGGTTCGTGAGGGGAATCATATTTCAATGATAAAAGAAAACCCTGATGGAACCGAACACCCCTTACAATGCCCAATCATCCGACACTTAAAAAATCTACCTTACGAACCATCCTTACCCAAACAAGAATTTCAAAAGATGAGTTTCTTGAAGCATATTATTCGTAATTTTCTGGCTTTAAAACTTATTTCATCGAACATGACGCTTTACCAGACACCAAAAACCTGGCGGCTTTTGGCGCTGGTGAAGTTAGTACATTCTCTCTTTCAATCGCAAATCAACAAATTCTGCTGCTGTCAAGACCTCACACTTTGTAGGTGACTCTTCACGACCTCCGCTTCTCAATCATGCGAGAATGAGGCTTTCTGTTTTCTAATAAACTCCGGTACGCCCCTCTTCCCTGAGGAAGTCTTAGCTTCCGATGGAAGGTTTCAAGCCTATGTCAGCTAATTACTTTAAATAAAATAATTTTAATTTTGTGTCAATGATTTTCCTTCCAAGATTTCATATGACTTAAAAGTCCTATTGGATAAGTCGATAGATGAGGGTTAATTAATTGTACATTATTTTGATCCTACAATAGTTAAGGTATAACTATTCAAATCAATATACTTTTGCGCTGCTTTAAGCACATCCTCGCGCGTGACGGACTGGATCTTTTGCAGATATCGTTCTGTGTAATCTATCCCCAGTCCATATCGGCTGTTGAATGCCAGCTCGGCGGCCTGGGAGCTATTTTTCTGGAGGCCTATAAGGTAGTGGCCGATAATAAACCGCTTGGCTCGCTCCAACTCCTCGTGAGTGACCATGTTGTCCCGCACGTCCTGAAGCTCGCGCAAAATCCCTGACAGGGCCTGTTGCAGCTTTTCCGAAGAGGTTCCCATGTAAACCCCAAATGATCCCGGATCAAGGCCCAGCCGGTTGAACGATGTGACTGAATAGGCAAGGCTTTCCCTGTCCCTCAAGCGTGTGAAGAGTCGTCCCCCCATGCCCGAAAGGATGTTATCCAGCACTTCCAGGGCGTATCGATCGGGACTGTCAAGCGATGCACCGAGGAAGCCCAATATGATATAGGCTTGCCGGGTGTCCCGGGTGATGTGCTCTTTTCGGATTTCTGTCACCCGTGGCTCCTGGGGGATCGTGGGCGCAAGAAATTTCCCCGCACGAAAATCGGCAAAGAGACTTTGGATCCGTTTTTCAATTGCCTCAGGTTCAACATCGCCCACCACGGCCAGCACAAGGTTAGATGGGACAGCATAGCGGGTGTAATAAGACCTGAGCTCCCTGGCGCTTAAACGGCTGACACTCTCCATGGTCCCCTGCATTCGCATACTGTAAGGGTGAACGCGAAAGAGGTTTCGGCCGAAGCGGTCTATGGCCAGCCGGTCGGGGTGGTCCTGGATCTGCTCGATGGCGGAGATGATAAGCCTGCGCGCCTTTTCAATCTCCCCGGGATCAAATGATGGCCGCAGGAGCACATCGGCAAAGATTTCCAATCCCCTGTCCAGGAAGCGGCTCAGGAATTTGGACTCCAGCCCGAAAGAATTACGACCTGAAAAGCCTTCGATATGCCCCGCTATGGACTCTACTTCGCGCGCAATTTCTTCAGCGCTGCGGGATGTGGTGCCTCGCGTAAGCATGCGGGATATGAAATTATTTATGCCGTTATTCTCATCCGTCTCGAATCTCACCCCTCCCAGGAATACGGCCCGCAACGCTACAATGGGTACATCGGATTTTTTCTTGATGATAAGGGTCATCCCGCCTGGCATCACCTGATGCCAGATCCGATGGGATCCAGCACCTTCTTGCTCCGGCTCGGGAAGGCGCGATTCCTTCTCTGCCTTTCGGGCAATCTGTTCCAGTGCCGCGGGTTCGGGAGAGGGAATTTGAGCTGGCTTCAGGAGCGATATTGTCAAATTTTCCGATTGCAGGTAACGTCGGGCTACCCGGAGTACGTCATTCTCATCCACCCGTCGAATCCGCTCCAGATATTGCCGCTCGAAGTCTAAATTTCCGATTACTGTTTGAAAATACCCAAGGGAGCGTGCCTGGCCTTGCATGGTCTGTTTCCCAAAGACAAAATCACTCTCCAGGATGAGCTTGGCCTTGTCCAGTTCTGTGGATTTCACCGGGTTGCTTTTTAAAGAGTAAGTCTCGGACAGGGTGGCCTCCAGAGCCTTTTGCAAGCTGTCGTTTCCCGGCTCCAGGGTGGCCTGGATCCAGAAGAGGCCGGAATCCAGTGGTGTATAGGATGTTGAAGTGATCATCTGGACCAATTGCCGGCGTGAGAGAACTTCCCGATAGAGACGCGAGCTTTTCCCCTGGCCGAGGATCAACGCCAGGATATCCAGCGCGTATACGTCTTCATGACGAACACCCGGAATGTGCCAGCCCAAGATGAGATATGATTTGCTTACATTCCCGGATAGGATCCCGCTGCGAAGAGCCCTCTGGGGAGGTTCGGCGGCCCGGCGCCTCTCAGGCACAGGGCCGGGAGGAATGCTCCCGAAGTAGTGCCGCGATGACCTCTCAGCCTGAGTGTTGTCAGCGTCTCCAACGATCACCAGGCTCATGTTGGCCGGTTTATACCAGCGCTTTATGTAGTTCAGCAGATCGGTCCGGCTTAATTGCCGTATCACCTTTTCAAAACCGATGACTGGCCGGCGATATGGATGTTGGCGGTAAGCTGTTTTGAAAAAAGCCTTAGTCAGCCGTCCGAAGGGCTGGTCTTCCGAGCGCCGAACCTCTTCCAAGACAACTTCCCGTTCCCTGTTGAGTTCTTCATCTTCCATCATGGAATGCTGGATGGCATCGGCAAGGATGTCCATACCTGTCTTGAAATCGTGGCTTGGCATTACAATGTAATAAATGGTGTAATCACTGGATGTGGCGGCATTGATGATCCCGCCCGCTCCTTCTACTGTCCGGGATATTTCTCCCACACCCCGGCGCCGAGTTCCCTTGAACATCATATGCTCAAGAACGTGGGAGATGCCTGCCTCATCGTCTCTCTCATCCGCGCTGCCCACCCTAACCCACACCTGGATGGCCACCACCGGCGCTGAATGGTTCTCCTGGAAGATAACCTTCAGGCCATTTTCCAGAGTAAAGACAGTGGGGCTAAGTCCCCATGCCAAGGGTCCCCACAAGAAGATCACAATCCATGCGATCCCTGTAATACCTTTTTTGCCAATATTTCTTATCATCGCTGCTCCTCTTAGGACATGATCCGATTTTTACTAAAGTTTCAGGCCGGATGTGGGAAATATCATCCGCGGCGGTAAATAGCCATTATCTACTGGCTCAGCTATGGTATTGTCATTCTCTGTTTGTACTTCTTTTTCAATAAATTTTTTAACACACCCCTCACTGATTGAAAAGGGCGGCAATTTTATTCCATTGATGGGAGATCCCTAAAATAGACATTGAACGTTTGAAAGACGAGAAAGCCCTCTTGGATTAAGG
>CAZTAS010000411.1:0-3660 GCA_964611635.1 uncultured Thermodesulfobacteriota bacterium
TGGAGGTTGAGCTCCCTCTACCGAGCGAAACCTCTTTTATAGCTTTCCCCGGGGGGAGGGTGGTTGCATAGACTTATCCAAGTCAGCCCTGGCCAATATCCCCAGTGAGAGCTGAGGATTCTGAGAAGGCCCAAACTATGCGATTCGAGGAGTTTCCTGTTCTGTCTCATCAAGGCCGTCCAGAATGTTTGCCAAATCTCGCAGCTCCTCTGCATTACACCAGATGCTCTGGTTAATCCATTCACCTGTATAGCGATTTAACTTGCTGTGCTGGATACATGCCCTTACAAGGCCAGCCCCCTTACGCCAGATTGAAATCTCAAACCTGCCGATTTTGAGCTTTCCAGCAGGCCCATTCTTTCCATCTTCTTGTTCCATTTTTGCACCCCCGGAATCCACGCTTATGGTGGGTTTCCTACACCTATTAAGGGAACCCACCGAGGGAAGACGGACGTAAGGCAAGCCACAGGGCCTAAATGTGGAAAAGGATTTTGCTTGGTTGAGGGGAAAGATTTAAAATGGAGGGAATGCGTCTTTTTCCAGTGTTCCCTCTTTTATAGCTTTCCCTGTGGGGTTCGGGCTCTAAATCGAATATAAAAAGCATGTTACTCGTTGACTTTGCACAGGAGAAACCATAAAATCGGTTCAGTTCAACAGAAACTATCCATAGAAAAAGGCGGTGTTTTAAATGAAGCTCGGTCCTTGCACAAAATGCGGATGGCCGTTTTCTGCAAATGTCCGACCTTTAATAAGAACTTTTAATCTTGATTCTGGTCCTAAATACTGCTCTAAATGCGGTGCATCCCTTTGGGAAACTTGTGCTGCTTGTAATGGCACCGGGCGAAAAGGAGGACCTCTTGGCATCGGAGTTGACAAATATTGCAGTGAATGCGGTCGAGAGCTAAATATCCAATGTCCGCGTTGCAACGGAGAAGGAAAGATTAAAAGCCATCATATCTGCCTTAAATTTTAGGGCATACTCGGTGTAGAAAAATAAGGAAAGCCCTATATCTGACGTATACGCCTGTGCAGTCGTGATATACCCTGTGCACAGGGCTAATGATACCTGGGATTTTCATAAAGCCACAAAGGTTTTGCATGTTTGCCCACCTGTCTTCTTATGGATAGTGAGGCTAGATTTCCATCCTCCGCCAAATCATTCCACCCCATGAAAAAACCATCAGGAGAGACCTCTTTCTTGACGAGCGCGCGGGCCAGAGAGAGCAAATCAAAGGTGTCATTGTTATGCCGGGCCTCCAGAATGACGTTACCTCTCAGGTGCTTGATGATATACATTGTTAAGACCATCTCTCTCGCATCTAAGCCTTGCAGCACCGGGAAGGTCTCATATCGGCCCTGACAGCCATCGTCCACCCGGATAAACCGATTGGTGCTGAAATATTCGTCCAACTCATGCTCTTTTTCCTCGTAGATTCTGGCGGCAAGGTGAGCCAGTTTGTCTAAAAGCTCCTCCTTCCTGCCGGTCATGCTCACCCCGTGGTTTCTGAGAACCGCTCTTATCTCATGGTTGGATGCCCAGCACGTGAGGTAAAACCCCGCGCAAAAAAGCTGCACCGTTGACTCCACCACTGTCGCCGAAGATATTTTTTGCTCCCTGGGTTTTTCATAATGCAGTGTGGGAAATGAAATCCCAAAGCCCTCTTGCTCCACCATCTCGTTAAGCTTCGATATGTGGGCGGAAAAACAATACCTGCCATTGTCATCCCGCCACCGGGATGCTATCTGTTGCGCCATGGCGCGCTTTGCCGGCTCCAGCTCTAGTATGAACCGTACGACATCGCCTCTGCGCGTGCAGTTGTAGGTGAGCCATTCATCATCAGAAGAATCTCTGTCTTTAGCGCTAATCCGAAAATCATCGATGCTCTCTTTGAGCTTGAGAAGCCCCCGGTCATCCGTGATTTTTTCCATGACCTGCGAAGAGCGGAAATTCCCCAGCGGTATTCCCTCGCTTATGAGCATGGCGTCCTCTGCCTCAAAGTCCTCAAGCTTGAGTATCTGCCCCAGGTCATAGCTATCGAAATCTGCATAGCCCGATATTTTGATATGCCTGTCCTTTTTCTTGACGAATGAGCGCATCTCATCGAACCCGGAGGAAGCGCTGTCCAGCAATCGGTAGGCAATCCTGTGGGACCAGGTCTTCCTCAAGTTTTCCTTTGCAATCTCCAGCAGCTCTGTGTACGAAAGGGAATCGATGAAATAAATGCTTTCTTGTACGCGTTTAAGGGTCTCCTCAAAGGCAGAGTCGTTATGATAGTGAGACGCGTAGGGCTCCCGTATATCCTCGCAATAGCTGAACTGCTCCAACTCCTTTGCTTTAAAATCCTGGCTGTTGAGGATTTTTATGAAACTCTCCCAGAGCCTGTCTCTGTCGTAGGGCGGCTGCCAGGGGTGGATTCCTTTGGTGAGAACATCCGCCAGCGGCACGTCAACTATCTGGAACTTAAGCCTCTTAAACCGCGGTATCTCTTGGTCAGGTTCCAGCGAGAGCTTGAAGGTTTTCATTGCGCATCACCTCCTTTTTCAATAAGAGCGTTGAATAATGCAATATCTTGCTCGATAAGCCTTCGAGTCTCCTCGATGTCGGCACGTGTAATCTGTTCATTTGCCGCAAGCGAGCTCACCCGGCTGTACGCCATCAGCCGTCCCAGGTCTGAGTCATGGTTAAGAAGGGACTCCACCTCCTCGATGTACTCAATGGACTCGCCCCGCAGCGCCGGTATGCACGCTGTTGAAAGCCTGCTGCCTGATATTTTCTGGCTTACATTTTCCAATAACTCAGCCGGGATGGTCCCATGCCTTCTCGCCTCCACCTGCAGGGCTGTGTAAGCCAGCGGGGTAATATCTTCACCGCCGTTCACCATATCGGTCCATGCCCTGGATTTTGCGAACTCGCCCAGCTTCTCCTTGAGAAGAATCTGGGCCTTTCGCATGACATCGTCAGTGGTGAAAAGTTCATAGATTTTATTTACTTTTCCCATGGGAGAGCCTTCTTCAAAGTAGCTGCTCAGCAAGTCGAAGCAGATTTCCATTTTGTGCGCCATCTCTTCTTTATTGGCCGATGCCTCATTGAGCCCAACCGGGATGCTTGATTGAACAACGTACCTGGCTGACTCCACAAAGGATGGGAGCTTTGCAGTGAATATACCGGCCTTTGCCAGCTCCACGGCTCGATTGGCAAGGATGTTTCTGTGGATAAACCCCAGCCTGCGTCCGTCCAGGCTCACTTTTCCCTTTGTCTCCCGCATCAGGAGCATGCTGAATTTTGCCAGAAACTCGGGCAGTGTGTGCAGCTCTTCTTGAAGCCGCTTGAAGTGTTGAGCAGCCTTTCGAAGTATCTCGTACATCTCCCTGCCGCTTTTTTGAACCACGTTGTCATGGATGGTCTTTCCGTTGCCGCCATGAATCCACTCTCCAAGGCCCGGGGCGTCATCGCCGTTGATGTGCATGGTCACTCGTATTCGGTCCTGCTCGCTCATTTCCAGCACATCAGGCGGGTAGAGGAAAAGGGCAAACCTCCCGATTAACGCCTCGTCCAGCGCCTGGGTTGCGGAGTAACTCATGGGGTTCATTGCAGCCCATACCCACTTCACCTTGGTCTCAAATCCCATTATTTTGCGGCTTCGGATAATCTCAAGCCAC
>CAZTAS010000412.1:0-3647 GCA_964611635.1 uncultured Thermodesulfobacteriota bacterium
ATCTACTCAATATCACCTACTATGTTGTCACGAGACGCCTGCCATATGGCAGATATCGCAGCTTTCAGGTGGTGCTGAATGTTTGGGATATCCTTATGGTATTTCTGGGGCACGCGAAGCTTGTCCAGTCTTATCATGACTCCTTCCATTCGCTGATTTTGATCAGGAACGCTATCGACATAAGTCCAATCAAACAGTTTGAAGTCGCCCGCGCCCTGTGGTAACTTGGTCATACAATCGGCTTTTATTCGGCTGATGCCTTTTTCAAGAACAGGTTGTGGATTATGGATTATGAAGTCGTCATTGTTGGTGCTGGTCCTGCTGGTATTTTTGCAGCACTGACTCTCGCAGACTTGGGCATAAATGGGATTGTCTTGCTGGAGCAGGGCAAGGATCTCAGCAAGCGGGAGCGACAAAATCCAGAAGACAGACTCTGCGGGTGGGGAGGCGCAGGTGCATTTAGCGATGGAAAGCTTACGCTTTCCACGGAAGTTGGTGGTGTCCTAAGAGAATTCATCGAAGAGGGGCCTCTGTACGAACTTTTGAAGAACACGGATGAGATTTATGCGGCTAATGGGGCTCCCGACCGCATTTTTGGTAAGAGCTCGCAGGAATTGGAGGAGTTGGCTGATAAAGCCCGCATGGCCGACCTTCAACTCCTGCCAACCCGCATCCGTCATATCGGTACAGAGAATTGCCGGGCTGTCTTGGAGAGTCTCAAAAAGTCTCTGGATGGACGAGTAGACATCCATACAGAAACTAAAGTCCAAGAACTCGTCGCTGACCATGGCAGAATTCAAGGAGTGAGACTTACTGACGGTCGAAGTATTACTTCCAGGTTCATCATAGTTGCTCCGGGTCGATCAGGGGCACGTTGGATGAAGAAACAGGCAGAGTCTTTGGGGTTAAAAACAATGGCCACTTCTGTGGATATCGGCATGCGTGTTGAACTTTCGGCCCCTGTTCTTAGGGAAATTACGGACACGGCTTATGAATCAAAGCTTGTTCACTACTCAAAAACATTCGACGATAAGGTGCGTACCTTCTGTATGAATCCATACGGTGAGGTGGTGACAGAAGCACATGATGGAATCGTGACTGTGAACGGGCATAGCTATGCTGGGAGGAGAACTGAAAACACCAACTTCGCAATTCTGGTGAGTAGCGCGTTCACGGAACCGTTCGATGATCCTATTGCCTATGGTCATTACATCGCCCGGTTGGCGAATCTACTTGGTAGAGGGGTGATAATTCAGAGGTTGGGCGATCTGTTAGCAGGTAGACGGAGCACGCGAGAACGTATCGACCGTTGTCTTACCATACCGACCCTCAGGGATGCGACCCCCGGTGATTTGAGCTTTGTTTTTCCTTACCGCCATCTCCTGAGTATCATCGAGATGCTTCAGGCTCTTGAGAAAATAGCACCAGGGGTATACTCGAGACACACCCTTCTCTACGGAGTAGAAGTCAAATTCTACTCCAATAGGATTGACATATCATCCGAAATGGAAACTGAGATAAGAAATCTATTTGCCATAGGTGACGGAGCGGGCATCACCAGAGGACTGCTACAGGCTTCTGCAAGTGGCATCCTTGCTGCCAGAGCCATTGCTGAACGATAATCAGGTATCCATCTCTTTAATGCAATTTGCCAGTACATTACGCGAATTTGATTCTCTATAACCCGTATTCCGCAAAATTGCCTTCTGACCTTGTCAGTGTCTGAAATCATTGTGTGCTGTCCGCTTATATTTATGGGCTACCATTTCCAGTAGATTGGAAACATATTGCTATTTCAATATGTTACAAATCTCCTTTCCGGAATACGGTCTATAAAGTGTATCATCTTGCTATTCTCAGGCGTTTGCCATGCCTGAAATTATGAGAACCAAATCAACAGCCACCGTTACTGGCCGGACGTCGGATTCGTAGCTGTAACTGATATCGCATCATACTTGAGTACAAAGAGCCTGAGCGAGATGGTAGATATCTGAAATTTTCGGTGGTGCTGAATCCCTGAGATATCCAGATGGTAGCTTCTGTGTTTGGCCCCATAACCACCGCTCTCCGCACCGCTAATAACAGCCAAAAAACTACGATCAATCTGGATGCAATCAAAAAAATTTAATTTTTTCAAAAAAAGTTCCTGGGTTGTGACCATATTTGTCAAACTGATCTGTTACCATAGGTACAAGTGACACTGTCCTTACTGGTAAACGCGCCGAGTTTTTCTGGCTTTTTGAGGAGTTAGATATAAACAATAGCCGGCAGCATTCTTAAACCAGGTTTCTTCTTTCAACCCAAAGAGGGAAAGAGGATTGAAAATGTTTCTTGGGCGACCAGAAATCCCGTTACTCCGAAGAGATGGAGAGCGGGGTTTTTTATTTTGTGGCCCGGAAAAATGCATGGTGAAAAATATCGCGTCGGGGGTGTGCTAATAAGTATAAATAGTAAACAACGTCCCGCACATGACATCCGATAAAGGAGTCTCAATGAGTTTAACAATGAATCTTTTTAAATCCTCCAAATCTTTTTTGAATTGATCAATGCCTATTTCATCAAGGTAGTTCCAAAAATCAAGATATAATTCCGGATCTCTGATCTTTCTCTCAATAAATTGCAATGTTCCTCTTAAAAAGGAATCTTCAGTGTCATATCTTGCGCATGAAGCACCGATTTCGGTCTTCAAGACATCCAATATTTCATTTGCCCTGACAGTGATCCCATAAGCCATCGGTGTTAGGTAATCCGTATCCATGTAAAACCTATAGCGCGTGCATGAAATAATAACTTAAGGAGGTGGGCATGAATGGTCCAAAACATCTGCAGCATCTATTCGTGCTTGACAAGGCATAGGAAAAACTGGATTTATTAAGTTGTT
Source organism: uncultured Thermodesulfobacteriota bacterium (assembly GCA_964611635.1). Lineage (GTDB taxonomy): Bacteria > Desulfobacterota > JAFDED01 > JAFDED01 > JAFDED01 > JAFDED01. The sequence goes on from CAZTAS010000412.1 coordinate 2,882, forward strand.
ATCTCATGGACGCCCCCCTGCCCCATAAATATGGCTCTTTTTAAAAGCCTCGGCTTTTCCCGGTCCCGCTCCAGCGTGTTTTTGTGCAGGCAGCACCTCTAATCAGGCATACGCAAGACGGCCTCTCGGTTGAGGGATGGGTCTACCGAGTTTCGTGGCAGTTTCGATCCACTCATCGATAATTTGCTCGGAGTTTCTTAGGGCTTCTTGGTAGGTCTTTCCGTCCGCCATACATCCAGGAAGCTCCGGCACCTCGGCCACAAATGCATTGTCCTCAGAACTCCAAAAAATGATAATTTCGTATTTCTTATCCATTGTCATTCTCCAATACGAATGTGATACTTCAGGATAACATTCCTGACTTGTTTTACTTGGTACGGTTTTCCTTTTCCCTCCTTGGGTTGCAGGTTGAGGATCTCATCCACACCATCCATGGTAAAAATGTGGTGATCGCCTCTGATGCGCTCATCAAACCCAAGCCCCCTGAGCAGGGCACATAATGTTTCGAATGGGACATTTGCGTCTGATGTCCGCATCAATATGTGTTCGTACAGCTTTTCGAGCTTGCCCATAATCGAATCCTATCATCTCTGTTTATTAACAATGACGCTCTTCAGTCGCAGCGATTAACTGTCGGCTGCAAGAGCATGGTTCGGCTCTCTGGTTCATAGAATCCCCATCTCTTTCGCCATCTTTTTAGTGAGAATCATGCCGTTGGGGAGTTCGATGAAAGTGAGAGAATCGGAGATCTCCGGGGAACAGAGAC
>CAZTAS010000413.1:0-3632 GCA_964611635.1 uncultured Thermodesulfobacteriota bacterium
ATTTATCCCCTTTGTTCAACAGTATTTTCATGCCCAAATGCAAAATCTGGGTTTAATGGGAATTTGTTAATTACTCCTTCTTGAATCTCGTTAATTATGAAATTCATGTTTTTCCCGCAAAACAATATGTTCTTTTAGGCCGGAAGATGAGCTTTGAGATCCAGTATTTTGTCTTTTTCCTAAAATTCATAAGGGATAAAGTGGATGCCGCCGTATCCCCTGGCTACATACAGCCCGTCTGGAGTCATAGCGACTTGGGAGGTATTGATATATTCACCGGACCGTCGCAGCAACAAATGGGGCGTTTCTTTGTTGAGGTCATAGACGAGAAACTCTGGTTCACCCCAATATTCCGGAATAATATCGGCAGCAAAGCCGCCAAGCGGCAAAGGGCTTTCCATGTAATAAACCGGTTGAGTTGTGAGGAGCAATTTACCACTGAATGCTTTTATTGGGAGCAGACGGTCATTTAAGGAAACCCTGCGAAGATCGCTGAGATCAGTGGGATTTATCATCATCACAGTCGTGCTGTTTTCTTCTTGATTGGTCAGGAAAATACGCTGATCATCCATAATGACTTGCGGGTTTCTAAAGTCATCTTCAGTAAAGAGACGCGTAGCCTCCAGTATGGCTTGATCTCCAACAATGGCAAGCACATTGAGGCGAAGACTCTGCCCTTCAGGCTGCGGAGCAATATCGCGGCCCATGGTATCATCGATGTAATATGGGTAATAATACTGCTCCTCCACACATATCAGCTTGCCATTTTCTGTGAAGCCCAGTGGTCGCCCTGGGATGGAGATCTCTGATAGAGGCACGGGAACATTGATGTCAGTGCAATCAAACCGCTTCAAATGCCATTGAATGAACGGCTGCTCGTATGGTGGCATGGGAGACGGTGCCATAATTGACTCAGGCGAGCCAGTTGTCGGCTCATTTCTAACATGGGGTGGATCAACGGGCCAGGGTCGGACAGGGTAGTTGGCTTTTGCAACATAGAACACCCTACCGAAAACCAGGGGTGATTCCAAAGACCACCGATACTCCTCATCTAAATCAAAGAGTCTGCCCATCCTCATGGATTCTATCTCAATGGCTCCAAACTGGGAAGAACTATTGGAAAAAAGAACTCCCAACTGGTCAGACCCACTTTCATTGGCGATTAAGACCGGCATAACTAAACCGGTATTTTCTTCCAGCAAAAGAGAATCCAAGTTGCTGGTATCAAAAACCAGCAATTCAGCAGGATTACAGCAGTAAAAGTCACCGCCCAGTGTCCACAGTCTTTCCCAAGCATCCACCAGGACGGCTTGTTCCACATTCCGTGCTAGTCGCAGCCCACCAACAACCACTGGTCCTGAGGCCGGGGTAATATCAATTGTGTTGAGTGCTGCATCACCTATGCCCACGACAATTTCGGGTAAATCGGTCTCAGTGCCTCTTCTGACCCTAAAACTGCTTTCCACATAATAGTGCCGGTCAAAAGCGAGTTGAGAAGCCGCTAATTGAATAATTTCAAGACATGAGTGATCGCCATCCTGGTGATAACTGATCGGTAACAGGATGAGCCCACTGTTATAGTTGACATAAAAGGCGCGTTCTTCCTCGATGGCTTCAGAATACGTATAGGAAAGCTCACCGGAGAAGGGGGTAACTCGATCTAACAATGTCGGGTTTTCTGGATCTGCCACAGAAAAGAGCGCCACAGAGACCAGACGTCCCCCTTGACCGTCGTCATAACCGACAGCCAGGAGCTTGTCGTCGAAAAATTCCATATATTCCGACCAACCCGGCACCTCTAGTTCCCCAATGATGGTTGGCCGTGTGGGATATTGTAAATCAATAACCCACAATGGGTCCTGTCGCTCGTAAGTGACAACATACGCGCGATTACCGTTAAAACGGGTGGCGTAAAGCTCTTCACCAGGGGCAATCCTGTCCACCCGCCCCACTTCCCTGATGTCATTAAAGTCGCTTAAATCATAAATGGCCAGCGCACTGCCTTGTCTCCACCCTTCCTGCCTATAAACCACATAAAGAAAAGAATCAGAGGTATGAATATGATACTCAGAGGGCACTTGCCCCGAAATCTGGAGGGTATTCATGGTTGAAAACGCACCACCAGGTGCCAGCAGGTCAAAAATGTGGAGAACGCTTGTTGCCCAGTCCTCTTGAGTTAATAAGATCAGGTAGTGGTCATCAAGGTGCACAGTGGGATCATACCCGCTCAAGACTTCTTGTGCTAAAATCGAGGGTTGCTCAGGATTGCTGATATCGATAGAGTAAATGATGGAGTCACCCAGTGGGACTGGCCTACAACATTCATTTTCTTGCGCCCGACTACTGATGGCCACCAGGAATATTCTCTCCCCAAGACGTCTGGAAATCTTGTAGCTCACCAGCGGAAAATTCAAGTAGCTGACCTCCTGCAGTGTGCTGCTAGTAGTATTATAGATCCTCAGTTGAACAAATTGTCCGGAAGAGTTATGTCTCTGTTCCAATAAATAACAGTAATCACCCAGAACATATAGCTCTTGAGGAATTCCTTCCATTAGCAGGGAAGCCAGCAAAGCAGGCTGAGATGGATTTGTGAGGTCAATCAACTGCAACCTGTTGGCGCTGCCATTGGCGTAATAGAGCCTGTTGCCCGAAATTTTCACAATGTCCGGCTTTTCCGCCTCTTCTTGCGTGCCTTCGCTCTCGTCTACCCCAGGGGTTGCGCTTGGCACGGTACCACCTGCATCAGCCCCATAGCCTTCCCGATAATCAGTTGAAGAGGGAGAAAGGAAAAAACTTTGACCAATCCGGCGTTCTGAGGGGTCGTTTAGTAGATTAACCCCTTGACAGTCGATCCAGTTGGCAGTCTCTAATGGATCAGTTCCTCCCCGGACCACCAGCACAAAAATGCGAGTATAAGAACCGTCTTCTATGGCCGGTGAGAAATCAACTGGAAAGAGATATCCCCAGTTCTCTATAGAGAGTGATGGATGGGAAGAGAAGACATGCACACCAGGCAGCCACGCAAAGGGACCATCCATTACTGGTTTGCACAAAGAGAAAACAGTATCGGCCGTCGTGACCAAAAAGACATACACATCCACCGCCGCATCATGATAGAAAAACCGCCCTGTGATGATGCCTTGGAAATTCGATGGATCGGTCACCTGAGCACTGATCTCAATTCGAGCCAATGTTGGAGTAGCCATTATTATCGTCAATAGAACTATCAAGCAAGACCACAACAATTGGTATCTTCTCCTCTTCATTGCTCACTCCTGAAACAGATTTCATCCTTGCACTTGTTGGAAAGCAAGATAATTAATGAATAATATGCCTATTATTGGTATAAAGCCTCCTCCTTGTCAAGACAAATTCTCCCACATGAGAAACTAATCCATCGGGTTCATTATTGGCAAAGCCAGAACGATATTCACCGTGTGTATCTTGGGATTATATAGGCCTAAAAATACGTTGCCGTGAACAGAAAATTAACTTATCAGAAATAAGCTGGACATGCTAAGGCTTGTAATCGATGAATTTCTTCGAACTCACCTTCGGAAAGGGATTGTCCCATAATAATCAGTAGTGTCCGGTTAAGCTATTTCTCAAGCTCTTCAAAGGCTCACCAATAG
>CAZTAS010000414.1:0-3628 GCA_964611635.1 uncultured Thermodesulfobacteriota bacterium
TGGGGTCAAATTCAATAGCCTTTTTGTACAGTTCAATAGATTTCTCATAGTCTCCTATTTCATAATAGATGTTTCCTAACATATTGTGATATTCTGCATTATCAGGTTCCAGCTTGATAGCCTTAAGATACGCCTTTTTGGCCTCCTCCCATTTTTCTAGCTCCCTGTATGAAAGACCAATATTTGCGTAATACACAGAATCGGCTGGATCATTCTGGATAGCTTTCTTATATTTCTCAATGGCCTTTTGAAATCCGCTGTTTTCAAAGCACTCGTTACCCTCGGCGTTGAAAATAAGAGCCATTTCCCTTTGATATGCTTTCTTGTCTTTTTCATTTTTACTTTTATACGGATACGCTGCTTCAACTTCCTTTATGGCCTTATCCCAATCCTTCAGTTCCCTGTACGCACCCGCGAGGTTAGAATGATAAACTGCCATGCTGGGTTCGGCAGCGATGGCATTACGGTAGGCTTCCGCAGCCGATTCGTATTCACCATAATAGTATTTCAAGTTCCCCATATGATTCTGATAGTCCGCTTCATACGGCTCACCTTTGATCTGCTTAATCTCATCGTAGACCCGAACAGCGGCGTTAGCCTCGTCGAGTTCCATGTAGTATTTATCAGCCAGTTCATGCAAGATGCGCAATACCATTTCATCGTCCGGTTCACAATGCAACGCTTTTGTCAGTTCCTCTTCTGCTTCCCCATAATTTGAGATCTCTAATTTCATCTCGCCAATCTTTCCCCGAATCCTCCCTTCCCATTCCGGGCGGTGGAGTAGACTCTCCTCGTACCAGTGTAAGGCTTCTTTCCACTGCTCTTGCTGTTCGTAGAGCCACGCCATTCCCGAGTAACCGTCGAAAGCCTCAGGGGCCACCTCGATGGCTTTCTGGAAAGCGATGCAAGCTTGTTCGTATTTTTCTTCTTCGAGGTAGGCGTGACCTTTTGAGATGTAGCTGCCTAATCGAGTATTATCGAGATCAATCGCCTTTTGGTACCATTGGTGAGCTCGTTCATACTCGTCGTTCTGTTGGTAAATGTAACCGACTTTCAGGTATGTGCCGTACTCAGTTTCTGGAGCTATGGCGATAGTGCGTTCAACGAGAGGTGGTATTTCCTCCTTGTGTATTGGAAAAAACTCCAGCCGGCCATACAGATTCATTAGACTTATGTACCCCCTAGGGTCCCCAACTCTCTTGATCGCCTCTCGATACCACTCTTCAGCGGCCGTGAGTTCTCCTTGTCTTTCATAACAATCGCCCATGTGTATATAACTATCTCCCAAGTGAGGATCTATCCTAATAGCACGCTGAAAGTACTCCTTGGCCTCTTGAATCTTATTCTGTTGTAGACAGTATTCACCCCGGCCACAAACGACTTTGCTTTCCTTCAGGGCAAGTTTCTCGGCGCGATCAAATAGCTCCCTGGCATTGTTCGGCTTCATGAGGTGATACAGTTGGATTTCTCCAGCTATGACAAACAACTTGGCTCGTTGCACATTTGGAAAGCGATCTTGCTCGGCGAGATAGCTAAATAAGTCGTAGCTTTCTGGCAACCTGTCATGAAGTATTTGCTTAGTGGACTGCCTGATTCTTTCAATGGTTTGCCCTACGTGTACTGGGAATGGAAATGGCTCTTCCGATAATACCCGGCATAAGGGTATTCGCCAGAAACTAAGCGCTTCCGTATAGGTTCGCAACCAATCCGTCCATCCAGCCTCCGCGTCTTGTGTAAACGCCTTGCGCAACCTAGCAATTTCACTCTTACGGACTTGCTGCTCGAATCGATTACGCAGTGTTGTCAGCACCTGCTGGAAACGCCCAGTCTCTGCCGCCTGGCCTATCTGTTCATCTATTATAGACCACACTCCAAATAGGCCCTTACTTTCTAACATGGCGGCGCGGATGGTCTCCAAGGCTTCAGTAGCGCTCATCATGTCCACATTCGCGAGCGCTGCTGCGTGGTACGCATCAGCAAACAGGTGAATGACCACATCGGAAGTAAACATAGTATTTCTCCTTATCTACGTTGATGGTTTTTGCGACTTGATACTTAGGATGCTTGGGGGATCATCATTCACTCCTTAGCGGCTCAGACCTTTCCTGGCCACGTGCTTGCCTTCCATGAGCTGCCGTAGGTTGTAGCTTCTGGCTCTGTTGTCCCCGTGGCAGCCTTATCCATACGATCCGGACTTGCCCCCACCTCGTGCCCACACTTTACACAAATACCTACATCCTCGGACATTACTTCTCCGCACTTTGGGCATGGCGTCAGCCGATCTCCGCACTTACCACAGCGCCTATCTGTGGACAGGACAAGCCCAGGGCAGGAGCGGTTAGGACACCGGACTTTTTGTTCCAATAGGGGTCGAGGCGTCACTTCGCTCTCCGCTTCGGCAATGATAATACCCTCTTCACTCTGTAAATAGACCACTGGACTTCCAAAGGCGCGGCTGCTAAAGTTTTGTTCATCTAGGTACATCCCCAGTTCTTGACGTCCCTCCTGCACTGCCACGTCAATCGGTTTCCCCTCACCCAGACATTGGTAGAATTTTTTGGCGAATTTAATAGCCACCTTATTCTCTATCGGGTATTGCATGGCCACCACCGCAGGGACTTTAGAGTAAACAAGTTGCAAAGCGAGGCCGCTAAAGCCCTCATATGACTCGCTGGTGGCACCTTCGCAGGCATGCAAAAAGATCAAACGCGGCTGAAAATCCTGGAAACAGTCTGCCAAATCCAAATCGCCAATCCAGGCGACTGACTTCTGGTCTTCCTCCTGCACAAACGCAAGGCGTCCGCCTTGCTTATCATACTCACCATGGCCGATGAAGTGCAGCACATGCGGCTGAAAGTTCTTAACCTTATAGATAAAGCTGCGCTTGGTCGGTTGATCCAACTTATCAGTCTCAATAGCATCAGGCAATCTATTTTTCAGCTCCTCAATAGTCTCAATGACCGGTTCCGCATTAACTATCCCCAAATCTTTATGTTGGGAGACCACTATCAGGACGCGTAACGGCTTTTCGCGAGGCTGCAAGTCCTCAAGTGCCACATTTAGTGGCACATGCCGTGTCAAGATCAATTTGCCTCGGGTCGCGATGAAAAAGCCTCTATCCCCAGGAGTGTCCGGAAAGTAGATGTACTCCCATGGCATAGTTGCCAACTCCCGAGCCTCCTGTTCGAACTCGAGGGTCATGCGAAGAGATGTGTCAGGCTGTTGTCGGATTTTATCAAAGGTATCCTTAAATTCCGTGTCTATCTTACCACTAAACAGAACTCCATAAAGGTAAGAGCCGAGTACTACTAACTCCTTCCGGTTTTCTATTTTCCCCTTGGCCAGCCAATTATTGAAAATGTTGATGGTACTCTTCTTTAGGTCATCCATCTGCACGCTACCCGTTGTAGTGATGCCACCTGGTTTCGTAGCACGGATATTATTTTGGTCCACAACGGTGACCCTAAATTCCTTGTATTCCATTTTTTCCTCCTCTAAGTGGAAAGCCAAAAAGATTTTGACATAACAGCAGCCTTAGTTTTGATTTCCTGTGGTGTCAGGTCATATAGCCACCTTTGCGAACGTTCTACCAACTCCTGTATAGTCTTGTAAGTCCGGTTGGCAGCAA
>CAZTAS010000415.1:0-3625 GCA_964611635.1 uncultured Thermodesulfobacteriota bacterium
GTGCATAAATAAAACAAAAAAGTTACATTCACCTTAAGTCAACAGTATTGAGGGTGACCCCGGGGACTCCGTCCATCTCCACCGGCACTTCGAGACCGTTCCAGTGCACGGATGTCTGCACCGACAGGCGATTCTCGAAGATGATCCGCACCCGGTCCCCTTCCTGCACCTCGATGGTCGGGCCGGGCATGAGGCCGTTATAGCCCCAGACGTCAAACACGGAGCCGGGGAGAAATTCCCGCTTGACTACCTCCGCCACGAGGTGAAAGACCTTCACCCCGGCTTTAATCTCATAGGGGAGCTTGGGAAGATCCGGTGTTTGTTTCCACATTGGGAGGCTATTCCTCGCGTTCCCCTCGGTTGCTGGAGAGCCCTTCGGAGCGCCGTTTTGAACCATATGGTTTAGGTCCTGAAAGAGAACGTGCGTGGGCCTTGATTCCCAGGCCCCCTACCAGAAGCCCGGTCATGGCGTTAATAAAACCCCTTCTGCTTGTCTTCATATCTTCACCCCTTTATCAGCATGGTTGCACGTTGTTAGAATTAGAAAATAATCCGGAGAATCCCGCTACTCATACCCCTTTACAATCCCTCTTTGAAGTCGGGCGCAGCACCTGAGTCTATTTGAGCGCTTGAAGTTATGCCTCCAGGCTCATCAAGACCGCCTGTCAGCAACAGTCCCTCGATCCTGGCAAGGTTCTTCCTGAGCTCAACCAGGGATCGCACATAGGCGATCCGTGCCTGGAATAGACTGCGCCGGGCAATGAGCACTTGGGGGTAGGATGCCGTCATTTGGCGAAAGCGCTTCAAGTAAAGCTGATATGCTTTTTCAGCTCGCGGCAGTATGGCTTTACGAAGGCGCTCAATCTGATGAAGCGAGGTTCTATAAATATTAAATACCGATGCCAGCTGGCTCCGTAAGAGAAGCTCGAGACGTCGGATTTCAACCCGCACTCGCTCGAGTTCCGCCCGTGCCTGGGCGATGTTGCCTTGATTGCGATCGAAGATGGGCAGTGGAACTTCTATACCAAAGAGCACCTGGGACTCGTCAGGCTCGTTGTTGTACGTGTATCCTGCCCTCAGGGTAACGTCCGGATAGCGCTCCGCCCGTGCTAGTTGGAGCGCTGTCGTGGCGCGCTCCAACCTGGCCCTGGTGAGCTTCATCTGGAGGCTCTCCTCCAGCAGCCTCTCCATCATTGACTCTCGGTCGAGTGAAGGTGTTTCTCCGTCAAGCTCTCCTTCCAGCGCAGAGTTTGTGGAAGGTCAGGCTTTCCGATTAAGCTCGTCAGCACCAGCCATTCGCGCTCAACCTGGCTCTGGGCGTTCATGAGATCGATCTCGGTCTTCTGCGCCTCCACCTCGGCAGCCAGGATATCGGAGCGATCAGCCTGGCCAATATTGTAAAGCTGACGGGAGATATCCGCCCCCTCGCGGTCGAGCTGCGCGAGATTGCGGCGCAACTCTGGGATCTTCTGGGCGCCGAGTACATTGTAATAAACAATATGCACATCGTTGAGTACCCGCCTTTTCTGTGCCTCTCGTTTCGTTACAGCTTGCGCATGCTCATGGGCAAAGACATCTCGGCTGAGCCTGAGCTTCCCCGCCGTAACAATTCTCTGCTCGATGAAAAAAGAATGGTGCTCCTTTCCGAAGGCTCGTCCATGCTGATTTCCTCACCCTCATATCCCACGATGGGATTCGGGTAAAGGCCAGACTGAATCATTCGTCCTTCCGCCAAACCCACCTCAGCGGCCGCCTGAGCAAGAGTCGGGTTGTTCTCCAGGGCTATCTTTTGCAGATCCTGGAGACGAAACTTTGTTGGGGCACTTGTTAAGGACTGCCGTTTTTCCTCGCCCATTAGTTCCAGTGATAATAACAATATCATCAAGCTTGTGAGGGCAGATGCCAAGAGGACTTCTGAACAGCGTTTCATGATTTTTTCCCTCCTTGAAGTAAAGACGATTCGTATAAAGGAGGCATCGAGTTTGATTGCCTGCTCTAGGTGTTAGTGATGGTGCTCACTATGAGCCGGCGCTTTCCCCTCGTTCTTTGATGGACTGCGGCGATGATGCTCCTCGCCCTCTTCATGCGGGACGGCTGCTTCGATTATTGCTGTATATTCGTCTGGTTTTACATCCGGCAGACGCCTGACAAAGGCCAGTAAGCCCAGTAGCTCTTCCTCGCCGTGGGTTGAGCCGAAGGCAGGCATGCCCGTCATCTTGATCCCGTTTTTCACGATCCAGTATAATTGCACGTCACTTAAAGCCTGCATGTGTTGGGAGGTCAAGTCCGGGGGTTGAGGATTAAGACCCTGTGCAATTTCGCTGCGAGAATATCCGGGGGCGCCGTGGCATACTCGGCACATGGCATCATAGTGGCGGGCACCGATGTCCATAAACTTCGGATCCTTGTATGGGGGGAGCCTAATTCCCTCACTGCGGACCTCGATGGAACGTTTTCGTACATTCTCAAGAAACCAGACCGTAATCCCATAGTGAGGCTCGCTTGCTGCAACGTTATAGACGCCCGACCAAACGTAAACGGCAGCACCGATAATAGCCAAAATGAAGATTATAATTAAGGTTAAGAATAGCTTCATGTTTCCAGCCTCCAGGTCTAATTGGCTTCAGCATTTACACACCAAAGCAAAAATCATTAATTAATTGGTAAATCGCAAATGTAAACTTTTCAACCCCATTTATTTACATTGCGGTTCTTTGCGACCCTTTCTATAACGCCTTTAAGTTTCTCAGAAACCTCCTCAGCAATCTTGATCAATTCCCGGTTTTTGATGATCACGAGAGCGGATACGGGATTGATGGCTGCAATACGTGCATTATTGTCGTCGGTTTCATGGACGATGACGTTGCAGGGCAAAAGCAGCCCCACGTCCAGATCAGCCATCAGGGATCGATAGGCATAGGGCGGGTTGCATGCTCCCAGTATCACATACCTTCTAAATTCTTTATCCAACTTCTTCTTCAAAGTGGCCTTCACGTCGATCTCCGTTAGAACCCCAAAACCCTCTTCTTTCAAAGCATCTGTGATCCTGGAGATGGCATCTTCATAAGACGTATTCAATACAGTACTGAAAGCATATTCTTGAACTTCTTCCATGATTTCATCCTCCTGTTGAATCTGTTCTTACTAGTATTAACCACAAGCGATTGTGTAAATCAACTTTCATATGGGCAAAATGATTTCGGCTTGCATCTTCTTTTCCATGAATCTTAACAGGTGTGAGGATATTATTAATGGCTCATGATAGATGTTCAAATGTGCCAAGAAATTTATGATTTTGACGGCGCTCATTATAGGCAGGGCAACAGCGGCGACATCGCATCCACAATGGCATAAAAAATAATCTATACATCCATATTATTTCAGCATGTTGAATGACTTGGAGGGATGATGGTAAAGGCTTGTCTTTAGGATTATTAGTTGTCAATCAACTAAAAATTGTAGTAAATTGTCCATTTTAAAAGCCCGATTTGTCAAATTTACATTTTGCCTAAGATTTTACTGTATGAAATGGGCCTTTGAAAATTAAGTAAAGGGATATTCTTAAAAGATTTAAAATGGCTATTGAGTTAGCTCAGCATAACAAACCCTCTTAGAGTTAACACAA
>CAZTAS010000416.1:0-3610 GCA_964611635.1 uncultured Thermodesulfobacteriota bacterium
GTTAGGATCGCTGCATGTAACTTATCGACATCAATAGAAAAAACAGGATATGTTACGTATAGCTTCCTGTAATCAATAGAACTTAGGGTGGGCTGTGCCTACCATGAATGATCCGTTAATAAACAGAACGTGCGGTGGGCACAGCCCACCCTACTCCTGCGAAGGATGAAACCGGAGCGAAAGGTGAGGAAAAAGTAAGAATAGGTATGCTGCCCCGAAATTTCAGAATTTAATTTAAAGGTCTTCACTGATATTACAGGGCTCACGGAGATGCGCATCATCAGGACAGTTCTGGCAGGGGAGCGCGATTCACTCAAGCTTGCCCAAATGAAAAACCATCGCATCAAGAATAGTTTAAAGAGGATTGTCAAGGCCCTTTATGGCGACTATCGCCCGTAGCATCTTTTTGCCCTCAAACAGGCCGTTGAACTTTATCACATTTATCGCTAGAAAATCACAGTCTGTGATGGAGAGATCGGGAAAAAATTGGAGGGAAGATAAATCGAGAAGCATGCGGAAATATTCTTTACAATCACAAATACTGATTTATTTTTTAATAGTTATAGCATCAAATCGGAGGTTTGAATGAAATATATTCTTGTGGCATCTATAAAACCAGAAGTTCTTAATGCGATTAACAAAAGTCTATCTTCCGAGTATAAAATTGAATCTGCACTAGATAAGAAATCCTGCCTAAATATGTTCTGCAAAAAAAGGTATGAGTTTGCTTTTATTGACATGATGCTCCTACGTGGTTCAATGAATGGAAAAGGGCATATTGATTACTATCAGGAGATCCAACCATTCAAGCTGGCTTTTCCCACTGCTGAAATAATTGTTATCTCGCCCTTGGAAACAATCAGAGAAGCCGTAAATGCTGTGAAGGCAGGAGCCAGTGACTACATTACGTATCCTATCGATCCAGAGGAGGTAAGGCATGTTTGCGAAATTGTTTACGAGGCACTAAGAAAAGAATCGGAACTCAACCATTTCCGCAATAGCTTCTTGGAGATCGATACACTTGAGATTCTCAGAACAAACAATGAGATGATGAAAAATATTCTTGACAAAGTCAATCTGGTAGCACCAACAATAACCAACGTCTTACTCACCGGAGAAACGGGTACAGGGAAAGGCGTTATCGCGAAAGTAATTCATTTTCTCAGCACCAAGAGGGATAGACAATTTATCAGCGTGCATTGCGGCGCCATACCAGATACACTGTTGGAAAGCGAATTATTCGGGCATGAAAAAGGCGCTTTCACGGGGGCTTTTCGGAGAAAATTGGGCAAGTTTGAAATTGCACAAGATGGAACGATTTTCCTCGATGAGATCGGCACCATTTCAGCCTCCGCTCAGGTGAAGCTGTTGCAAATCTTGCAGGACAGGACATTTCAGCGGGTGGGCGGAGAGGTAACCCTTAAAACGAATGTCAGAATTATCGCCGCCTCAAATATGGATTTGAAAAAAATGTGTGAAGAAGGCTGTTTCAGAACTGACCTATATTATCGATTAAATACTTTTCCCATCGAAATTCCTCCCCTCAGAAAAAGGAGAGAAGATATCCCTATACTTGTTGAAATCTTATTAAAAAGATTAAACAAATACTATTCCAAAGAAATTCATGCGGTTCACTCGAAGGTGATGGAAGCCTTTGAGAGATATCCATGGCCCGGAAATATACGTGAGCTTGAGAACCTCATGGGTCGTGCCTATATCCTTGAAGCTTCCTCAATTCTCACGCCTGAGAGCTTTCCAAGTGAATTATTTCAGCGAAATACTGAAGAAAAATGCATTCCACTGTATACTTCCCTTAGCCTTGCAGAAATGCGAAAGAAGACCATTGAAGATATGGAACAACACTACTTGACTCAACTGCTGGCCTTACACAAAGGCAAAATAAACACCTCTGCCAAAGCTGCTGGCATCAGTCCCCGTCAAATTCGGAATCTGTTGACCAAGTACGGCATCAATAAAGAAAAATTCAAATAATCAAAAAGATTTCCCAAGCATACCAGCATCGCAATTTCCTCTTCATCATGCATAGGAAATGCCATTTCCTATTTTTGATTCATGGCTATTTCCATGCTGGTTCTTGACCGCATGCCTTCCCTGAATGCTCAATTTAGTCCCATCAAGGCCTAAAAGTCGGAAACGAGGTTTCCGATATTTCTAAAGACATATGCTAGAAAATCTTTTAATATCAATAAGCTATGATAATGGCACAACTATTGCTCTTAACCTTTCCAAAAAGAAGGAGGAGAATGGGAGGTGAGAAAAAGGAGCCTTAAGTTGACAGGGAAAGAGACAGGGGGGTTAACCATCATTACGGGATTGATTGCACCATACGATTGGGATCAAAACAATAACCCCATTGAAGTGAGAATAGCCACCTCCGGCGAGAAAGAGTACGTTGTTGAGAACAATGCCTTGGGCCAAGAGTTGCTTAAGTGCCTTCATAAGCAAGTAAGAGTCGTCGGCATTACTAGAAAGGACAAAAAAGGCAACGATATTATTGCCGTGCAGGAGTATGAGATTATCCGCTAAAAACAGGAGGAGAAAAAAATGAATACGAGAAAAAAGCTTTTGGCGTTGGTGGTTTGTATTTTGATGGTCTCTTTCATTTCAGTGACGACGCTTTTGGCGGATGAAAAGACCATCACGGGGACAGTGGAGGAAACAGATGCCGGTTTTGTTATCAAAACTGACGAAGGCGATTACACGGCTGAGGGCCGCGATTTGAGCAGCTTTGTTGGTAAAAAGGTGGAAGCAACTGGCGAAGTTGAGGGCATGAAGATTACCGTGGAAGAAATAGAAGAAGTTGAATAATTTTATTGGCGAATGGGAGGATGGAAAAGGGCTTGTTCCTTACTTCATCCTCCATTGTTTATAAGTTGAGAAATCAGGGAGGATAACACGATGAAGTAAATTAAAAGGCTTTCAGCATTGGTGGCATGTGTTTTTATGGTCTCTTTAATTTTAGTGACGACGCGGGTGGCCCAGACAATTTATTGTCTGGGTCGCGAAGCGATAGGAGGACTTACCCGGCACCACGGTGCAGATGCCCTGCATGTTTTCGTCATAAGGGTATCAATGACGGCGACTATTGGACTCATCACCAGCAAGAGGTGGCGTCATTGTATCATCCCTATCGGTAGCTCCACCGATTTGCCACCCACATAAAAGAAAGCGCGCAGAACTATAAAGCCAATCGCACGGGGAGGCCACTTGGAGGTGAGGATTTCATTGATCGTTTAAAGACAGAATGTAGGGTGGGCTGTGCCCACCATGAATGATCCGTTAATAAACAGAACGTGCGCTGGGCACAGCCCACCCTACTCCTTCTTAAACCGGAGCGAAAGGCGAGGCAAAAGCAAGAACAAGAATAGATATGCTGTTTCCCGAATTTGCTATGCATTTTCAGCGGCAATGCAGTTCAACCTATTGGAAATTAAGGATATTAGCTCCAAGAAGTAGCTGATCTTCGCCCGCCATTTTCTGTCTCGAACGGCAAGTCTGAGCACCTCATATCCGCTGCTTTTCCCCAGCTGGGCGGCTATGAGAAAATACCTCCCACGGATGGTCCGAAGCTGCTCCACAGGGCCCTTTT
>CAZTAS010000417.1:0-3591 GCA_964611635.1 uncultured Thermodesulfobacteriota bacterium
GTGTGGAGTTGAAGGTGGTGGCCAAGGGTCGGTCTGCCCACGCGGCGAGCAGTGAGCTGGGCGAGAACGCCGTCTACAAGCTGATGCCTGTCATCACTGGCGTGCGAGACCTGGAACCCTCCCTGGGAGATCATCCTTTTCTGGGTAAGGGGAAAATAACCGTAACCGATATGCAGGTCAAAACAGTCAGCATCAACGCTGTCCCAGACGAGGCAACCATCTGGATCGATCGCCGCCTGACCTTTGGCGAGACTAAAGAACAGGCCCTGGCAGAAATTACTACCCTCATCCCGCCAGAGAACAGGGAGAAGGGGGACATTCAGATTAAAAACCTCATCTACAATGAGCCCAGTTACACGGGCTTTGTCTTTCCCGAAGAGAAATACTTCCCAGCCTGGGCGCTGGAAGAAGATCACTTCCTGGTACAGGCTGGGCTGAAGGCATACGAGCTATACTTCGGCAGACCCACCGGTACGGGCAAGTGGAACTTCAGCACCAACGGCACCTACTGGATGGGCAAGGCCGGCATTCCCAGCATTGGCTTCGGGCCGGGCGACGAAGTGCACGCCCACACCGTATTGGATCAGGTCCCCTTGCAGGAGGTGGTTGACGCGACAGGTTTTTATGCCCTGCTGCCTGCTCTCGTGCCTAAGGATAAGAGCAGGCGGTTTGAACCATAACGGTGAGCTTAATCAAAGAAATTTTTGAAATTTTGACTGAATAAACTAAGTAAAGTTAAAGGATAAAGGTTAATAGCAATAGCCTTTATCCTTTATCCTTATTCTGCCTGTCCTGTCGGATAACTTCTCCTTTGTGAGAGAAGAATTCTCCCATTTGGGGGGATTTATTAATGGAGGATATAATCTATGAAGTCTGATTTACGTGGACGCCACATGATCACGACTCAGGAATGGACAAAGGAAGAGATCGAGACAGCCATGGATGTGGCCTTCAACCTTAAACGAAAGCGCGCGGTGGGTGAGCCTCATCCGTTACTGCGTGACAAGGTGCTGGCCATGTTGTTCTTTTTCACGAGCACTCGCACCCGGGCCTCCTTCGAGGCGGGTATGGTCCAGCTTGGCGGGCATGCCGGTTTTATTGAGTCCCGGACGACGCAAATCGACCACGGGGATACTGCCAGGGAGATAGGTGAGATCCTGGGACGCTACTATGATGGTATTGCAATCCGCCAGTGCGACTGGAAGGTGGGCAACCGCTACATAAGGGACGTGGCGGCAGCCTCACGCGCGCCGGTGCTCAATATGCAGTGCGACATATATCACCCCTTCCAGATCCTGGCTGACCTGATGACGATCATCGAGAAGAAGGGCGATCCCAGGGGCAAGACTATCGCTGTGTCCTGGGCTTACGCCGCCAGTTACCAAAAGCCCATAAGCGTGCCTCAATCCCTGATTCTGCTCATGACACGGTTCGGTATGAACGTGCGGCTGATGCACCCGCCGGAATACAAATTGATGCCCGAGATTATTGAGCAGGCGAAAGAGAATGTCCGTCATCATGGTGGTGGGTTTGAAATCATGGACGATATGGACATCGGGTTTCGGGACGCCGACATCGTTTATCCCAAGTCCTGGGGCTGCCTGCTGACTACCGAGGATCTGGACGAATCGGCGCGCATCGGGGGTAAGTATCATCACTGGATCACAGATGAGCGTCGCATGAGTCTGACTAAAAAGGATGCTATCTACATGCACTGCCTGCCCGCTGATCGGAATATCGAGGTTACCGACGCCGTCATCGACGGCCCGCAGTCTGTCGTCTATGACGAGGCGGAAAACCGCTTGCACGTTCAAAAAGCTGTAATGGCATTAACAATGAGATAAACATGTCCCACGTCACCAGCCTTAAATGCCTGCTCTGTGGCACTGAATATACTCCAAATGAGGTGGAGTACGTCTGTCCTCTACACGGAGACGAGGGGATTTTGGATGTGCAATATGACTATGCCTCCATCGCCCGTACCCTGAGGCGCGAAGACCTGGCTAGCAGCCGTGATTACAGCATATGGCGCTACAAGCCCCTGCTGCCCGTTGAGCCGGCAAGTCCCGTGCCGCCTTTGTTGGTAGGTTGGACTCCCTTGTATCCTGCTGAACGACTGGCTGAGTCTCTGAAACTGAAGCAGCTCTGGATCAAGGACGAAGGTCGTCAGCCTACGGCCTCCCTTAAAGATCGTGCTAGTGCGATTGCTATAGTAAAGGCCAGGGAAGCTGGGGCGCAGATCATAGCCACCGCAAGCACTGGGAACGCGGCGGCAGCGCTGGCAGGCCTGTGCGCCAGTGTGGGGTACCCCAACATGATCTTCGTGCCTATCTCGACGCCCGAGGCCAAAATTGCCCAGTTGCTGGTCTTCGGCTCCACCGTATTGCTGGTTGAAGGCACCTATGACGATGCCTTCGAACTCTGCCTCGAAGCCACCCGCGCCTACAACTGGTATAATCGCAATACGGGGTATAATCCTTACATGAGTGAAGGCAAAAAGACTGCCAGCTTCGAGATCTGTGAGCAACTGGAATGGCATGCACCGGATTGCATATTCGTTTCCGTAGGGGACGGATGCATCATAGGCGGCCTCCATAAGGGCCTTAAGGACCTGCTGGCGCTGGGGTGGATCGATCATATGCCCCGGCTGATAGGAGTTCAGGCCTCTGGCTCCGCAGCTCTATATGACGCCTGGAAGCGGGGCATAGATCCATCGGAAATGACGCCTATCGAGGTGCACACCATCGCAGATAGCATCGCCGCCGGGCTGCCCCGGGATCGGATTAAGGCCATGAGGGCCGTCCAGGAGACTGGCGGAGCTTTTGTAACCGTAACCGATGACGAGATCCTCCTGGCCATCCAAACCTTGGCCCGAGGTTGTGGGGTGTTTGCAGAACCGGCCGGTGCCGCCTCATTCGCAGGGTTGTCGAAAGCTGTTCATGAGGGCCTGGTCGAGTCCGACGAGCGAATTGTGGTTCTCATCACTGGCAGTGGACTAAAAGATGTCCGCGCGGCCATGAAAGTGCCGGGTAAGATGCTTCGTATCGAGCCCCGCCTGGAAGCCTTGGGTGCGGCTCTAGAGTGATTTTGCTGCAGATCCTTTATTTTAGTTGGATTCGACCCCAAATCCGCCTATGTAACATAAAATGCTTTCAAAAAAATCTTTTAATTACAATAAGCTGTGAGCGTAAAAGCATTTTATGGTGCTGGGTTGCCTCAGCTTTCATGGAAACTGAAAAAACTTCCAGCGCATCCAGTGCTACATGGACTTATGAATGCCTAAGATAAACTCGAAGAGTATTTTTTGATTTTCAACCCAAGTTTGACAAGATTTTGCCATTTTTCAAGATTGAAGTCAATAAAATTAAGGCATTAGAGCAAAAATATCACAAAAACCCGTAGTGTAATTATTTTCTTTGATTCTCTCTAAATTACTTTATAACCTTGGCTATTTATCCTTATAATTGTAGTGGTGAAATCAAAAGGAGGAATAGCCATGTTCATCAGAAAGTATGTTGTAAAAAGGTAAAGTAGACAGCAGGTCTCAGCGGCTTTAGGTTCGGCTTATCCGTTTCCGTCTCTTTCGTTTGA
>CAZTAS010000418.1:0-3549 GCA_964611635.1 uncultured Thermodesulfobacteriota bacterium
GATTTTTCACAAACATTCCCCATTGCCAGGCTAAGGCATAGATTCCTTCGCGGCGGAGTTCGCAACAAACCTCAAGCACCGCTGCCTGGTTCCCTCCGTGACCGTTGACGTAGATGATTCTACTGATCCCGTGAAATGATAGGCTGCGGGCGATCCCGCGCAGATAACCGCGGAAGTGCTCCGCCTCGACCCAGAGTGTCCCCCAGAACTGGCGATGGTGCTCTGACAGGCCGACTGGGATCACAGGCGTGCAGATTGCCCCAGTGCGCGCGGCCGCCTCCTCTGCCAGGGCCTTCGCCGTGATAAAGTCCGTCCCCAGTGGTAGATGAGGTCCATGCTGCTCGGTGCTTCCCACGGGGATCAGAGCCACCTTTGTCCGCTTGAAATTCACCCGCGCTTTTTTCCAAGTCTGCTTTTCCAGCATTACTTGTCCCTCCATGCCACTTCCCTATTCAACATCAGGTTATATGCCATTGAACCTGCGGCCAGGATCGGGTCCACGACCGGCACCCTCAGCGTCCTGCCGATCTCGGGAGCTATCCTTATCGTCGAGAACCCTGTGCAGGCCAGTGCGATCACCTTGCTACCCAGCGTTACCAACTCTTCTGCCGCCTTCAGGGTGTTCTTGAAACTCGCTTCTGATTCAAGGTCGAGGCCGGTCATGACCCCTTTCACCTTTCTCCAGGAGCACAGATGCTTGCCAAGCTCCCTTCTCACTATGTCAGGAACATCATCTGTTATAGTGATGGCCCCGACAGAGTCTCCCAATGTTCGGGATATGCATGCTAAGCTCTTCCCAGCTCCTATGACTGGAATCGGGAGTTCTTCATTTAATTCCTCAACTCCCGGATCTGCCGCGCAACTGACGATTATAGCGTCCGGTCCCTCTATTTTTTTCGCCAACTTGATAACCTTAGGCCTGGCAATTTCCTCAGATCTCGCATCATGAATGCCATAAGGCTGATCTTCAATGCAGTAACATTTGACTCGAAGTCCAGGGAAAAATTTCTCAATGAGAGGCCCATGTCTATCAACAGCTTCTATATTATCCAGAGTCCTTACACGTATAAGAGCTATCTCCATATTACCCCCCTACTCATTTCATGAGCCAACGACGTCTTGAGCCGATTCATCACTGACGTTGTATACGTTTTAGCCTAGGATTTAACGCATCATTCAAACCATCTCCAATGAGATTCATGGATAGAACTGTAAAGAATATGCCGCATCCCGGGAAAATTGCCATCCACCACGCTGTCCTAAGAAACGCCTGAGCGTTATACAACATTCTGCCCCAACTCATTAAATTTGGGTCCCCGGCTCCTAAAAAGCTCAACCCGGCCTCGGTTATAATTGCAGCCCCGACTTCGAGAGACGCAGTTACGAGGACTACATGCATAACGTTAGGCAGTATATGTTTGAAAATTATGCGCGTACTGCTCATGCCTACAGCCTGTGCCGCCATGACGAATTCCGTCTCTCTTAATCGCAAAAACTCGGACCGGACCAATCTTCCTGTGCGGGGCCAGCTCAGTATTCCTATCACCACAACAACGTTCCACACAGTATTACCAAAGAAAACCACTATGACCAGAGCAAAAAGGAATCTGGGAACAGACTGAAAAAGCTCGCAAAGCTTTGTCAACATATAATCGGTCGAGCCACCGAAATATCCCGATATTGATCCAATAATAACACCAATCAGTGTGGCTGTGAATGCCGCCGTAAAACCCACAACCAGTGAAACTCTGGCCCCGTGTGCCACTCCACTGAATATATCCCTGGCCAGGTCATCCGTCCCCATGAGAAATTGGCTGCCCGGTTGCTGCAAAGGGAGGCCAATCCCCGTATCCATGGGTCCATACTTTGTTATCAAATCGGCAAAAACAGCCAGGATAACCAGGAAGATCAGAAAGAAGAGGGCAAAAACAGCTCCCGCGTTCCTGCGATATCCCTTCCAGAAAGCCCATAACTTGTCATTCAGTGCTTTCAACTCGCCCATTATATTATTGCCTTTCCTTTTCACTAAGAAATACAAATCCAGCGCTCACACGGCTTTTTATTCATATACGATCCTTGGATCAATATAGGCATATAAAAGGTCAGTGATCAAATTGATCACTATCACTCCAACGGATGTCACAATCAGCAACCCCATAAGTATCGGGTAATCCCGCCTAAATACGGACTCAAACATCAGTCTACCGAGCCCAGGCCAGCTGTACACGGTTTCTATTATCATGGCACCTGTAAATTGAAAGGCAAAGTTGACGCTTATTACGGTAAGCACAGGAAGCACCGCATTCCGTAAAGCATGCTTGAAGAGTATAACGCTTTCTTTCAAACCCTTGGCACGCGCGCTCACAATATAATCCATGCCGAGAACCTCAAGCGTACTCGCGCGCATTACCCGTGCGGCTAGGGCAAGCTGAATGAATCCAAGGCTGAGGACCGGCAGAACGAGATGTCGCAGCCAGTCCAGGAAGCCTCCCCCGCCTGTGAAATGCATGGGTATCCCGCCGGTTGGAAGTATGTTTAAACGCACCGAAAAAGCTATAATCAACAACTGACCAAGCCAGAACGTGGGAATGGAATAACCCAGAACTGCCACCACTGTGTTTATACGATCAACAGCGGAATAGGGGCGTGTTCCCGCAAAAATACCCAGCAATATCCCCGCCACTGAGGCAAAAATCGTGGACAGGATAACCAACAGGAAGGTAATTGGCAGCCTTTCCATAATAAGAGCCGCGACCGGCCGCTGATAGAAGTGAGAAAACCCTAGTTCTCCGCGAAATATATTCAAAATGAAAACCAGGAGTTGTTCTCCCATTGGTCTATCAAGGCCTAATCTCTCTCTCACCTGTTGCACATATTCTGCTGTAGTTCCTGCCCCACCCTGAATAAAAAGGAAGACAGGATCCCCTGGCGCCAATTGTAGGATTATGAAATTTATGACCAGGACTAAAAGGATAAGAGGGACAGCCCCCAGAATTCTCCTTATTATGTAAGCGATCATCAATCTTCCTTTGCTAAGGAAGGCATCCTGCAAGAATGTCTACTTCCCGGAGCTTCGGTGCTCTGGGGAGTAGACATTCCCTATAAAAGTTTTCCTTGATCGCAACTACCGGGGTTTGATAGGCTTTACACTATCCAGATGCTTCTGCAGGTAATGCAGCACCCAAATATTATCGGGCAGTTTGGCAAAGGATCCTTCCTTCAGAGCGGTGGCGTTCTGTCTGTGAACTATGTAGGCGACCGGTTGCTCATCCGCCAGGATTTCCTGCATGCGATTGGTGAGTTTCAACCTTTTTTTCACATCGGTTTCACTGATCATCGAATCAAACAGTGCGTCATATTCGCTGTTGCTGAACCCTACACAATTCGCCCAGCTTATACGTAAAATGTTCTTCGAGTGAAAACGCTTCAAGGTAGGAGGAGTGGGGCCGCCGCAGAATGGCAAAAATGTGGTATCAAAGTCCCAGCGCTTGAATACATGTTCATGCCAAGCAGCATGATCAAGGCTGATAATTTGCACATCAACACCAA
>CAZTAS010000419.1:0-3542 GCA_964611635.1 uncultured Thermodesulfobacteriota bacterium
TCCCTCCTACTGTATATTGTATTCCAGAAATTAATATCCACAATATACAGAATATACTGAAGGAAGTCAATAGCCATTTTAATTTAATGATTGAAAGCGATTTAGTATCAGAAGTAGTATTTAGCATAAACGTAAACTTGGCGGGATGGCGCCAGGGTGCTTTCAGTGCCGGGAATTTCGATTCCGCCAAACTCGGTCCCACGATGTCCCCAACTACCGTTAACCCCAGCTGTGACCGTAAGGTTTGTTGCGGGATTCCAGACCAGCCGTGGTTGTATGATACCGCTTTTATCGTCCAGGTTCACCATGGTTGTCAGATAAAGATTCAGTAGCGGATGAATCTCGGCGCGGATGTGCCAGGCCCAGTAGTTCCTTCCTATATTGTAAATCTCTCCACGGGCGAGCCTGTCTCGGACCGATGGGAGTGCCAGCAGCCGAGAGTAATCTTCCTTTCGGCGGGTGCCGATACCGTTGTGAAAGTACTCAACGAATGTGTAGAAGTTGATCATCCAGGTGAACGCATAGTCAATGTTCGCAACCAGTGATGGATAATCTTTCTCTCCCGGAACCTTGGTGTGGAGATTGCTCCAGGTGGCATTGAATCGCCATGCTGCTCCGCCAAGGTAACCTATGACACCAATGCCAACAACGCTGTCATTGTAATGGCGCGCACCCATAAGGTCGAACTCAGTCTCGCCCCAGTTCGTATGAAATTTGGCTGCTAGGGATGAGCGCTCAGCCTCCAGGTTCTTCCTCTGTAAATCCTGCCGGGGCGCGGCCAAAGCCTGGATACTTCCCAGCTCCCCCAAAGGTGCCTCCACTGAAATGAGGTCAGCCCCTGGCTTGACATCCCGGTCGATAGCTGTGGGCGGAAACGGATTGAGCAGGTCCATGGGGTTGAACAGGAACCCGTTGCCCCATGTGACGGCCTGGCGTCCCACGGAGATAAAACCCCACGAAGGATACAGAGTTAACAGTAGGCGATCCAGTCGATGGACAAGCACCTGGTTCTCGTCTTCGTGGATCACGCTGGTAAGATCCAGCAGACGATCAGGTGGGTCGTTACGGATACCACCGGGTTGGGCAAGGGAGCCAATGGAGTCAGTGCCATAGGATGGTTGGAGGTTCAAATTACGGGCATTTCGTAATGCCCAACTTGAACGCTGGGTATCGCCTGCTGCCCAGCATACCTCGTAATGAATCTCAAGGGAGACAGCCCGGCTTCGGAAAAGCCCGGCCTCGAGACGCGCCAAACTTTGATTGTCCCAGAATGTCTTGCTGTGATAGACGCCCAGCTCTGACCACGCATCCGCCGGGTGGGAAACTGAGATGGTGTCCTTTATAAACCCACCAAGGTTTAAGGACATTTCCGGACCCAAGGAATATTCCATTCCCATTGTAATTCCCGGCATCATCAGCCCAAGCAAAACAGCGATGGCTATGCGCTTACTGGTGGTGCTTATCATCGACCACCTTCCCGTCCCGGAGCCGGATAAGACGGCGGGCCCGCTCCATGACTTGATGATCGTGGGTGGAGAAGATGAAGGTCACATTCTTCTCCTCATTTATACGTTGCATAATGTCCAGAAGGTCGTGGCCGGTCATGGAATCGAGGTTGGCGGTGGGTTCATCAGCCAGCACTAGATGTGGATTGGCCACGATGGAACGGGCCACGGCTACCCGCTGTTGCTGACCGCCTGACATCTGTGAGGGCCTTCGGTCGATCATCTCTTCCAGTCCAACCTCACAAAGGATTCTCCGGGCCCGATCTCTTCGCTCCCTGGCGGGGATACCCTGGAGGAGCATCACAAACTCCACATTTTCCAGCGCACTGAGAACTGGAATGAGGTTGTAGGCCTGGAAAACAAAGCCGATTTTCTCCAGGCGCATCCGGGCGAGGGCGCTTTCGCTGAGCCCTTCAAGTTCGACGCCATTGATCCGGATCTCACCAATTGTAGGCCGATCCAGGCCACCGATGAGGTTCAGCAAGGTAGTCTTTCCTGAGCCCGATGGCCCTGCTAAAGCTACAAACTCTCCCCGCTCCACGACCATGTCGATTCCCCGCAGGGCCGGGACCTGTAGGTGGCCCTGCTGGTAGATCTTTTCCACATTATGGCAATGAATAATTTCCATCCTTTATTCCGTATTCGTCATATTCTTGAAAGCGCCTCCGCTGGCCTGAAGCGCCCGGCCCTGATCGCGGGGTAAAGCCCCGCAATAACTCCCAGCATCAGGACCGTCATGTCGCTCCACAAAAGCACGCCAGGGCTCATCGAGGGATAGATAACATGGGCCATACCGAAATAATCAGCACCTTCTGCAAAGCGAGACAGATCCAGTCCATTTGCCAGCGGCATGAGCGTCAACCAGCCCACCAGGTTTCCCATAGCGATGCCTATTATGCTTAGCCATAGCGACTCTACCAGCACGAGCAACACAATCCGCACAGGTCTCATCCCCATGGCCTTCATAATCCCGAATTCCCTGACGCGCTCGAATATCGCCATCAAAAGGGCATTGATTATTCCGAAGGAGAGGGCTATGAAGATTGCAGCAAACCAGAGGGCCAGGAAGACATCGTACATCTTGATTATGGATACAATTAAAGGAAGCAGCGTTTTCCAGTCCAGGACTTCGAAGTCATCGGTAAGGGAGTTCCGGAGGGTCGAATGGATTCCAGGCACATCATCACGGTCATGGGCGATGATTGCCACCTCGGATAACCTTTCTCCCAGGCCCAGCATATTTTGGGCAGCCTCCAGTGTGATGAAGACATACTTTTCTTCTTGGCTTGCATAGGGGGCTTTATAAATTCCCTGTATCTGAAAGGCGGCCGAGCCAATCTCTCCCTCGGCATCCTGGGCCATTAGAACAAGCTTCTTGCCGATACCGGTATCGAACTTGTCAGCCAGCTTCTTGCCGATAATGATTTTGTGAATGTCGCCAGGTCTCAGGTAGATCCCTTTCCGAACAGCGCGGCCGATAAAGGAAGCCCTTGCTTCAGCTGGCGGGTCAATGCCCACGATGGTTATACCGGCGGAGTTGCGCGCATCCATGACCATGCCCGGTACCCTCACCCGCCTTGCGAAGGCTCGGATACTGGGGACTGAGCGCAGAGCTTCAAGGGCTGGCGAAGGATCGTCCATGCTGTTCTGAATAACTGGATCCTGATGGAACCCCCTGGCGTGTATCTGGATGTGTCCTGTGAGATTCTGGATGGAATCCCGGATCATCTGCTCTTTGATTCCGAAGCTGAAGGCTGCAGCCATAAGCATCCCCCACACGCCAACGATTGTTGCAATGAGAATGATCAGCGTGCGTCGGGGATTGCGCCAGATGTTGCGCCATGCCATTCTGAAAGTGGCTTCCATGGGAGCTTCCCCGCAATATCCTCAAACAGGCATTTCTGCCCGTCAATTGTTGCCCTTTACCATGTCTTGAGGGCGTTGGCAGGGTGCACGGAGCGCACCCTCCACGCCGGGGACACGGCTACCAGAAAAGAAATGCCGGCAATCACCAGAGGCCCCAGCACGATACTGGCA
>CAZTAS010000420.1:0-3503 GCA_964611635.1 uncultured Thermodesulfobacteriota bacterium
CGATGATGACCAGATGCTCTTTGAGTCAATAGCCAGTGGAGAATTCAACATCAGTGATTTCCAGAACAAAAACCTCTCAGGCAAAACCAGCGCTCAAGTTTCCCGAATACTTAAACGTCTTGGGGTCCATGGAATAAAAAAGCATCGGCCATACGTACAAATATTACCTTACA
Organism: uncultured Thermodesulfobacteriota bacterium; assembly: GCA_964611635.1. GTDB lineage: Bacteria > Desulfobacterota > JAFDED01 > JAFDED01 > JAFDED01 > JAFDED01. The sequence goes on from CAZTAS010000420.1 coordinate 174, forward strand.
AAACTTGGCTGCCAGGTCATAGCAACCGGGCTGAAACTTAAAGAACTTGTAATCATACCTGATCTCGCAGCACATCTTCCGGCATGAAAGAATATATTTTCTGCCAGAAAAAACATGAATTTCATAATTAAGGGACTAAGGGCCTAAAATTTCCCCACCTGAGAGGATTGTGACAACGCAAAATTCCCCCACCCTGGCATTCGCTTCTGGTAATACAGTCGGCACTCAGAGGAATGCTTACCGGAGGCAGAAAAGATGATCAGGATGGATCAGTACGAGTACATACGAGTTGCTCGTCGGGTGTAAGGGAAGAGTTTCCGGCAGATTCATAGGGAGACCGGCATCTCTCCCTGTACCTATCCATCCGAGTGGCTCGGCAGCGAAAGATGATTTATGTGCCCCCAGGCTTGCAGGAGGCGGTCCGCTCATGGGTGGAGAGCTACCATGAGGCCGACAGGCTTATGGAGCAGATCTCCCAGGCATGTTTGGATGGATTTTTAAAAGAAAAGCGGCAGATCAAAGACAAGAGACCCAAAAAAGGCAGATGAAGCAAAAGGGAAGGATCTTTGGCCTGCTTGAGTCGGAGGATTTGCGCATGAGGCTGGCGCGAATCAATCACCGCTTGAGACGAAATAAAGCCCTTCCATTCCCTTGGTCGCTGCGCTGTGTGGCGGTGGATGGACATGAATTTTTTTCCCAGCCGCCACAGGCATTGTCCCCAATGTATCCGGCGCACTATTACAATCAACGCTCAACAGCTCACGGAGTACTATCATCGAGGTGTTCTCTGTCACTTCATCGGCTCTGCACTGGCCGTTCTTCTGGACAAGGGTGCGCCTCTCAGTTGGTTCAAAAAAACCTCTCCCTCAGGTAAATGGGATAGTCTTTTCCGTCAGCCTCCAGCACATCTTTTGCGTAAAAAAATCGCCTGCGAGATTGCCTTCTTAAATCCCCTTTCCTCATAAATCCCGGTCAAATCTGCTCTTCATCCTATCTTTACCACCCGACAAATACTCAATTGCGCAATTGCTGCTAGAATTAACAAATCCTTGACAAATCGCTGTGTAAGCAATTAGCTTTAGATAAAATGTCACAGTTTGCGTCAGTTAAACTCATGAATTTCGACTGTGCTGAATAGAACTGTTGGAAATTCGGAAAGAGAGTCAATTGCAATGTTCTATGGCTGGGTAATCCTGATAATTTGCTTCATCAACGTTTGCGGCGAAGGGGCAATGAAAAACCTCTTCCCCGTTATCCTCCTTCCGCTAATAGAAACCTTCGGGTGGTCCAGGGCTGCCACAGCGGGTATATTTTCCATGGCTGGCCTGGTCAGCGGATTTGGCTCTCCAGCTATCGGGGTACTACTCGACAAGATAGGTCCCAGAAAATTATACCCTTTAGGTGGCGTGCTCCTCTTTTTAGGATTACTGGCTGCCAGTCGTATTGATCAATATTGGCAACTTATCCTCATTTATACCTGCTTACTAGCTATCGGGGAGAATATTATCTCTTCGTATACAAACATGGCTGTTATCGGGAGGTGGTTTCAAAAGAAAAGGGGCAGAGCCATCGGGATCGCTGATACCGGCACTGCGGTGGGTGTAGCTGCTTTTGTTCCCCTGGCTCAGTGGCTGATAATCCATATGGACTGGCGCCATGCGTTCGTAATCTTTGCCTTTATTTTCCTCATTATGGTAGTTCCACTAAATATGATCTTCATGAGGGGTAGACCGGAGGAGATGGGCCTGCTGCCTGATGGCATCCCGAATCCGCCGAACCCACCAAAGAGAAACTACCATGAAGAAAACCAATCCTCAGAGTCTCCAGCAACCATTGTGTCTCCAGAGATGACTTTCCGAAAGGCGTTAGCAACGCCATCTCTCTACTTGCTCACCGTGGCGCGACTTTTTGGCAACACCGCTGGATATATGGTTACCATTCACATCATTGCTTTTTTTGTAGGCACGGGGTACAGTGCAATGGTTGCCGCCTCGGCTTTAGCTTTCAGTCAGATCTTTAGTTTCATAGGTAGGCCCCTTGCCGGCGCTGTGTCGGATAGGATTGGCCGGGAGCTTACAGTTACGATAAGTTACATGCTCAATATATGTGGCATTGTGGTCATTTTGAGTTTTGGTGATGGCATTGCGTGGTGGCCTATTGGTCTTTTTATCATTTGTCATGGACTCAGTACCGGCCCGGTGGGCATAGCCGTCGGGGCCAAGACCGCCGACTTGTATCCTGGCTCAATTCTCGGGAAAGTTATGGGCATCATAAATATGGGTAGAGGTCTAGGTCTGGCTTTGGGCCCCTTTCTTGGTGGCCTCTTTTACGATATTACTCAGAATTATATCTTTGCCTTCAGTTTGGCAATAGGCTTTATTGTTCTATCCCTTATTTGTTTCTGGCTTGCCCACATCAAAGGGAAAACCTTACTCCAGCACCCAAGAATAACAAATTGAAAAAGGCAAAATGTAATCAGCAAGGCCCTAATTTGCTCTTGAGTCATGAATACCGGAGCCTCTTTGCCTGTTATGGGTCTGTTTATCTTTTCCTGGGCCCACAGGGCTCAGACTTCTTCTTCCAGGTCATCAGCGAAAGGCACCAGCCCAGGTCAACTTTTCTGACCACCAGGCTATCCTTGGCTGAACGGGGGAAGCTCTTTAAGTGCACCACTGTGGCCATGGCCATCGCCGACCACCCCGTATTCAGCTCTGAGGTCCAAACTCAGGGAGGACACTTATAAGAGTAATAAACATAGTTTTCCCGCCTAAAACCATGAAGTAAAGACCCGCGCAAAATGCCTCCCTCTCGATTTTATTGCCTAGGGATAGATGCTGAAGTTTATCCGCAAGACTATCTGGCCTCCTTTCAAACCGTTGGTTTTGGCCTCTTTTCACGCGGTTGATAGTATATATACCCTTTTCGACGATCTGGACGCATGGCTGAAAAGGCGAATCTCAGGTGGACCTGGCGCCAGTGCAATTAAGAACAATAATAGCTGATGTAAGAAAGGTGTTGCCCAGCGCGGCTCACAGCCATCTATGAATTCGCCCATCATTGAAACTTGACTGGCTAACTATCGTTGCGAGCATCCAATCCTTAGCAGATGTATGGTAGGCTGTGCCCACCTTACTTATGGATCTGCTTTGTAATGAACTCTGCGGTGGGCACAGCTCACCCTACCCAATATTGTTTTACGATTTCGATGGGATGGCTTGATACAAGGTTGCGGTCAAATGAGTAAAGATAATTCGTGAAATTAATGGTATGTAGGAGCGGGGTTTATCCCCATAAGCGCTTACTTAAGAAAAGATTTTTAATTGCAAAATG
>CAZTAS010000421.1:0-3459 GCA_964611635.1 uncultured Thermodesulfobacteriota bacterium
AAATATTGTTTTTCAAGATAATACGTTAGTGTATTTACGAAATCATGTACTTAGTTTAATAGGGCTTATTGCAAGGTTCTTGTTCTTTTTCACTGCCTATTTTACAGATTCAGGCTCGTTAGTGATTAATGTCAAGTATTTTGAGCTACTTCCATTGATTCTGGTCAAACAAAAGATTATGACCTTTCTTGGAGCACGACCCATCACCTCCCTGGTCTCACCTTGATAAGGCGGTTTTACAGGCGCTTATAAGAGTCGGTCGCTGGTATATATAAGTAGTCGCCAACAAAGAAATACCGATAATGTCAGTATATATTCCCGGCACAATTAGTATTACCGACGCTGCAATCAACACACATCTCTCAATCCAATTGGCCCTCCTTGCCAGGTATCCCATGGTGCCCGCTGACATGCAAATAACGCCTATCAGGGCAGTTGCGCTTGCAATCACAATCTGAATTAGCTTGCCTTGCAAGAGCAAGACAGGGTTGAGTACGAAGATGAAACCTACTACGAAAGTGGGCAAAGCTAGTCGCACGGAAATCCAGCCTACCTTGAGCCAATTGCTCTCAGCCATTGCGGCTGCCACGAAGACCGCCGTACATACGGGTGGTGTAACCGCTGACAAGATGGCAAAATAAAATACAAACATATGTGCAGCGATCGGAAGCACACCCAGTTTTATAAGTACAACTCCTACAATAGTCACTGCGATCAGGTAGGCGCCTGTAGTTGGGATGCCCATTCCCAAAATCATACTCACAATCATTGCGAGCACCAATGTCAAAATCATATGCTCAGCGCCATAAGCAATTATAAGACTTGAAAACTTTACGCCGAAACCAGTAAGATTGATCAACATCACAATAATCTGAGCACAGGCAATCAGCACAGCTATCCCAGCTAAGGCTTTTGCCCCTGTTTGCAAGGCTTCGATAATCTGACGACCTCGCATTAATAACTGCTTCGGGGTAAAACTGCCACCTAAAAGAAAGTATAAAGCTATTGACGTTAAAAGACTTCCCAATGCGGAGAAATCCGGGCTGTAGCCTTTAAACAAAAGGAAGAAAAGAATAAAAACAGGGAATACAATCGGAGATAAGAGCGACCATTTGAGGAGTCCCCTCACACGCGGAATTTGGTCCGGTGGAATCGGAAGCAGATTAACACGTTTCGCCTCAAAATGGATGCCCATTAACGCTGCTGAAAAATAAAGCAACGCTGGTATTGCTGCGAATGCGATTATTTTTATGTAAGGAATGCCAAGAAGCTCGGACATAATGAAGGCACCAGCCCCCATAATTGGTGGCATAATTTGTCCACCTGTTGAAGCGACTGCCTCGACAGCAGCCGCAAGCGGCGGAGAATAGCCAAGCCTCTTCATCATTGGAATGGTAAAGGCACCTGTGGTTGCCACATTGGCGACACAACTACCACTAATAGTTCCAAATAAAGCGCTTGAGATACAGGAAACTTTTGCGGCTCCTCCAACTGCAGAACCGGCAATGCTGAGTGCTATGTCACGGAATGCCCTGGCGCCTCCGGTTTGAAGCAAGACCGGAGCTAGAAGAATATACAAGGCAATAGTGGTAGCTGAGATACCGGTAAAAAACCCCCAAATACCCTCGGGTCCGAAATATAAGTATTCAAAAATCGTTCGTAATTCAATGCCAGAGTGAGCAAAATGACCAGGAATCAGAGGTCCAGCTATAGCATACACAAACGCAACACCTGCCAAAGCCGGAAAAACGATCCCTAAAGTCCGCCGGCCTGCTTCAAGAACAAGAATAAAGGTGATAACACCGAGTGCAAGTTGGAATTTATTCAATCCTGTCCCATGCCAGATGATATAGTCATATTTTAAGACGATGTACCCAGTGCAAATAGCGGACAAGATGACTAGGCAGACGTCCCAAAGAGGTGGAAACTTCGTCCTTGGGGCGCCCCGAATGCTAAACAAAAGAAAGCAGATCACTAACCCAAAACCGACGTGGATGCTCCGCTGTATAAAGTTGGGAAAGGCGAAATACCCTGTAATGATTTGAAATCCAGCAAATGCCGTTAGGACTATGCCTAAAAGTAGCTGCCACCAATCACCAAGATTTGGTTGTCTCAATTGACCTGCTCCCAATTATTCGCCGCGCGCGAAAAGTGCGCGCGGCTGCTATGCATGCTACTTAGCTTCAGGTGGAATCAGTCTCTCGGGCACTTCGAGCCCAATCTCTTTAAAATACTTATATACTCCCGCGTGCAGTGGGATTCTAGAAACTTCCAGGGTAAGTTTGGCAAAGTCTAGTCCTGCTACACCCGGATATCCCTTAGCTTGAAAGGTTTTATCTTCGCATACAGCTTTGACAATTTTATACGCCACGTCAGCTGCCATATTCTTCGTTGTTACATATCCGACTGAGAGCGCCCAGGTAAGAATTGGCTTTTTGTTCCAATCCTCATCATATACTCCCGCCGGAATCTCGGTAAGTGAAAACCCGGATAACTTCTCGCGCTGCAATCTCTCTGCTAACTCCCGCGGCCACGACAGAACTCGGATTGGCCTGGTAGCCATTAGCGTCTGGATCATCGCATCAGGGTGCCTCGGCGGTTGAGACTTGACAAAGCCGACGATACGTTTATCTTGTGCCGCTTTTACTAAGTCGGCCATAGACCCCACGAAAAGTTTGGGGTGTATCCCGGCCGCCTTTAGCGCTTCTATCATCATCGTTTCCGTGCTCGTCCCAGCCCCGCCACAACTGAAAGGCTTCCCTTCTAGTTCCTCCACCGAAGTAATCCCGGTGTCGGCGCGCACCACAAAGGCAAGAGCTTGGATCATGAACACCCAGTGCGCACGCAAATCAGGATGCGGTTTCCCCTCAGAATACCCTAACCCCTTCCAGAAGTCATAGGCACCCACATAAGAGGCCAAACCAGTGTCCAATTCACCACGATAGATTCTTGCAATTCTTGTTACTGTGCCAGGATCTGAAAAAACCGTCACATTGAAACCCGGGATTTTGTTTAAAACCTCACTTACAGCGACATCATACGCATAGTACCCTGATGTCGTAGAGGCTCCTCCCGTTTTGATGAACACAGTTCGCGTTGGTGTGGCAGAAGCCTTTGCCCAGCAGAAAAGCACAGTCCCGGTAAAAACCATTACCAAAACCAGCGCAAAGAAAAATCCCCCGCCATTTCTTACCATCCATCTTGCGGTATTCATTGTATCCCCCTTTCCTAATAGAGATTTTTTCATCACCACCAAACAGACATTTATTATAGCTCACCTCCTTAGTCCCTTAGTTGTAAAATTCGTGTTATTTTTGGCAGAAAATTTTTTACGGTGTCCGGAAAGCCTTTACCGTAGTGCTTTTGCAGCGATTGTAAGGAACGTCCAACTTTTTAAAAAAACTTGTTTTTTCGTAACACTTTAGCGCTTTGAAAAAAGCTCTTTGAAAACTGAATAAA
>CAZTAS010000422.1:0-3444 GCA_964611635.1 uncultured Thermodesulfobacteriota bacterium
AAAAGTAAAATTCCTTAATTGCGACACAGCCTCCAAGGGGAGAGGGATTTATAATTTCTCCCTCTCCCCCCAGCGGGTGGGAGAGGGCGGGGGTGAGGGGGGAGAAGGCATACGGAATAATTACTTGTATGACTGCAACTTCGTATTAGGGCTGTTATAAACCCACCGGGGAATATTTGGTGGGCATAGCCCACTGAAGGTAGAAAGCTATGGGGTATTTAGTAATAAATTTGATTATCTATTTGCTCTCAATGGTTGCTTTTGCCCTTGTCGTTCGTTGGGGGTATCAAATAGTACCGTATACTCAAAAATCATTCCTAGATCTAGACAGTGATTCAAGAAAAACAGCTTTAGACTTAGCTTGGAGAACTCCGACAGCATCAGAAATTTTAAAAAAATTGGCATCTTTTACCCGAGAAAAAGAGTTGCGTTCGATCTAATCAAACATATATTTTTCAATTTAATGCGCCTCGTCCCAGTTGCGGCCCCGGTGGACATCCACCACCAGCGGCACTTTAAGCGCCATAACATTCTCCATGTCCTCCCGGACTACAGTCTCCAGAGCATCGATCTCTTCAGGAGGAGACTCGAAAACCAGTTCATCGTGGACCTGCAGGAGCATCCGCGATTTCCATCCTTCCTTCCGGATCCGGCGTGCAATGCTGATCATTGCCAGCTTGATGAGGTCGGCCGCCGTCCCCTGCAACGGGGTATTCAAGGCCATTCGTTCGGCTGCCTCACGCGCCACCCGATTGGAGCTGCGAATCTCAGGGAGCATTCTGCGCCGGCCCAGCAAAGTGGTTACAAACCCTTGCTTCTCTGCCTGGCGAATCATATTATCTCGATATCTCTGAACCCCGGGGTATCGCTCGAAGTAGCGGGCAATAATTTCCTGTGCCTCCCGGGTAGAAATCCCCAGTTCCCGGGAGAGTCCGAACCCCTTCTGGCCATAAATTATTCCGAAGTTCACGGCTTTGGCTCTGCGCCGCAGTTCTGATGGAACCTCCTGGAGATTAATCCCGAAAACTTCCGCAGCGGTCCGGGCGTGAATGTCCTCGCCCTCATGAAAAGCCTGGCAGAGGGTCTCGTCCTCCGAGATGTGCGCAAGGAGCCGCAGCTCGATCTGTGAGTAGTCGGCGGAGAGCATCCACCATCCTTCCTCTGGGATAAAGGCCTGGCGGATACGCCGTCCCTCCAGGGTGCGGATTGGTATGTTCTGCAAGTTGGGATCGCTGGAACTCAGGCGTCCGGTTGCCGTCACAGTCTGATTATAGGATGTATGAATACGGCCTGTCTCCGGATGGAGCATTTCCAGGAGAGCGTCCACGTAGGTTGACTTCAGCTTGGCCAGGGATCGATACTCCAGCACCGCTCCAGGCAGGGGATGCTTGGGAGACAATTGCTCCAGAACCTTCACGTCTGTGGAGTAACCCGTCTTCTTCTGCGTCTTTTTCACCACTGGAAGGTTCAGCTTCTCGAAAAGGATCCGGCCCAGTTGCTGGTGTGAGTTGATCAGGAACTGCTCCCCGGCCAATTCATAAATGTGTTCCTCCAGGTTACTAATGCGCTTTTTCATGTCCTGGGATAGTTCCTTAAGACGTATTCTATCGATACGGACGCCATGCATCTCCATTTCGGCCAGAACCTCCAGCAGGGGCATTTCCACTTCATCGAACAACTTCCTAAGGCCTGCCTGATCTAGTCGGGAAAGTAGTATTCTGGCGAGACGAAGTGTGACGTCTGCGTCCTCACAACTGTAGTTCATCGCCGTAGTCAAATCCACTCTGGAGAAAGAGACAGCTTTTTGCCCCGTCCCAACCACATCCTTGTATGTAATCATTCGATGGCCCAGGAGGTCTATACTCAAATCCTCAAGGCCATGGCTTCGGCGGGAGGGATCTATAACATAAGAGGCAATCATTGTATCACAATCAATCCCCTTAAGTTCAATGCCATGTCGACGCAACACGATGAGGTCATATTTTATGTTCTGGCCTATTTTACCGATAGATTCGTCAGTAAGTATGTGGCCGAGCTTCTCTTTCAGCGTCTTTAAGCTCAACTGATGAGGAACTCCATCGTACAGGTGGCTTACGGGCATGTAGTAAGCCTCTCCCATGGCGGAGGATACTGAAATGCCTACCAAGTCAGCATTCATTGGATTCAGGGAAGTAGTCTCCGTGTCCAGCGCAAAATCCTTGACATCCCTAAGCCGGTGAACCAAGGCATCCAGCGAAGCCACATCAGTCACCAGCCGATATTTATCATATGAAATTTCCTTTTTTTGCACGAACTCCTTCCGTAGCTGTGTGAATTCGAGCTCTCGAAACACCGCATCCAGGCTCTGAAGGTCAGTCTCTCCCTGTTTCAGCTCCTTGGGTTCCACCATTAAGGGTGCTTCAGTATCAATGCACACAAGACGCTTGCTCAGCAGAGCCTCCTCACTGTGGGCTTCCAGGTTCTCCCGTATCTTCCCCTTCAGTTCATCAAGATGGGCCAGAAGGTTCTCCACCGATCCGAACTGATGGATGAGGTCACCTGCCTTTTTCCCCCCGATTCCCGGGACTCCGGGGATGTTGTCTGACTTGTCTCCAGCCAGCGCCATTACTTCCGTTACTTGCTGGGGGGGCACGCCGAAGCGACGCTTTACCCCTTCTATGTCGTAGCGAATATCTTTCTGCGGCATGGTGTCCCACATGATCACGTGTGGCCCCACCAGTTGCATGAGGTCCTTGTCTCCCGAGACAATGATGACATCCATATTTTCCTGTTCAGCTCTTCGGGCAATGGTGCCGATGATGTCATCAGCTTCCCAGCCGGACATCTCCAGTGAAGGTATGCGAAGAGCCTCAACGATTTTCTGAATATAAGGAATCTGTACCCGCAGTTCTTCCGGCATTTCCGGCCTTTGGGCTTTGTACTCGGGAAAAATATCGTGTCGGAAGGTGGGACCACGCGCATCCCAGGCTATGGCCACGTGGGTGGGCTTCCCCTCACGTATGACTTTCATCAGCATACGAACAAAGCCGTAAATGGCATTTGTGGGCATTCCGTCTGAGGATCGTGACAACCCCCTAATGGCGTGGAAAGCCCGATAAAAATATGAACTCCCATCGATTAGAAACAAAGAAGTACGCTCGTTCATGATTCAACTCGAGCCTGAGCACCCGACGGCGAACCAAAAGAACCAATCATTACTCGCCATCGGAATGACCGGAGATTAAGAGGCATCCACTCCACAAAAAGTGCATTATTGTGGTGCCCTTTGCTGATGTGTAAATTGATTTCGAACTTTGAGATTAAATAATTTTATTCTTTTTTGCCGGCATTTTCAACCCGAATTATTGGTTTAAGGGGATGGCCGGGGAGACTGACTATATTATCGTCCTTCATTATCCCAAATTTTGCAGTTGAAAGTCCTTTGCCTCTACGACCTTGATTTTT
>CAZTAS010000423.1:0-3435 GCA_964611635.1 uncultured Thermodesulfobacteriota bacterium
CATTTTGCACATGTGGGACATGTCGCTCATGTCATCACACACATCAACCACCCCCCTTCTATGTAATCAAAAGCCTCAAAGACTTCGATCCATTGTAACTCTCTGTTAGTAGGCAGCGATCGTTCAGATCCAGAAATCCATTTCACTATTATTCTCTTTCTCAATCCCGAGAGCTTTAGCTTTAGCGCATAAGTCCGCAATAGTCATTGAATCCAAAAATTTTGATAGAATATCCTGTGCTTCAAGCCAAATAGTTTGCGCGGCGCAATGGGTATAACGATGGCATCGTGCCAGCGGGGAAGCATTTTTAGTGCATGGTGCCACCTCAATGGCCCCTTCCGCTGCATTGATGATGTCTTTAATGGTAATTTCATGACGCTGTTTGAGAAGGAAATATCCTCCATTGGGCCCCCTCTTGCTTCCCACAATCTTGGCCCTTGTCAGGCTTCGAAAGATCTGTTCAAGGTATCGTGGAGGAATTTCTTGGCGCCGAGAAATATCTTTGACCTGGGTGAGCTTGCCCTTGGAGTGATATGCTATATCAAATATAGCCCTCAAACCATATCTGCTTTTTGTCGATAATCTTAGCACCGCCACCCTCCTTGCCAATTATAAGGGGTAAGTTATCGATTTGTTTGGATAAATAGTATAATGGAAAATTTTTGTTGATTAAATTAATATGAAAATTTTTTATCATTACCACTTTTAAATGTCAAGAAAAAACTTAATCCCTTTAGTATGGTTTTTTCGACTTGACAAAGAAAAATGCTCTTGATATCGATGATATGGGATAATTCTAATTTTCATTTTCTTTTTTTGGCTTTCATTGCCTTTATTCCATTTGTTCATCACATAGATTGTAAAATAAAGATGCCTCTGTGATGGGCCGAGGTCCTGCCGGTGGGTAAATCCGGATTTTTATGGAATTTGGTTGCGGGCGGCGAAGGAAAGCGCCCGCAATTCGTTCTTAAAGCTGCATAAGGATCAAAGATGACTGACGGGAGAAAAAAATGGGAATATCCAGGGAACTAATGGTCGAGATGTACAGAAAAATGCTGCTCAGTCGCCGTATAGATGAAAAGATCATCGAGCTGTATCGGGCAGGTTTACCGGGGATGATCCATCTCAGCTTTGGTGAGGAGGCGGTGGCTGTTGGTGTATGTTCGGCTCTGAACAAGGATGATTATATCCTGAGTACCCACCGGGGCAAGGGGCATTATATAGCCAAAGGAGGGAATCTTAAGGCCCTGATGGCTGAATTAATGTGTAAGAAGACGGGCTCTAACAAAGGCAAGGGAGGTCCCATGCATATCATTGACCCTTCGGTGGGCATGCTGGGGGCAAACGGCATCGTTGGATCTTCCCTCCCTATTGCTTGCGGGGTGGCCCTTTCTGCCAAGCTTCGGGGCAGCGGGCATGTGACCGTGGGCTTTTTCGGTGATGGTGCCGCCAACAGTGGGCCCTGCCACGAAAGCATGAACCTTGCAGGTATCTGGAATCTACCCGTTGTGTTAGTGTGCGAAAATAATTTTTACCAGGTATCAGTCCCGTTATCTCGTCACTCCTCAGTGCAGGATTTTTACATTCGGGCGGCCGGCTATGGAATTCCAGGATATATGGTGGACGGCATGAATGTCGTGGCCGTTTACGAGGCGGCGCATGAGGCGGTGCAGCGGGCTCGCAATGGTGAAGGGGCTACTTTGCTGGAATGCAAGACCTATCGGTTCCGCGGTCATGCCGAGTCCGATCCGACCCGTGGTATTGCCTATAGAAGCGAACAAGAGATAGCATCCTGGGAGGAGAAATGCCCCATCAGTAAGGCCCGGGCATTCCTTCTGGAGAAGGATTGGATTGCGGAAACGGAACTGGAAGAAATTGAGCATCGGTGCCGCCAGGAGATTGAAGAGGCTGTGGCTTTTGCCCAGAGTAGCCAGGACGTGCCGCCGGAATGGGCTTTAACCGATGTCTTCAAGTCAGATTAGGAGGAACATTCCGTGAAAGATAGTACCTACGTTTCGGCTATTGTTGAGGCAACCGCTGAGGAGATGGAGAGAGATGATAGAGTTTTCATCATGGGCCAGGGCATACAGGCTGGAGGGAGCTTTAAGGCTACTGCCGGGCTGCTGGAGCGCTTTGGCCCGGATCGGGTTCGCGATACGCCCATCTCAGAGGATACGGTGGTGGGTTGTGCAGTGGGAGCGGCTATAAACGGATTACGGCCCATAGTGGAAATTCTTTTCTGTGATTTCACATTGCGCGCCATGGATCAGATTGGTAACCAGGCAGCCAAATACCTGTATATGACGGGTGGACGTATGTCTGTGCCCATGGTAATCCGCACCTCTACCGGGATTGGTGCAAGCCGGGCAGCTCAGCATTCCCAGAGCCTGGAATCCATGTTCCAGCATTTTCCCGGATTGAAGATTGCCCTCCCATCAACACCTCGAGACGTCAAGGGGCTGCTCAAATCAGCCATTCGCGACAATGATCCCGTGATTGTTATCGAGTCCTTCACTCTTTACGGAAATATGGGGCCCGTTCCCGATGGGGATTACACTATTCCCCTGGGAGAGGCCGATGTTAAAAAGGAGGGAAAGGACATTACCATCGTAGCCATCTCAGCCATGGTTCCGCTGACCTTGCGAGCGGCCGAGGAGCTGGAACGGGATGGGATCGATATTGAGGTTCTCGATCCCAGAACCCTTGTACCGCTAGATTTGCCCAGCATCGTGCGTTCCGTCCAGAAAACCAACCGCCTGCTGGTAGTGGAGGCTGGCCCCAAGCGCGGCGGCGCTGGTGCCGAAATTATCTCATCGGTAATGGAGGAGGCGTTCGATTACTTGGATTCTCCACCCGCTCGATTGGCATTGCCCAACACGCCCATACCGTTCGCTCCTCAAATGGAAGCCTTTGTCCTACCGAGCAGCGCTCGCATAGCGGAAGAGGTTCGCCGCATGCTGGGGCAGTGATTAGCTGACTTGAATTCCAATGTTTGTAGGAACTCTTAGTGAAGGGTTTTTCATGGAGGATAAATTAGTCGATGATCTGGGAAGTTAGAATGCCCCGCCTTGATGAACACATGAAAGAGGGAACCATTATCCGGCAGATAAAGAATGTAGGGGAGCCTGTACAAAAGGGCAGGCCCATAGTGGAAATCGAGACGCAGAAGGTCAACTACGAAATCGAAGCCCCCGGAAGCGGCATGCTGAGGCTCATCCTGGCGCGGGAAGAAAAGCTGGTTCCAATCAACGAAATCATTGCAGCCATTGCAGAACCTGATGAGGATATAATACCAAGTTGCTTTCAAGGGAGTAACTACATGTTGACCTTTGCACCGATTATTTTTGGGGTTTTACTCATTATCATTCACCCTCACCCTTACCCTTGTATGTTAAATATAAAGATTATATTTGCAAACCCTAAGACAAATGAATT
>CAZTAS010000424.1:0-3432 GCA_964611635.1 uncultured Thermodesulfobacteriota bacterium
TTCTTTTTCATCAAAGAGGAAAACCTGATTGTCCACAAATTTTCAAGAGCTAAAGCACGCAAATTCCAGATGAACCAGAATTAATTGGATTTGATCTTGGAGTGGTAATAATACGTTCTCCATTAGTCATTGTTATATGTTTCCCTCGCCTTGTAATCCAGAAACCTGCACTCTCAAAAGCTTTTACAGCTCGTTGATGGCTTATACCTGGTAATTTAGGCATAAGCTTATCCTACTTCTACATAACGGGAGTCTTTGTCTCTGCTTAACTTTTCAACAGTCTCCAGATATGCTTGTATGGCATCTTTAATGTTTTCTAAAGCTCCCTCTTCTGTCTGTCCCTGTGACCAACAACCTGGCAGCCCGGGAACCCAAACAGAATAACCTTCTTCAGTTTTTTTCAGGACTACTTTGTATTTCATAAATACCTCCAGGATTCCCTATAATTCTTTATGTTATTCTACTTCATAGAGGCTTTTTCATGCCAGCACAAAATTTGAGAAGAGAGCAGCCTTTGGGTGTTAACCTCAAACTATTTGTTATCTGCATTTGCGGGCAATGTAAAATTCAATATCCAACGCCTGAGCCGCATTTAATATTTCTTATGATTAATTGTAATGACCAGAAGGCCTGGGCCTGACCTGGCAAAATATTTCCAATACAACGTGAATTCATTCGATTGGCCACGAGGGGATCAGGGCATCGATTTCTTCCATCAGGCGCATGGTTTCTTTCAGGGCCACCACTATCTTCTGATAGTGCAGAAGGTCATCAAACGGTAGATTGCGGCCCTTGCGGTCCTTGAGCCACTTTTGCAGCACCTGGTATCCGCCGATGTGAAATTCCCACACCTCAGGCTCAATCCCTTCAAAATACTGCGTCTTGTTGATATACACCCTGCCGGGGATCTCTCTGCCATCTTCATCTTGATGCGGTTCTCTGTAAAAAACCTTTCCCACTTCATTTGAACCCACCACGGGAAAACCGGTTATGATTCGGTTCAGCTCCGGCGCTTCCATAAGGTGCAGGGCATTCAGTTTCTCGCCCTTCTCCACCAGTGCTTTAAACAGCTCCCGGTCTGATGTGAGAGGCAGGCGGGGAAAGTCAATTTTGAGGAACTCGGCATAGCGTTGGCGGTAGGTTGGGGAGTGGAAGACGGCGTAGGCATAGTTGAAAATGTCTTCTGGGCCAAGGGTATTGGTTCTGTCCCCTTTGCCATCTGTTATAAAAATCATTTCAAGATGTTCAGCGCATTTATTTACGAATTCCGGGTCTAAATTTGGACGCCGCCCATCCTTTCCCACAGGCCATTTCTCGATTTGCCCGATAAGCTTTTTATGAATGGGATAACACAATACATGGGAAAGATGTTCAAAGAAGCATGAGCTGTTTCAAGAGCATGCATATCAACTGGTAAACCTGCTGCCAGAAAATGATTTACCTTCGCCAACCTAATCTGCCTATTAGTTATAAGGCAAACATTTTCTTGCAGCATGTGACGAATGACCTCAGGCCTCGGGAATTCAATCACATCGCCTGAATAATATATTTGACGGACGTCAAAAGGACGGTACAAACATTCTGTAAAATCTTTATCCCAATCTTTTCTTGACCTGAGTGCAATTCGAGCCTCAGACAAATTCCAATCTCTTGTGTCCCTCAAATTGAATTTTTCTCGCACCTCATCGTCAGAAAATGCTTCATTTCTAAATTCTTCAATTCTTGATCTGAGACATTCCTTTTCAAAATCAATCACAAAGTGGTCTCGGTGGGTCTTTATACCGGTGGAATGGACAATAAAAATGTTAGTAACGCTCCATCCTCGTTCATATTCGCTTAACAAATTCAGGTTTTTTGGAATAAAAAAGAAGTAAGGAGATTGTGGCTCAAGGACCTGCCATTCAGTTGTAATGATATTGTTTTCCAGCATGTAGCCATATTTTCCGTCTCTAACACCCCAAATATTATGATAATGCACACGAGCATGTCCATTGTGCTTTTGCTTTTTAACAAAAAGTGAAATTGCCACTCCCTGTCTGATGTCGAAGACATTCTTGTCCGGTTCCCCATTGGGCGCGGTCTCCTTGATAAGTGCATTTCCGTGTAAGTTCAGAATATAAATTTCATCGAAAGTTTTCATCAACTCTTCCCTCATCCCGCGGTGTATGAGGCCTGAGAGATAAGAGTTGTTGGTGATCATTCCAATGACCCCATAACCGGTTCGCTCGATGCGGTCGTGGGCAAAGCGGATAAACTTTATGTAGTCATCAGATAAAGGCTGAATATTTCTTTCATGATGCACAGCGGTTTTGTAGCGCTCCATCAACCGCTCGATGTGCTTCCCCCTGCTAAACGAACTGACCGAGTATGGAGGATTGCCCAGCACCACCATGATGGGCTTCTCTTTCTTGACCTCAGAGGCAGCATTTGCCTCATCGGTGATGAACCCGGCAAAACCCAAAGTTTCGGCCCGGACAATGGCTTCTTCAAGGGAGTTCGTCAGGTAGATGCCGAGCCGCTGGTCTTTGGCGAAGTTATAGCCAGTTTCCCGGAGCTGAATGCCCAGCTTCATGTGGGCCACGGCGTAAAGGGCCATCAACAGCTCGAAGCCGAACACGCGGGGCAGGAGATGATGCGCCACATAATCGCTCCATGCACCGGCCTGACCCATGGCCGCCAGGGTCTCATGGATTTGCTGAATGACAAAGTAAAGGAATGTCCCCGTTCCTGAGGCCGGGTCGAGGATGAGCGTGTTGGTGTCCGCAAGGCCCAGGGGACGATTGAAGCGGGTCTTCAGAATATAATCAATGGAACGGACGATATAGGATACTACAGGCTCAGGTGTATAATAAACACCGCGTCTCTGGCGCATTCCCGGGTCATAAGCGGCGAGGAAGGTTTCGTAGAAGTGGACCACCGGGTCCTGCTGCTTTGTGCGCCTGCCAAAGTCCCGCAAAATCTCGGCCATGTCCGCCCGGGCCAGCAGATAAGCAAGATCGTCCACAAGCCATGCAATGCGATCGTCCAAGTCAGGGCCAGCGATCTCATTGAAAAGCTTGCGGAGGAATGGGTTGGTCTCCGGAAGATTCCATGCCGCCTTTTCACGGGTGAATTTCCCCCCATTAAGGAAATGAATGCGGGCCGCAAATAGGCCATAAGTGATAGTCTGGGCATACATGTCGGCAAATTGTGCCGCGGTGAGCTCGGGAATCAGCGTGTCCCGGAAAGCTTTGAATTGGGCGTGCAGCGCGCCTTCCTCGATTTCCCGGCTGAAGGTCTCTTCTATGAGCTTCCGAATCAGACGGGCCAGAGCAGCCATACGCTGAGCCAGGTCTCTTGGACGGCCAATGGTTGGTACTTCCTGAATAAAGAATTTCTGGTTCATCCGACTAAAGCGTACTTTGTCTCATGAATAGCCATGATTTTGAGTTT
>CAZTAS010000425.1:0-3412 GCA_964611635.1 uncultured Thermodesulfobacteriota bacterium
CAAGTGGCCTCCCCGTGCGCTCGTGGGACCGAAGTAGCCTCACGTCCTCCTGCGCTACCTCCTGGGAAAGGAATTCCCCCCAATCTCCCACCATCTCCAGAAGAGGGGATACTCTCACCATGACGTCGTCAAGAGATGCCATGTGCGCCGCCGCGCTGCTCCACAGATACCCTTCCGGGCTCGCCGCCAGACCCGCTCGCACAGGGCTCAACTCCACATGCCTAACAGCCGCAAGAAGATACCTCTCGTCCATCGCAAATGAGGCGAATCGCCCCTGCCAAAAATGCCCGCGCCAGCCCTCCCGAAAGTTAATACGCCGGGTGTAGCGCCGATGGGCCTCCCCGATGGCAAGCCTGAGAGCGTTCTCAGACTCGGGAACACCAATGAGATGCACATGGTTGGGCATCAGGCAGTAGGCCCAGATCTCCACACCGCAGCGGCCGCACCACTCGGCCATGATCTCCAGATAAGCCCTATAGTCCTCCTCACAGAAGAAGGTCGCCAGAAAATCCCAGTTGTCCGCATATCACTATGCTGAGGATGGCATGATACCATTTTGTGCCCAAAATTGTGCCGATTTTACGTGATATTTTGTGAAGTGTAATTACTGTTGGTGACATTCGGTTTGGAGAAGGTCATGAAGGAAAAGCTAATTATTTTAGCATAGTAAATAACTTTACATCATTTCTTATCACCGGTAATCATTGAGTTACCTGCGGGTTCGATTCCCGCCGCCTCCACTAGTTTTTTATCAGCAGCGTATCAGTCGCTAGCAAACGCTCTTTAATACTAACAGATAGGGGGTTCAAATCCCCCCTCCCCGACCATTATCATGCTTAATTTTCAATAACTTACCGCGATTATCATCCTCTTTTTTCGTTATCAACTCTTTATCAGCGATAGTGCTGTGACACACCAGTAATAGCTCCTTGGCGTCCACCCGAAAATATCTCTCGAAAGCCTTGTTTGTGCTATGCATTGTAGCTCGCTTTATCTGCTCCGGTGTGAAATGCTCCTGCAACGCGATTATCGAGCTGTGCCTGGTACCGCCATAGAGATCCACCTCCTAGATTCCCAAATTGGCACACGCCCTCTTCCACCATTTGTAAAAATATCTTTTACCAAATGGTTGCCCTGCTCTCCATCCTTTCCCGCCTCTGATATGACGAAAAAAGGGAAGCTGCGGGAGACCGCGAGGCAATGATTGTATAAGCTCGATATCTTCAGGTAATAATGGGACTGGTTTTGGTTCTTTGTCTCTTGAATTGGTTATGAGTATAAAGCCTGATTCCAAGAATATTTCGCCTTCCTTAACTTGCAATAATTCCCCTGGGCGAATTGAGATATAAGTTGAAAGCCATTTAATGCCGAGATAAACCCTGAATGGCTCAATTCTGGATATCTCCTTGATCACTGCTCTCTGAGTCTCTTTGTCGATTGTTCGCCTCCATCCCAAATTATTTTTCACATCTGGAAATTCCGGAACTTGATGAGCTTGCATAATCCTTCGCTTTTTCAGCCAACTCCAAAGGCTATGCAATGAAGATCGTATGTTGGCTTTCGTCTTTCCCGAGAGTAGAAGGCTCATCAGAAAATTTTCTATCTCTGCATAGCCAATTTCTTTTATATTTCTTTGGCCCCACACGTCTATTGCTTTTCGAAGATAATTGCAAAGATTCTTGTACTGACCATATTTTGTCTCCGCTTTTTTAACTTCTAAGAATTGTCCGGCCAGCGTCATAAACCCCATGGGATGATCTTTCTTATAATCCCTGCTATCAAAGCTTCCTTCATCCATTTTGAAACGTAAGCCAGTTAAAAACCTTCTGGCCTCATCGTAATTGTGAAACCGCCGACACAAATCCTTGAATCGAACAACATATCGTGTTGGCCACTGCCCCTTATGCTTCGGACAAAACAATCCCCTCGGCTCCCTGTGGACATACTTGGACCCGCAAATGGGGCATTTATGATCAGAATAAATTCCCCTCAACATGCACATCTCCCCCATTCTTTTTTTGGAGGAGATTATGGGGCATTGGGTGGCCATTGTGGTGGCCATTGTCAATCCTAATGATTCAAACCATCAATATTGATGCTTTGAAACCTTGCAAACAACCTGTTTATCTTCCCCGCAGCTCCCCGCAAATCAAAAAGATTTGACACCTTCTCCCTAAAGGCATTCAGCCTTTCGCCTTCCAGGCTGATGCGCATGGTGAGGAGGAGCTCTTCTTTCACATCATCGAGGACTTCAAGAACCTCGCTTTTCAAATCATCCAGGTCATGCATCTCAGGACTCCTTTTGAGAAATAGCCAGTTTATCGGCACTCATAGACTTTTTCCAGAGCAGTCATTCTTTTTTCCAGGGAATCCACAAACTAATAAAATTTGCTCCCGCTTATCCCGGCGTAAATGGTTTCCTGGTTGAGAATTTCCAGTTGTGGCAAATATCTGTTGAACAGGTCCTTCTTGATCTCATCGAGTCTTTCGGCAATGTATTCTTTCGAGTATTTGAGCTTATCTTTTGCCTTTTGCGCCAGGCTTTGCAGGGAGATGATGTATCCATTGGTCATTGACACAGCGATGTATCTCTCCATGTCCCTTATCATGCCTTTCTGTTCTTCTCTTGCCCTTTCCTCTAAATACTCCAGCACCATACATAATGATAAGATGATGGATTATTTATATTTTTCGGTTTATTTGATGGCGTTGGCGATGGTCAATCGGACATATGAGTCCCCTTTACCGCTTTTCTGCACAGCGCCCTCGGGCCTGAGCTTCAAGATGGTGGCCAGCTCCACAACATCCGTAATGCCTTTCTGGATACACTCTTTCACAAGGGAAAAGTCGTAGCCGCTTCTGGTCGTGTCGCCATCGGATTTACTAACACCTTCCCACAGCATCCGAAGTGTATCGTCAGAAGACAAAAGTCTCTTGAAGCTCTCCGGTAGTTCATCAAGGATCGGCACGGTATCCATAGGCTTCTCCTCAGGCTCAAGGCTCCTGAGATAATCAAGCAGTACTTTGTCTTCTACCCTTTGTTTCCCGAAAAACCGGCTGCAATATTTCCCATGAGGCTTCTTGGTGCCACGGATCTTGGCAACTCTCGATAAATCCATGGTGTTGTCCATCCGGACGCCGATGCGTTTCATTGCATCAGAAAATTCGTATTGAATTTCGTGGCGGAAGAGGTTGAGCTGTTCCTTGATATCAGGGGACTCATTCACAGAGACCGGGGGCAGTGCAGAGAGAAGGTGGTAGCCATTGCCGGTGAATGCCCGCACCGGAGTTGTGATCTTCAGCTTCTTGAGGAAGAAATCGATGGCGGTCTGGGCGATCTATGAGGCGGCCAGAAGGCTGGGGATGGAGAAGGCGCTGGGGAGGCAGATTGCGGGGAAGCTTGCTCTCTGGC
>CAZTAS010000426.1:0-3380 GCA_964611635.1 uncultured Thermodesulfobacteriota bacterium
ATCGTGAGAACCTGAGCCTTCGGCTCCCACACAACAAGTTGTGTGGGCCACCCGCGTTTTGTGGAGGCTGAGACCGGGAAGAACAGCGAAGGGGGAAATAGGTATGCTGTCCCCAAAATGCCTGGCCTTTTTTGCCCTGTTCGCTGTCTTTCACACAAAGACTACCATATGGTCAACATCGTCGTGTCCCTTGATGGACCGGCAATGGCGGACGGTGCCGCCTTGGTGGGTTTTTCGGGAAGAAGGGCACACCTCAGCATGCTTTTTGTCAAGGGGTTCTTTTCGGTTGCTTCTTCAACTTCCTTTTTGCCTTCTGGTCCTGTTTGTTTATTTTCTGTTTCCGACCCTTGTCCTTATCCTTCTTGCCTTTGTCTCCCATTGCGTGCCTCCTTTTCCTCCTGTCAGCCATCTTCTCGCCGCGAGGGCGCCGCTGCGTCGTCAGTTCTGTCTTTGCGTATGTTCACTATTCTCGGAGGCCAACGCTGAACTAACCTTTTGAGAATTGCGCGCAATTCTCAAGACGGTTCAGTTTCTTGTTGGGCTGTCCTCGTGATCCACACTACCAACTAGCTTGTTGAAATATACGGGCACTTTCGCGTCGAAAGTGAGCTGCTTGCCGCTGAAGGGGTGTTTGAAGGAAATCGATCTAGCATGAAGTGCTAGACGTTTGTGGGTGCTATTCCCTTTCCCATACTTCTTGTCGCCCACAATCGGGTGTCCAATACCGGCGAGATGTACGCGTATCTGGTTCTTCCTGCCCGTCAACAGATCAACTTCCAGCAAAGAAAAGTCCGTCGTCTCCTTGAGCACTTTATAAGCCGTATGGGATAAGTGTCCTTTTGTGGTGTCGGATGTAGAGTACACGACGCGAGCTTTGTTTTCTGCCAAGTATGTAGTAATAGTCTCCGAGCGCTTCTCACACTTGCCATGAACGACTGCGAGATATTTCTTCTCCGTTTCTTTCCACTGGCCCTGCAAAAAGAGCTTCGCCTCTTTGCTCTTCGCGAAGATGAGTATCCCTGAGGTTTCCCTGTCCAGTCGGTGAACGATGAAAATGCGTTTCTGGGACTTGGCGCAACCCTTGCGGACATAATCTGTTAGAATGAAGTAAGCTGTTCGTGATTTGTCCGTATCTGTAACGATCGTCAACAGACCCGGTGGTTTATCCACCACAAGGATATCTTTGTCCTCGTGAAGTATCACGAGTCCTTTCGGCAGGAGCTTGGTGCTCGGAAGGGAACGTTTACGCATGGCGATTACTCTGTCGGACATTGTCAGAAGCCCAACGCCCGAATTCAGCGTCCGCTAGGGTTTTGCCAAATTACCCTTGATCAAAAAATTTGCCCTTTTCAACCAGCTCCATATTTGAAATCCGAACGCCTTAGCGGTCCGTTGCAATGAGTTGTAAGCTGCCCCTTTGCTCATGAGCGAATCTGTGAGAGTATGCCCGGTATTTCGTCATGGTGATTTATCAAGATCACGGATATACCAAGGCAGTATAAGAAACCCCTTGAACGCCGAAGTTAGCTGCAGACAGGGAAGAATGCCCCCCCAAAAGCGAATTAAATATTCACCTGGATAAAAACCAAAGGCCGCGCCCCTGGCTGTCAGCTGAACTGGCAGGTTAGGCGAAATTTTAAACAATTATAGTTTGATCTATTGTATGTCGATGATTAAAAACTACAATCCGCTTGTCCTCATCTGCTCCCCCCGCGTCCTCCTCTGCCGCCATCATATCCGCCTTTACCTCCTCTGCCGCCACCATATCCTCCTTTACCTCCTTCGCCTCCTCTGCCACCACCATATCCTCCTTGGCCACCACGACTTTCAGTGCGAGGGCGAGCCTCATTCACGTTAAGGGTTCTTCCTTTTAGATCTTTGCCATTTAGGCCGTCGATTGCAGGCTGCCCTTCAGCTTTAGAGAGCATCTCCACGAATCCAAATCCTTTTGATTGACCACTATATTTATCTTTTATAATGGTGACAGATTCAACCTGGCCAAATTTTTCGAAAGCCAGCCGCAAGTCTTCTTCGGTGACCTCGTACGACAAATTTCCCACATAGATCTTCATTCAAATCTCCTTTTGTAAATAATGATAAAGTTCATCGCCTAGCAATTACTCTGCAGAAATAGTTCTGCATATCCCATTATATCATGTCTTCCCAGAATTTTCCTTTAATCGGTATTTTCAACCATACTTACCATAATCTTTACCCTTGCCAAATTAAAGACTACCCAAATTAGCAGACTGATTTGACGGCCCTGAGCTCACTTGACTATTGGCTCCGTCAAGCATGGTGCGTCCATCGCTCTCTATCCTCTACATAAAGTCTATGCCTGCAGAGGATATCCTCGATCAAAGAGAGCTTCTCCGGCTTTATGGGAGTATCTTCCTTCAGGGCTAAAGACCTCTTCTGCTCACAGCGAGGCTTTTCATTTCTAAGGCTTACATAAAGCCTTTATGATCCCTCCGGCCAACTCCCTCTTATCTCTCCCGTCTATCCTAACCGTTCCAAGCCCCCGTTGCAAGTTGCTAAATTCACCCTCCAAGATACCCTTGGTCTTACTTGGCGAACTCCATAATCCGTCCGACACACTCATCGGCAACTTTATTATCAGGCGATTTATCACCGGGCATTGTCGCCCAGCCCTGTTTTTTTACATAGCCACTTCTATTGTTGATTCCATAGGAGTCTAGTTTTTTCAACTCCTTGAGTCTCTCTTCCCTGTTCGGATCTTGCTGAAACTGTGCGACACAAATCGGTGCCAAGCGATCGAGGACAGCATCTTCAACCATTTTCTGGGCAGTATCACCCGTAACCCATCCACCCCAATTGAAGCCGATGATGGCTAATATAATTGCGCCACCAATAGCGCCACCAATAGCGCTCCATGAACCTATTGTAATTTTCTCCTTCATCTGGACATCCATCTTTCATTCCTCCTCATTTAAGCTTTTGGAGATAAGGTACACAAAATATATATATAGGTACGTCAAATATATTTTAGCGTACACTCGGCAAATTGACCATTACGAAAGTCAAGAAAATCCTTTCTGAAACGGGTACAAGTAGAGTCGATCTCATCGTCTGCCGAGATGCCTTTTCGCTGATAAATCATGTTGTAATTAAAGGCTAATTCTCAACTTGAAGGCAGAAAGCCCTGATTGCTTTCACTGGATTTAGTCTGCTATGCTTCATATACTCTGCCTCGTTGGGCTTCCGGGTAGAGTAGAGAGCAGGTCTCAGCGGCTTTAGGTTCGGCTTATCCGTTTCCGTCTCTTTCGTTTGACGGTGCCTGAATAGCCTTGCCGTGGCGGTCTAGACCAGCCCTCCCTCATCAAACCGTGCGTGCGGTTTTCCCGCACACGGCTTTCCGA
>CAZTAS010000427.1:0-3372 GCA_964611635.1 uncultured Thermodesulfobacteriota bacterium
ATCAAGGCATTTCTCTGCCGCCTTAATTATCTTTTCTTTAGGAAGTGTCACAACTTGATTACTCGCATATGCCAGACTATTCCCCAGGTAAATGCCATCTTCACTGAAACCATTCTTTTTCAATATCCGTCTTGTTTTCTCTCTTACATAGTCGATCAGGTTTGACCCCTCTTCTTCCGTATTCTCCTGAAGTGTTCGATACGTTGTCCCCCCTTGCTCCTGGTAGCGGATGCGATTGATTAATTAATCGGCTTAAACCACTACCTCAGGTCAATCGTTCCGAAATTTGGTTAGGTTTGAAACTTTCTTAATAAAAATGGATAGTTAGAAAGCATTCCTTGTTTTCATTTTACATAAAGTATCATTACGAGGCCGTTGCAGCAAATGCTTTTTGACTTATTAACCTCATTTTTTGTTATTTTTTGGTACTTTATTTGTTGAAGAGGCTCCTTTTGTGTGATATAGTATGTAATATAAACTGTCTAGGTTTAGAGCTATATTACATACAGTGTCAAAGGGGGCCAGGTGACCGCTTCACAGAAAGAAAGCAAAGTCGTTGGTCTTTTGCGTGAATTGATCGTAGCTACGATAGACGTTCTTTGTATTAAGCTCGGCGCATCACGAAGTACCGTCCTACGAGCATTAAAAACCTATGGATATTTCTCCAGCTACAATTTCAATTCGTCTTTTTTTACCCTTAAAGACATCCCGCATTTCGGTAAGGATGGTCTATGGTTCCATGGTGATATTGGATTTTCTCGCTATGAAACTCTAACTCAAACCATCCAGGCTGTGGTGGAACATTCCGAAGCGGGGTACACGGTATTGGAACTGCAGAAGCGGTTGAGAACCAGGGTTCACAATCAACTAAGTTGGCTTTGTCGGAGCAAGATGCTAACCCGATTCTATGTTGGTCGGCATTGTGTATATACTTCAGTGGACCGTGAGGTTCAAACATCTCAACAAGCTAACCGCAAACAACAGATTGGGGAACCAAGGGCCATTAGCGCAATCCACTATGATTTTAAAGAAAGTGAACTACTCCAACAATTAGATGTGCTTACAGTGATCCGTCTGTTGGTGGAGATGATCCAAAAACCCGATGCCAAGGCTTCATCGCTTTCCCAGACGCTTCAGCGTCAGGGCGAGAGCATAACCGCAGCGCAAGTTCGAGGAGTGATAGAATTTTACTCGCTTTCAAAAAAAACGGAAAGCTGAGTGTGGCGATGGTGGTCAACGAATTGCGAGAAACCGTCAATAGAGAACTCAAAACAGTATCTCAGTTGCCCTCGCAGGCTGAATACATATTTGACAGCCCGGCCGAGTTCAAAGGTAAACCTTTGGTTGCTCAGAAAACCCTACACCGCACTGTAGTGAGCCTGAATTTTTCCAAATTTAAGGCGAGAGAAATTGTTCGTACGGGGAAAAAGAAAACCCTAACATTTCATTCTCCTACCTTGGCGAATATCGTACCTCCTGGAGCTCGATATGCCTATGACCTAATTGCTTTCGTGGGAAGAAAAACTTATCTTGAAGGCCACAGACTGAAAACAATACATGAGGAGATGATAAACCAGCATGGGTTGCCTCATATTCCGTTCAGTAGCCTTTATGATCTTGGACGTAAATTTCTCTTTTATCTGGGGGAAGTTCACCGACAAGCGGCCCCCCAACTTAAGGACTATCTTCGAGAACGGGGTAATGTCACATGGTTGATCGATGGAACCATAGAACCGGGCACGCCCGTATTTTTTGGGGTAAAGGAGGCATGTGAAGGCATATTTCTTGATAGCTGGAAAATCCCTACCGAAAATGAGGAAGACATTTCAAATTGTCTGATTGAAGCGGGTAAACATTATGGTCTACCAGATGAAATCCTCCACGATTTAAGTGAGAGAATGTTTAACGCTTGTGAGACAGCCTTTCCCGAAGTACCACACCGTGTTTGTCACTATCATCTGGCCCGTGATTTGGGTGAAGATCTCTATAAGGTCCCTCAGGAGATGCTCAGCAAACGTCTTCGGGCAATGAAATTGCAGCTTAACCTTAAAGATCAGCGGAGTAACCAGACGCAGTGGCTTCGAAGGGCCATCAAAGAAAGGGAAATGACATTAGTTCTTAAGGACCTGTTGAAAGGGAGAGAAATAAACAATGGATGGACCCAAGGTTTGGGCCGTGAAGTTTTGTTAGCCCTACATGCCTGGATGATCGATTATCCCAGCGATGGCCATCGGCAAGGTTTCCCTTTTGACCCCTACCTTCTTTATTTCCATCGAAGAGTTGCCATAGTTCATGATGCTGCAAAACGTATACTTTCCCGTGAGGTTGCCAGGCAAAACTTACCTAAAGCATTCTTCACTTTTTTCAGCAAGCTTGAAAAATACCTGACTGACCCTGCCATAATAGAAGCAACTGAGTTATATGAAAAGGCCTTCGATATTTTTGAGAGGATACGGAGTGCCCTTCGTCTACACGCCAAGGGACCAAGTCCCATGCACGAATTGTACGAACTATCTCTTGATGAAAACAATGATGTAAGCAAGTCTCTCGATGAGCTTCGAAAACAATTCAATGAAAGTACCCGTAGTTGCACAGATCCCAATGAACTGAAGTTGTATGAAATCGTAGAAGTCCACTTAACAAAATATGAACCATATCTGTTTCCGGGCAAACCAAATGGGGCTGTGGAGAAAATGAATGTGCGAACAACGAACGGCATTGAATTCCATTGGAGTGGTGGCAAACGAACCCGTCGTCAAACCCATGGCCGAACAAAACTTACACGTGATTTCAATGCCCTGCCATCGGAATACATGCTTATTCCCAACTTAAACAATCCACGCTATGTTGAAATAGTGCTTGGCAGTCTTGATCAACTCGCTGAAAAACTGGCTGATGCAGGAAAAACGGCAGGCCCATACAGCAATTGGTACAAGTGGCAAAAGCCCATGCATATCGGCCGGTTTCCAGCCCGTTTGCTTAGAAATGAAAACTTCATCGGTGACTTGACTTACATTTGCGGCAATTGATCTCATCGAGAAAATTCACCGGAAAAAGGAAGTTACCAAATTGTCCCAACTGAATTTCGGAACGATTGCGCTATGCCGGTGGTAGGTGATTCAAGAATCCCTTTTCAGTGGGTGAAGTCTTGTATCTGGCTTGGGATAAAAATCTCATGGAAACGGAGGGAAGCCGCTTTACCGGATGGCTGTTTTTATGGAAGGTAAATGTACATAAGATATGGGGTTTGAAAACAACCATTTTCGTGTTCTGTATTTGTTCGCCTACATGTAGCTGATGGAATACTTATGTTGGAAGAAGAGGACAAAATTCTCCAAGATCTCTCCTCTGGGGTCGGGAACATCCTTGACC
>CAZTAS010000428.1:0-3363 GCA_964611635.1 uncultured Thermodesulfobacteriota bacterium
CTCCCCCCATCACATATCCTGAATCTTTATCCATCAATATTGGAGATCGGGCTCAGTTGAACGCCAGCAGCGTTATCTGGGCCTGATGCAGGTGTTCATAAACGTCCTTGGCGAAAAAGAGGACGCCTGCATTCTTCACTCGCGATTCATCTGCCACCTTGAGGCTGCGGAGGAATTCGGGCACAGCGATGGAGCCAATGTGGATATCCGCCTCTTTGACGAACGTTCGTATTTTGGCTTGGGATATGTCATCGAAGGTAAATCTCCGGACGGTCTTTTCTTCGAACGGCAAAGGTTCGTTCTCCGCGAACATGATGCGCAATTCGTCATGACTCATCTTTTGCGTCGTAGCGTCGAGACGTCGGTAGTATCCAGAACCGCAGGCATAGGGTTTTTCCATGCCTTCCGGAACCAAAATGGCCACGACATCGCCGATGTGTGAAAGGCTAACCGTAACGGGTGGGCTGCAATTCCGACCCAGGCTATTGATTTTGGCCTTCAGTTCATTTGTCAAATGCTCGCCAGAGACGGTCCCATCATCCCGCACACCCAGAAGCAGGGTTCCCCCTCGGGCATTGGCAAAGGCCACCAAGTCCTGGTCGATTCGGGGTGTATACCGCTCCTTAAATTCCAAAGTAAGGCCTTCCCCCTCGCGAATGAGCAGTTTTACCTGCTTGGCAGTAATGGTATGGCTGCTACGCCTCATTTTCCCTCGAGTTGTTTGCAGATAGGTCTTTCAACAGGAACCACCTCTAGGAGGCAGTCGATGAATTCCCTGTTGGATTTCAAAGAGGGCCAGCATTATCCTAAATCAATAAGTTCATAAAATAGCCACGTCCTCCCTTCCCATACACGAGTGAAGAAATATAGGCCTTGTGACTGCCGTGAATCAATCCACGATGGTAAGCCAGAGACATTTTACGATCATCTGTCATGGCTATCTCGAAGCGCATTTTTGCAAATTGAATCACAAAATAGTCCTTTTTGCAAATATTAACTTTTCACCACTACACGCTCGAAGATCATCCGGGAGGTCCCTACTCGCTTTCTCCCTGGAGGGGAATATCGGTGCAATCCTCGGGCGGATATTGGATGTGTACTGGTTGTCGGAAGGGGAACACGACAAAATCCATGACCCGTTACTTTTATCTTGCACAGAGCTCACAGGGCCGCACAGATAATTGAAGTCTTCAAAACTTCTCCGTGTTCCCTGCCCGCCGCGCCACAGCTTCGGCGACGGCTGGCAGGCACAAGTGTCCCTGAGCCGACTTGAAGGGGAACGGACGAGAGAACATCCTGATCTGATCTCCGACTTCTGGACCCGTCAGGGAAGGGAACAGTCACACCCCCTTTAGCCTTACGCCTTTAGCCTTGTGCCTCTACTAAGGTCGATGACGGTAAATATCTTGTTTATCTGGACGGACAGGCGGCTCAGCTATGGGAGAAGGCCTGGGGATTGAAGAAGGATTAAAAGGCAATGCGATCCGCAGGACTCGGTACAATAAATGGGATGTGAAGGAATGCGCATATACAAATATAATCGGCTAAAGATTGCCTATGGCTGGAAAATCAAAGAAAGGAATCAAAAGCTGGGAAAGAATGTCCCCTCAATTCCCAAAACAAATGAATCCTTCTGAATGCTAATTATTTTCACTATCCTGGGTTATAAAATTTTGTATTTTTTTATATTCGTAGTCTTCATAGAACATAGCATCTTTGGTACCAGTGGATCTGGCATATTTTGCTCCACTTTTCTCTATATAAGATTCAGACACAGGCTGACACCGATGAAAACTTATTTGAGCAATTCTGACACCAGGATATAACGGCAATGGAAGTTTTCCCATATTATGTAACTCGAAAGTTAGAGTGCCTTGAAACCCAGGATCAACCAACCCAGCTGTGGAATGAACCTGAAGACCTACACGCCCCCAAGTGCTCCTACCCTCCAACCTTCCAGCAATATCGTTCGGAAGAATGATATACTCGAGGGTTGATGCAAGGGCGAATTCATTAGGGTGAAGTATGAATGGATTCATAGGTTCAACGTGGATAACTTCCGTGTATTCACGGACTTGCTCCCTTATTTCTTCCACAGTAACTGAAAGGTCAAAGTGTGTCTGCTTGACAATACGAATTAATTTGAACTCGGTTCCTAGTCTAACATCAACGGAAGAAGCCCCTATTTGTTTTTTTGCATTTAGAAGCGGAGTAATGATTATCTTACCGTCTAATAATGCCTGCACGATTTCCCAATCAGATAATACCATGCTTTCCTATTCCCCCTCTATTAATCGGTGAATCTCAGAAGCCTCGATTGACTTGAGCAATAATCTGTCAATGTTTTCAATTTCATCTCCCCATTCCAAAACCCTTCTTCCAAGTGGACGATCCTGTGAACCAAAGAACAGCTCAAAAGCTTTGGGATATAGACCTTCTACCTTATAAACCCACCCAGCATTTACTATTTCCCAAAGAAGAACTCTAGACTCATTTATTGCCTTCTTTCCGTCCTCCAATTGTTCCCGATCAATTCTGCCCTCCAAGTATTTCTTCTTTGCATATTCAATACTTTCAGGATCTTGGTATGATCCAATAAGGATTCCTCTGGCCAGCCTCTCAGCCAAAAAAGATATTCTAGAAAAATCCTTTATCGTTAAGTCTTGACTGAGTGAAATAATCTTGTCAACCTCATCGCAAATAATATCAACAAACTCCCCTAGCGCCAATTGGGGAAACGATTGTTGAAGACCTTGGTTGTAATACCTTCTATCTACCTTAGTCCTTTCCTCCAGGAGATTAAAAAATAGAGTGGCGAGATCATTAGAATCAAATTCCCTGATATTTAGCCTCACTTCTAGCCCACTCTTCTTGAGGACTTCCTGTATGATAGATATTCGAACTATATCTGGTGGGTGCGTATCAGTGGGGAGCTCACTCCCGCCGGCTGCTGCGACCACAAGAGAAAACGTTACGAAGGACGAAAGATACGCTGGACCAAGGATCTTTGCTGCAAAAAGGTCACAGTAAATCTCCTCTGCCCAATTTCGCAAAATTTCGCCAGCGGCGCTGCCTGGCTCTTCTGGGAAAATCCCCTCTAATTCGGGAAGACTGCTCAGATCTGTAGAATCAATATGACCACACTCATGCACCAGAATTGACCAATTTAGAGGATTATCACGTTCTATCTTTGGTAAAAATATCGAAGGACTCGCGTTATACAAATCCATCCTGATATCAGATGGCCTTAAGATTTCTTCAATATAGGAAGAAAGATCTGTTTCCAAAAAAGAATATAGATTCGACAATATAACCTACATTCCGCACATTGAGCAGGGTGTTTTTTGGAGTTTTCGTGTACTA
>CAZTAS010000429.1:0-3347 GCA_964611635.1 uncultured Thermodesulfobacteriota bacterium
TGCTGTACCACTCAAAAAGCGTTACTCTGATTTATACAAGTAAGCACTAGCTGTGTCAAGGTAGGCCGATTAATGATACACATTTCGGGTGATTTAACATCAATGAATCAAAGAAATATGATATTTACTTATACCGGGGTTGCTGTGCTGTCATTGGCATCGCTGGCACTGGAAATTTCCTACACCCGCTTTTTTTCCATCACCCGGTGGCACCATTTTGCTTTCATGGTTGTCTCCATGGCACTTTTAGGATACAGCGCGGCTGGAAGCTTCCTGGCACTGCGCCCGGGTATACTTTTGAGACACACTTCCAAGCTGCTCTGGATGGGTTCCATGGGATTCAGCGCCGCCGCACTGATGGGATACATAGGAGCCAACCTTCTCCCGATGGACCCTGCGCGGGCCGCATGGGATACTCGACAGTTTGTCCTGATCTTCCCGTTGTATCTTCTTATTTCTGCTCCATTTTTCTTTACAGGCCTTAACTTTGCCGCTGCACTTGCCATCTATCGAGGAAAAACCCACGGCATATACGCCAGTGATCTTCTGGGGGCCGGGATAGGCTGTGGAATCACCCTTTTTATTTTTAACTATAAAGGCTGTGCCAGTGCAATCCCGACTTGTTCCGCTCTCGGAGCATTATCAGCAGCCTGCTTCGCCTTCAGGTGGAATCGGAAAGCGTTAGGATCAGCCCTTGGAATTATGATTATTATTATCACTATAATCTTACTGCATCCAGGCTATCTTCGCCCCAGAATTTCACCTTTTAAAGACCTGATGCTTGCGCTGCAATACCCGGGCGCCCGCCACATTAAAACTCAATGGAACGCATACTCCAGGATCGATCTTGTGGAGAGCCCGGCAGCCCGATTTGCTCCTGGAATCAGTCTTGGATTCAACGGGTCCATACCATCCCAGACCGGGATAACCATAGATGGCGATAATCTCAATGCAATCACGGTCCTGACGGGAAAACCTGATGAGAGGGATTTCATTCACTGGCTTCCGGCCTCTCTGCCTTACATTTTGAATCCCTCAGGCCGCGTGCTTATGATCGAACCCGGTGGAAACCTGGATTTTCTCATTGCGGAAACTTACAAGGCAACCAGCATAACGGCAACCATACAAAATTCTCTAGTTATCAATGAGCTGGTAAAGAGGCTTTCCGAATCTTCAGGATCAACCAGAGGCACTTTGCGGATGGTGCCGGAAAATGCTCGCTCTTTTCTTCGTCGAAAACCAGATGCCCGGTTTGAAATCATTCGCCTTCCCGTAACCGGAGCTTTGACGGCCGCCTCCAGTGGCCTGTATGGACTTCGAGAACAATACGAATACACCGTAGAGGCCTTCCAGGTTTATTTGTCCCATCTTTCTGAGAACGGGATCCTCTCCATATCCCACTATCTCATTCCACCTCCCCGGGAAGAGCTCAGGATATGGGCTGTTGCCATCGAAGCTCTGGAAAATCTTGGAATCTCCGATCCCGGACTGCATATGGCCGCATATCGAAGCTTAACCACTCTGGAAATCTTGATAAGCCGGGAAGAATGGGAAAAAAAGAAATTAAACAAAATAAGATCTTTTTGTAGTCAACGATGGTTCGATGTTGTGAGTCTCCCGAATATGAAACCCGGGGAAGCAAATCGCTTCAACCAATTTCAGCACCCCATTTATGCCAGTATGTTCCGGCAGCTTCTGGAACCGCAAGGACGCTCCGATTTATTCAATGAATACCTGTTCAATATAAAGCCCGTTACGGACAACAGCCCCTTTCTGAGCCAATTTTTTAAATGGTCAACCCTCATCGAAGTGATTCAAACAGTGGGAGGCAAGTGGCAAATACTTCTGGAAGGTGGTTATCTGGTACCATTAGTGGCTATTCAGGCTTTAGTTCTGTCTATCATATTGATCCTGGTTCCTCTTGCCGGCAAGAATATAGACTATTCTGGTGTTCGACGGTATATCTCTTTCGTTATATTTATCGGCCTTGGTTTTATCTTCTTAGAGATCGGAATGATCCATCAGATGACACTCTACCTGGGTCACCCATACCATGCCATTGCTTTGACTTTATCAGTGATACTGGTATCTTCCGGAATTGGAAGCCGCCTGTTCGGGCACCGAATCCACAAAGAAAAAAGCCTGGGCATTTTAGTTGTCGCGATTTCATTCATTGTACTCATTGATGACTTACTGGCACGATATTTCATACTTGAAATATCGACCTGGAAGCCTTTATGGCGTATCCTGTTCGCATGCATTTTTATAGCCTTACCCGGTCTTATTCTGGGTGTACCATTTCCAACAGTTATTCGCTTTATAGATAAGGGCAGCAAAGGAATGGGGAACGTTCCCTGGGCATGGTGCATAAACGGCGGAGCCACCGTTGTGGGCTCGACATTGGCGGCTATGACCGCGCTGGAGCTGGGAATCCAGGCCGTATTCCTTTTGTCCGCTGCCTGCTATGCTCTGGCAGGGGCATTTAAGCTTGTACAGTTTTACAGAGCTGATTAGAAATTAATTAGTTCACGCTTTGCTTTTGTTATTGCCGATGAAGTAGTTTATCCTGCCTGATTATCGTTCTAATCCTTCCACCTGAACCGCTGTGTTGGAGCCCGGGAATGAGATGCGTAAGACGTGGCGGGTACGCTTGGTTTTGGTATTACTGGGAACAGACGGCCTCAGGCTTGCCGCTTTATCAGTCGCCTTATTCTCAACAGAAAAGTCCAGGACCACTTCCCTTGGGGTAAACCAGTAAACTCTTTCACCCCAATGAGCCAGAAACTTTACCTCGCTGATCGCCTGTCCCTCGTTACGTTCAAAACTTAGGGGTATCTTGCCATAAGATTGGACAACTCCGGCCTTCACCGTTTCAGTGGAAACCAGCGCATGAACACTCGATGATAGAATCGCCGTAAAAAGCAAAATGAAGAGACCGAAAATTCTAGAAGTCTTCATTGGTGGCTCCTAAAATAAAAAGCTCATTCTATCATAATCAGAAAATAGAGTCTTTGGCATCTTTTATATTAATGACGCTCTCGAGATAAAAAAGAAGGGTTTACATTTGAACCGCTTTTATCAAGAGTAATTCTCATGTCTTCAATTCATTGGAAACTGAAGTACCGTGCCCAAAATAATAAATAATAGGCAGATTTTAATTTTTTCAAACAATACTTTTACCTCTATCTCAGTGATTTGAATCAGCTCGGGATGCTTCTCTATAACTTTACTCAATTCGCCATTGTATTGCTTCTTCACTTCTAATGTAAAAGCCATAATGACAGTTCCAATTAATACTAGTGCTTACTTGTATAAATCAGAGTAACATTTTTTGAGTGGTACAGCAC
>CAZTAS010000430.1:0-3339 GCA_964611635.1 uncultured Thermodesulfobacteriota bacterium
AAGGCCTCATTCAGCACTTCGGCTCCTTCAACCGGGTGTTGGACGCCCCCGCCGAGGCCCTGATGGAGTTCACCGGCCTCAGGGAATACTCCGCCGTGCTCATTAAACTGGTCAAGTCCTGCTCCGAACGCTACCTGAAGGAAGAAGCCCTCAAACGGCAGCAAATCCAATCTTTGGCCCACCTGGTGGACTACTGCCGCACCGCCATGGGCGGCCTGACCGACGAGCAGTTCCGGGTGATCTTCTTGAACAGCCAGAACGAAATCATCGCCGAGGAAATCGTCCAGGAAGGCACCGTCAACCAGACGGTGGTCTACCCCCGCAAGGTCCTGGAACTGGCCCTGAAACACAAGGCCACCGGCCTCATCCTGGTCCACAACCACCCCAGCGGCCACCTGACGCCCTCGGCCGCCGACCAGGAACTGACCCGGGCCCTGGTCAAGGCCTCCCGGGCCCTGAACCTGACGGTCCACGACCACCTGATCATCGGCCGCCAGGGGTACTTCAGCCTCGCGGAGCAGAATATGTTGTAATTTTTAGATATCATAAAAAGAATGTTCGGCATGAAAACACCGCTAATCAACCGGCTGATTTTTGCCATGTTAATTCGGAGGTTACAAACAAATGATCGACTACAGCAAATGGAAGGAAAGTCAACTTAGTGTTACCAATCTGCAGTTAGACCCCCAAAATCCACGTATTCCTGATTCCAACATTGAGCTTTCCCAACGCGCTCTTATTGCCGATCTAGTCGAGAACGACAAAGTCATAGAACTTGCAAAAAACATTGTTGACAATGGTTATTATCCAGTCGAAGCCTTGATCATTGTCGAAGATGACAAGAAGAAGTACGTTCTTGAAGGAAATCGGCGAATTGCTGCTCTAAAGTTGCTCCTCAGTCCAGAAATAGCTCCAACGGATTGGGAACGTCGGTTCCGAGCATTATCAAACCGCATAGATCCAAATTCCATTAAAAAGGTTAAGGTCATCCGGGCACCCTCAAGAGACGCAGCGGCTCCAATAATCATGAGCAAGCATACACAGCGACAAATAGAGAGCTGGAGCCCTCTTATGCAAGCCAAATTTTATCTAAATCTGGTAAAGCGGGGACTCACAATAAGCGAGATTGCTGAGGAGTATAAACTCCACACTTCCGAAATCAGTGATGCTCTTCAGCGTTATATGATGTACTCTTTAGCATGTGCTCTCGACTTACCTGAAGATGTGGCGCGAAAAGTTCAAAATCCCCGTGAATTTCCGATTACTAATTTGGACCGCCTTTATAAAAATCCCAAGGTCTGCCAGTTCCTGGGAATATCCTTTGATGAGAACAAACGTCTAGTTGGGTCAATTAATGTCGACGAGTTCAAGAAGGGCTATAGAAAAGTTATCACTGATATAGCCAAGGAAAACGTAACCTCTCGCATTCTCAATACAACTGAGGCGATGGAAAAATATCTTGCTACTTTCGGCCATCAGAAACCTGACCTCAAAAGAAAGGGCTCTTTTACGTCTGATACGATTCTTAAGGCGGGGACACCGAAGACGATCGCGCCCCCGAGTGCCACTAAAAAGAAACCCAGGCCCAAACCAATTCCCAGAGCGCTCATACCCAGTTCATTCCCATGCGATGTGAACAACCAACGGATCAACGATGTCTGCAGCGAGCTTAAAAAGCTCCCCGTTGCCCAATGTCCAAATGCAGTAGCGCTAATGTTCCGGAGCTTGCTCGAGATGAGCCTTGGTTACTATCTCGACCGTACAGGTCATCTTATCAAAATCACAGAAAAAGAGCGGCAGAAACGCGAAAGTAAGGGAAATGTTCTTCCAAGTGATTGGCATCCCAAACTGACAGAAATGCTTAAATATGTAGTCGACAAAGATACCGACATCATCAGCAACGGGAATCTTCTTCAGGCACTCAGGAAATTGATTTCCCAGAAGAATACGCTTCTCTCCATCGACACTCTGAACCTATTTGTTCACAATCAACATTTCTACCCAAACGAGAATACCCTACGGCCCTTCTGGCCACAGCTTCAAGGACTCTTTGAAATAATCCTCGTTGAACCCGATGTATAAGATTTTTGGGAAGTCGGATTATTTATATGCCAATCTTTAACAGTCCATTGCGTTATCCTGGAGGCAAAGCGGCACTATCTGGCTTCTTGGGAAATGTTCTAAACATCAATGGTATACGGGATGGGCTATATGTTGAGCCTTATGCCGGTGGGGCTGGAGCAGCCTTAAACCTGCTCTTTGCTGAGCACGTGCAACGGATCGTCTTAAACGACGCTGACCCTTGCGTTTTCGCCTTCTGGAATGCAATTCTCCATCAAAAAGGCGATTTCATTCGCCACCTTCAGGAGACACCTGTTACTATCGATGAATGGAAACGACAACGTAACATCTACCAACAACAGACCAAATATTCTCGCATAAAGGTAGCTTTCGCAAGCTTCTTCTTGAATCGCTGCAATCGTTCCGGCATTATTGTCAATGGAGGTCCTATTGGGGGATTAGACCAGAATGGAAAATGGAAAATTGATGCACGTTACAATAAGAAAGAGCTCCTCAGACGTATCGAGAAAATCCATTTTTATCGAGATAGGATCGATATTTATAACTTGGATGCAATCGATTTCCTTATAAATATAGTCGGAGGTTTTGGCTGTCTTGATAATACCTTGATATACCTTGATCCTCCATATTATGTGAAAGGAAGTCAACTTTATCTAAATCATTATCAACATGAGGACCATTCCAGGCTTGCAGTGTTTCTTAGGCAAGAATCGAATATTCGTTGGCTTCTTACATATGATAATGTTCCAGAAATTAACAAGCTTTATCAAGACTGCCAATGTATTCCATTTAATCTATCGTATAGTGCCCATGGCCGTAGGACAGGAAGCGAATTGCTGATTCATCAGGGTAATTTGTTGGTGCCATGTGAACTCTTAACATAAGATATGCAAGGGGTATCTTATGTATGTTAAGTGTTAGCCATGTAAGATGCGCATTACCAGCGTACCCTACACGCCACAGGCTGGCAGCCTGTGCCACTGGGCCTAGATGATGGTGGGCCGTGCCCACCCTGAATTTTTTGCTGCTCACGGCTCACTGCTCACTGCTCACTGACAACTGAGCACTAACAACTGACAACTTTTCAAGGCACAGACCCAAAAATGCAGGAATCAATAATTAAAGAACTCGCCGCCATTGTCGGCGCCGACCACCTTCTCACCAGCCCCGAGGAGCGCTGGACTTATGCCTATGATGCCACCGACCGGGCCCATATGCCCGATGCGGTGGTGTTTCCCGGGTCGGCAGCGGAGATTG
>CAZTAS010000431.1:0-3327 GCA_964611635.1 uncultured Thermodesulfobacteriota bacterium
ATCCGTGTTTGCAACTACTTGATTTTATTGTAAAGTAAACCGGACATTACTGATCTTCTAAAGTTGTTTTTAATTGAATCCCCATTCCTCTGATTCAATATATATTTCAGCATCTGCATTTGCCATAAAGAGCAGAAGTGGGTGGCGTTTTGGAATATCCATGAAGAGTATCAGGAAATTAAAGGGCTTTTGACAGCGGTGGTCCCCGCGAATTTAGATGGATCGACCAGACTGGCAAAAAGCATATCAATAAAAACTATCGCGGACCCGAACAAGAAGGTAATCTGGTAACCGAAAAGATCCCAAATTGCGCCGCCGGCTAGGGGAATAACCACCGCTGATAAATGATTGGCGGTCACACTGAACGATAGATTGGCGGTAAGGTCTTCCGGAGCGGAGATTTTTCGTAAATAAGAATCCAGTGCGATCATTGAACCGAAAAGGATGTGATCCAGAATAAAACAGCCCACTAAAATAGGCAAAGATTGAACATAAGCGTAGCCGAGAAAAATAAATACAAGCAGAAAAGAAGAAGTAAAAAGGACGTTGCGCTCGCCGACGGTCTCTGTGAGATATCCTATCAGTGGGGCGGTAAAAATGATGATGATGCTGTTAACAAGTAAAAGTAAGTATATGCCGGTTATGGACATCCGGTGGTTCGCCACCAAGAGGAAAATAGCGAAAGTGGTGAAAACATGACGCCTGGAACCGCGGAGGAAATTTAGGATGTAAAAGAGCCAGTATCTGCTTTTGAGTCGAGCTTTGCGTTTCTCTTCTTTAACACGGTTAGGCTTGATAACTATGGCAAAATAGACTCCGAGAAGAACTAACAGCGAGCCGAATATACTGAAGATCAAATGGTAGTCAAGAATCAGGCTGGAGACTAAAACAACCAAAGTGGCAAACACCGAGGCGGTGGACTCCAGGCTCATTAATTTCCCTTGCATACGTCCCGATTCAAAGGTCGTGATAGAGCTGAGCAACTGGGACTTGTTGGCGGCAAGGAAATAATGGAAGCCCACACTCATTACGAATGTCCCGAATCCTAACATCCACAAGTCCACTGTATTTCCCACCGTTAACAAACCCAGTCCGAGGATTAATACACTGAGTGCGGAGATTTTAGACTCTGCCAGCACCAAAGCCAACAAACCTGTGCCGAACCCAAGGAGGCCCGGTACCTCTCTTACTGCCTGGATGACGCCAATTTGAAATGGGTTGATATCAAAAACTTCTTTGGCATAATTATTAAAAAGTACCCTCCAGATGGTGAAGCCAAAGTAAATAGCGAGGCTGTTTGCCGCGATAGTCTTAAAGCTTACGTCAATTTTTTTCAACATTGCAAGAGTTTGCACTCATTCGGATTTCAAAAGGGCAAGGTTATAGGAAGCCCTGATCTCCCATTGATCCAGGCCATGAACCAGGACTTCCGGTGCCTTCAACAAAACAGGTTTTATTTTTTCAACAAGCCGCATTTGATCAGGGCACTCCGAATATTTTCCCGCTCCTCAGATGAAATGGGTGGAAGAAAAGGCCTGGCCGCTGCTGACTTGATTTCACCCATCGCCACCAGTGCCTCTTTAAGACGGGTGTGCCAGTTCAGCCTGGGCTCGCAATATATTGCCTGCGTCAGCGGAAACATGCGATCATTTATTTCTCTGGCCTTTTTCAGGTCCCCGTTTTCTACCGCCTCATAGAGCCCGACAACAAACTCGGGGGCAAGGCAGGCATATCCTACCAGGGCGCCATCAGAACCGATGCAGAAATAGCTGAGCAGCTGCATATCGGCGGCATTAAGGACGGAGATTTCCGGCCTTGCCGCCTTGAGGCAGCGATATTGCTCTTCGTAGAGGCGGGGATCATTTATAGCATTCTTGATGGCGATGAAATTCTCGATTTTCGAGAGCCTGACCAATGTCCGGCAATCGTAGTTGCAATTTGTCCAATGCGCATATTGAAAAACAATAAAAGGGATATTTACTGCTTTATCGATGGCGGAAAAATATTCGAAAGGGACTTCCGGATATTGGGTGGCGCCCCAGTAAAAACTGAAGGGAGGCATGATCAGAATGGCATCCGCACCTCCTCGCTTGGCATCCAGGGCGAACTCCTTTACCATCTCCGTGGATTCTGCATAAGCGCCGGCGATAACAGGAACCTCTCCATTCACTTCCTGGCACACAATTTGTAAAACCCTTTTCCTCTCTTCACGATTCAGTAGGGCCACCTCGCTGGCATGAGCATTTCATACGATGCCTTTGATACCAGAAGCATCCAGCACCCTTTTTACGTGCCGGCGGAGGCCTTCCTCGTCAATGGAATAATCCGGCTTAAGGGGCAAGATGATCGCGGGCAAAACACCTTTTAATTCGATCTGCTTTTTCATTTCATCTTATCCTTTCATTTTAGAATGCTTCTCCTAATATGATGAAGGCCGACGTCCAAACCGACGGCCTTCAACTTGAATTATCCTTGCGAAACCCTAATGATTCTGACAGCTCATTCGCACTGATAATTTTGCGCATCCTCAATTACTTCTTTTTCATTGAAGTCATTGATTTTGCTCAAAAATTCGTTTGTAAAGAATTGGGTATAATTATCGACCTTAATCTTGTAAAAGGCTGACTCATTCTTCCAGGCCTTTTCCGTGTTCAAACCCCACGGATTCCCGGGTTCTATCTTCTTGAGATTTTCGATGCGCCTCATCATGGCTACCTTCACATCGGAAATTGCCCTGTCCAGGGACTTACCTTCAGGAACTGCCTCAGGATGCCGCTTGAAATAAATGCATATGGCTGCTTGGGGATTGGTTATGGTAAAAAGCGTTCCTTTAGCCACACCCCGTCCCACGCCGGTAATAACATCTGGTACTTTTTGGAGATATTCATCTCTGGCTACGATATAGAGCGCGCCAATTTCCTCCAGCTCAGGAAGGGGCGGCATCTTCAAGGTTTGAAATTTGAAGTCAAGTATGTCTATTTGCCCACTTTGTGTATCGAAGGTTATATAAGCGTCTATTTGCTTTCTCTTCAAGGCAAGGGCGGCCGGCGTTCCTGCCCCCACGGCCGCCCATTTGACATCTTTTTCAGGATCAATGCCGGCTCGGCTAAGGAGCTCCTTGGCTATCAAACGCGAAGACCCGCCAAAGGTCTCTATCCCCAGAACCTTTCCCTTGAGATCTTGAATAGTTTTTATGGGACTGTCGGGTGGGACCATCATTTCGTATTTCCATCCCGGAGGGTAGTTATAAAAAGCCTTGACTTTCAGCTCACCCTTGGAGGCTGCCCTGAGCATTTGCACTGGAATTCCCACAGCTAGTGCTTACTT
>CAZTAS010000432.1:0-3314 GCA_964611635.1 uncultured Thermodesulfobacteriota bacterium
TGCAAAGCAAAGCTTGGACCATCAGCATAGCTGATGGTTTAGGGTATTAATTAAATCAATTGCCCCGATGCGCGTAACCGGCTTATCAGTCATGGAGATTTCTACATCCACGCAGGTGCCTGAGATGT
Source organism: uncultured Thermodesulfobacteriota bacterium (assembly GCA_964611635.1). GTDB lineage: Bacteria > Desulfobacterota > JAFDED01 > JAFDED01 > JAFDED01 > JAFDED01. The sequence goes on from CAZTAS010000432.1 coordinate 129, forward strand.
CCAATTTGTTTCGCAGAGCAAGCGTACCCATAGACAAAAGCATACAGCCAGCCAGTCCTGCTCCTACCAAATTCGCAGGAGTAAACTCTTCGCCTTTACCGGTATAGGGACAATCCATGGCTACAGTCTTCCCCTGAGCTTCCTGCAATGCAGTGCAATGCTGACTTCCGTTGTAAGTAATTCGAAGCTTACTCGTAATGACATCCACTTGTGGTTCACTCATGATGAACCTCCTTTTGTTTAGAGTTTTTACCCTTTTGACGCCTTCCATACAGATAGAGGAGGTCAACAAAAAGAAAATTGTGGAGTTGAGCCTCATCCAATTTTGAGTGGCCCTGTTCGTGGCAACCTTCCTAAGCTCTTATAGTTCGGTCTGACCAAATCTTCCTCTTTTATCCTAGGCCCTTACCTTTCCAACTACTTTTGCCAGAAAATCCTTCTTCTCTTCCTCTGACATCCCAACACAACTCTGTTCCACTAACGTAGCGACCATTTTCAATACAAAATCAATTCGCTTTTCCTTTGGCAAATTCGGGAGAATCATTGTTAGGCAATGGGGCATCATTTCTATCATCATTTTGGGCATCATAGGCATCTCCACCTCCTTTTGGCCCTCCATCATCTCAGACATTGTCCCCAGCGTACAGCAATCGCCTTCACCACCACCCATCATGCCCATCATCATTTTGGGCATCATCTCCGCCATCATCTTCTTCTTATCCTCCGCTGTCATATCAGCAAAGAATTTGTCCATCATCCTACCCATCATTTCTTCTTTCTCCTTTTTACTCATTCTCCCCATCATAAATCCCATCATTTTGTCCATCATGCTCATTTTTTCTCCTTTCAAATGGCCGTAATTTATGAGTCATTTATCAGCCCGAAGACCTCAACCTTCGTTTTTGGTTGTGTTAGTCAACCCCTTTTCTTCAGGTCGTCTCTCCCAACCTTGGCGGGGAATGTAATTTTTATCAATCGCATATATTTAGATTAGTGAATGCTCACGGCATCCAAGTTCCTAACCTCACCCATACCAAGGCTTTTCGTCCTTTTCCACTTGTAATCCCTTCAATAAGTTGTTAAGCCCGCTGAACAAATCGACAACTGTCATTAGCTCGAGTATGGCTTCATCATCCAGCCCAAACTTCCGCGCCGCGGAAGTATGAACTGAAATTCAATATTCGCATCCCACTACTGCTGACACAGCAACGGTGATAATTTCCCTGGTCAAACTGTCAAGTTTGCCCGATGCTTTCATGACCGTTTTTATTTTGTTCCAATTCGCCTCTAAATAACCGGGTTTGGAAGCCATAACCCTGTACATATTGGGAACAAAATCAATTCCGAGTGTTTCTTTGATATCCCCGTAAATCTTTTTTGTTTTGCCTGTTGCTTCTTCTTCGCTAATCATCTTTATAGAAGCCATATTGATCCTCATTTCTGGGGTTTAGATGACAAAATCTTTGTTGCCTAAATACTCCTTCCCCCTTTTGTATTGCCTCAACAAAGTTTTTACTGCTAATGCCATTTGTCATGACAGAGCAATTATTGGAATAGTGCTGACCCGTATACCATTTGCTCATCTCTTCTGTGTCTGTCCTCAACCAATGTAAAAATCAGCTCGGCTGATTTGAGACTCCTTTTTTCTCTTCTTACGCCTCTTTGTTTATCTCGTCCAGAGCATACCGTTTGTCGACTTTGTCCATTGCCGAATCTGAAGAGCTCAGGTGGTGGCTGTCTTCGCCGCGAGAATCAAACCCGCACATCGTCGAGCACATTCGCCCCTTCATTCCAAAAAAACACATAAAGAAGCACAGGGCTGTCATCACAAGGGGGAATATCCCCCAGAAGGGAAAATTGAAAAACTCTGACCCGAACATGTGTTTCACCTCCTTTCTAACTGTCTTTCTAACCGTATAGACGAAAGAAAGGAGGAAAAGCATACTACACCTTTATTCCGAGTCTTTATAATTTTTAATTGCGGCCTTCAGGTCGCAGGCGAGTATGTTCCGCTTGTCGCGGTAGAAGCTGCAGTTGGCCTCAAGTTCTTTCTTTAAATTTGCTCTTGCACGGTGGAGCCTTATCTTTACTATATCAAGGGAGATCTGAAGGATATCGGTTATCTCTTTGTTCTTAAAGCCCTCAAGTTCGCTGAGTACAATGACGGCTTTATAGTCCGGTGAGAGCTTCTCGATAAAACTCCTGATACATTCGTTCATCTCCTAGCGGATAAGCCCCTGGTCAGAGGAAGCCCTCGTCTCTCCGGTCCAGACATTCCTGTCCTCGACCTCCGAACTCTCCTCTGTTGCTAATCTTTCGAGTGAACAGTTAAATGACGGGGCTCTCAATCTGTCCAACGCGGTGTTGGTGGCAATGCGGTATAACCAGGTGGAAAGCTTTGATTCTCCCTTGAAATCCTTGAGAGAACGACTCACCTTCTCGAACACCTCCTGTGCAATGTCCTCGGCCTCATGATGGCCTGTCAGCCGGGATAGATAGTGGAGTATTTTCGGCTGAAACTCTTCGTAGACTTCCTTGAACTCAATCTCTCCGCTCATTGTCTCTCTCCCACAAGGCAAGGTCTGGTCTATGGGCGCAAAAAGAAAGAGTATCTTTCTTGCCCCTCCCAGGGTTATTGGTTGTACCTGGTTCAGTTATACCATGGGCCGTTTCAACAGAACTCGGGGAAAACAATGAAGCAGGAACTTGCCTTTGTTTGAGAGGCCCATATCGTATATGCCGCAATCCCCAAGATCTCGATGCGATTCCTCGGGAGAAATCAATAAAGCACTTCAAGAACCAGATACGCCGCCTGACCCGGAGGCGAATATTCAGGAGATCTGCCCGGCACCCCGGTACCACCTCCTGGGTATGATACTGCACGGGTTATTTTTCTGACCATGAATTCACCCCATTTTGAGTTGAGGTTCTCCATGGAAGAAAAAGAGTGCGTTTTAGTGTTAACAGGATACTGTCTTCTCAAGGCTAATGACAGGCCCTGCTAAGACTAATGATTAAGTGGGCTTCACAGCCTCAATGTAAGCCGATACGACATAGTCCCCGGCGTTTTCACTTTTACCAGGATCCCATTGCCGAATAAGCTCCCGGCTTTTATCATTCGGTATGATCTTGATGTCTTCAAACCCGGCTTTGATCAAGTATCTCGTCGGTATCCTCAATAGACGC
>CAZTAS010000433.1:0-3280 GCA_964611635.1 uncultured Thermodesulfobacteriota bacterium
CCATTCTTCAAGGAATTGGCAGAAGAAAATTTCACACAAAAAACTTGACAGTACCATAATCTGCCCTCCTATTCACCGGATTACAACCCTATTGAGAAACTCTGGAAGAAGGTTAAGAAAGAGGGTACTCATTTGCATTATTTTCCGACTTTCCAAGACCTCGTTGACAAAGTAGAAGAGGCTCTTCTGGTTTTCAAAAATACCGCCAAGGAGATCCTTTCACTTTTTGGCTTGTATAATGATTTGCTTCAAACATGTTAGTCGTTACTCCAAATTCTTTTTCTTAAATGCTATATCTGCTTGCCTTTGTCGACGATCATTCCCGTATTGTGCCCCACGCTGAGTTTTATCTCTCCGAGGGTCTCAACTCTTATCTGGACGCTCTGAAGCACGCGTTGCTCAAAAGAGGCCTTCCCAGGAAACTCTACCTCGATAATGGTCCTGCCTTTCGTTCCAAACATCTTGAAGATATCACTGCCTCCTTGGGGATTGCCCTGATCCACTCCAGTCCCTACAAGCCCCAAGGCCGTGGAAAAATTGAAAGATTTTTCCGCACCGTACGATCTCAGTTCCTCTCAGGTTTTAAGGGCAAGACCTTGCACGATCTCAATGAAGCCCTGGATTTGTGGCTCAATGACATTTATCACCAGCGCAAACACAGTTCCACCAGCCAGAGCCCTTTTGAGCGCTTTGCCGCTCAGATGCATTGCCTCAGAGCCGCTCCCAAAGATCTCCGGGATCACTTCCGCAAGCGCACCCGGCGAAAGGTAGCCAAAGACCGCACCATCACCTTGAACGGCAAACTCTATGAAGTCCCCATCCCCTTGATTGGCAAACAGGTCCTGGTCCTCTACCACGAAAAGGATCCCCGCAGAGTCGAGGTCTTCTGTGAGCAAAAATCCTACGGTTTTCTTATCCCCGTGGATCTTCACATCAACTGCAGGGTGAAGAGAAACAGGGACAGCGGAACCGATGTGCAAGCCGATGAGAAGAAATCAAAATATCAGGGAGGACAGCTGTGGGTGAGAAAAAAGCCGCAAGGAGGTGATGCACAATGAGCTACCGCACTTTCTTCGCCTTGACCAAGGAACCTTTTTCCTCAGATCTCCAACTCGACGAGATTCTGCAAACCTCAGAGTTGATTGCGGTCAAAGAACGCTTTGATTATGCTCTACGGCTCGGGGCCATGGCTCTGGTGACCGGAGATATCGGTAGCGGAAAATCCACAGCCCTGCGATATGCTATGGGCCAACTGCACCCATCCGAATACGCCGCCTTCCACATCACCTCATCCTCCGGCTCCATCCTGGAGCTGTATCGTCAGATCCTGAGCGAGATGGGTCTGAACTCCGCCGGTACATCAAGAGCCAATTTGACCAAACTCATCAAAAGGGAAATCAAGGAGCTGGTGTTAGCAAAAAAAATGAAAGTGGCCCTTGTCCTCGACGAAGCCTCTCTGCTCCGCCTCGATGTCTTTCAGGAACTCCACACCCTGACTCAGTTTGAAGGAGACTCCAAGCCCTACCTCCCCATCATCCTGGCCGGTCAATCCCTCCTGATCGACAAACTCTCTTATCGTACCTCACAACCCCTTGCCTCTCGCATCGTTGCCCGTAGCCATCTGGAGGGCGTCAATCGCCAGGACATGGAGCAATACCTCAGGCATCATCTCTCCATCGCAGGGGTAAAGAAAAATCTCTTCGACCAGGCGGCCCTCACTGCTATCCACCAGGGCTCGGGGGGACTGTTCAGAACGGCAAACCATCTGGCCAGAGGCGCCCTCATCGCAGCGGCAAAAGAGCAGTGCGTCACCGTCACCGAAGAACATGTCCGCCTTGCTTCAACCGAAATCTTTTGAGATACTACCAAAACAAAGACCGAGACTGGAACCACCAACCAGCCTCGGTCCAAATACTCTGCCAATCATCGATCAGTCCCAATTAAAGAGAAAATAACTATCCATTTAATGTGAAAATCTACAGCAGTGCGAAATGCGCCCGCATTGAGCGTCTGCCTTAATACGGATGTTGGGAGATTTCCCTTTAAATATCTAAATCTAGCAAGTCCAGCGCAAAAGTTTCAAGATACCTTAAAATCCTCGATACTTCGGATTTGGATTTATACCTATGTGCTACGTTGCTTGCTCTTTTATATGTCGAGCGAACCAACTCCTCAATCATCTCGTCTAAAGCTGTGACTTTATCAACAACTCCGCTTTCCTTTGAACCTGCACCTCTTTTAATGAGGATAAATTTAACTCTTTGTTTTTGCGTGAAAGGGGACGTTGGTTCTAAAACAATTTATGTGGAGAGAGGGACCTCCTTCATTTTTTCAATTTATGACTTTTTGATAGAGAAACGATGGGTTAGATCTTCATTTTTCGCATCGCCATTTCCTATTATCAAGAAAGTGTGAAATGCTCTCCAGATAAAAGGGTCGCAAGATGAAAATCACCTCTCCCTTCAAGAAAACCCTCTGAAACAGGTGCCGATTACAGCACAGAAAAAGCAAAGGAGAGCAGAGGGAGGTCGGGATCTATCGTGGCTATTTTTCTCCCAACAGGACAAAAAGCGTCCTGTCAGGAGTTGGGTAGGCCCATTTTGAGGGGTTTGTCCATGGGGGAACCTTCTTAGAGAGGTTCTGGGTTCAAGGGTTCAGAGGTTCAGGGTTATTCGTTACTGGTTGTTCCTTGCCTATTGTTGGTTGTTGGATTAATTATCGGCAATCATATGGAAAATAAAAGAAAAGTCAAGGGAAATCGGTTAAGGTAACGAAAAGCTCAGCCGCGCGAGTTTCGAACATCGGCTGAAGCGTCTTGTTCGCTGACTTTTTGGCCGATCTCATAAAGGAAATCCGGCGAGAAATCGGCATCGTTAGGCCAAACAACTGTATCTAGATCACGATTGACGTAAAAGGATTTGAAAAAATCCAGGTCATTTAAGGGCTCAAAAATGGGGCCATCCAGATGCGATTGTAAATCAACGACCTTACTCTCTCCATTATCAAACCGGATCTTGAGCTTATACCCACCAAGATAGGTTGCTTCAGTTACCCATCGCATGATCATTCTCCTAATCAAGCGGTCTAATTTTTTCTAAGGGCTCCCTCCTTTGGGCCTTTTCCCAGTTGGCCATGAGTTCCTCTCTATGCTGGAATGCCCATTCCAAAACCAATGATATTGCCCGCCTTGGTAGCTCTCATTCGATTATTTTGAGTTCTTCAATTGAGAAGGCAGCCCATTGCCCAGCATATTTGGCGTGAAAATGTGGAGGCAGCTGAA
>CAZTAS010000434.1:0-3238 GCA_964611635.1 uncultured Thermodesulfobacteriota bacterium
ACCGACTTTCAGTCGTATAACAAATCTACCTGCTTCAGCAGGTAGTGGTTTAATTGGTCATAATAAGACGCAGGGCACCAGGCAAGATCTCAATGACAACTGGCAATTGGCCGGGCTGCTCTCCGTCAGCCTCAAACAGGACTTGCTGGTTCGAGGAGGCCTCAACTCGCCTGCCTGTGAGCTTGGTCACTTTTGCAATCTGGTAGATCTTCCTTTTGTATAGCTTGGGGAAGTGCCAGAAGACTTCACCCAGGGTCAGATTTCCTATCACCGTTAAATGCAACAGGCCATCATCTACGGCTGCCCCGGGGGCCACACACATTCCGCCGCCGTGATACTGACCATTGGCAGTGATCACATTCCAGCTCATGACTTCTTGGTCAAAAATATCGTCCACTTTAAGACGGATTCGCTTTTTATTGTAAAGCAAAAAAGAGAACAGGAGTGCGCAGACAAAGGCGATGGGGCTTCCCATTACTTTGGTGGCCCTGTTGAGGCGTCCAGCAACCTCGCCGCCAAGACCAAAGCTGGTAATGTTATGAAAATAACGGCGGGAAGGGCGCCCCTGATTATCCCTGTAATAAATTCTTCCCAGATCGATAGAGCGGGTATGGAGGCCGATAATTGTATCCAGGGCTTTGTTCAGTTCCTTTGGTATGGGAACTGTCTTGATGAAGTCACATCCCGTGCCGCGGGGAATGTACCCTAAAAGGGCCTGGGCTCTAATGGGTCCTTCCTCTCCCATGAACCCATTAACCACCTCGTTAAGGGTTCCATCTCCGCCCACACAAACCACCAGTTCTACTCCTTCAAGGAGTGCCCGGCGAGTAAATTGGGTAGCATCCCCCGGGCCAGTCGTAAGATGTTCTTGAAATGGGCCTAACCGTTCTCTGGCCTGGTTCTGGATATGGGGCCAATCTCTCGCCGTTTTGCCGCCCGCCGCACTGGGATTGACAATGAAGGCTATCTTTCTTAAGGCATCCACTTTGAATTCATTATCCAGATATTTTTATCACACGAATTAAGAACACCTTTTAATAATTTTTTATATCACGTTTTTTACCGGAAAAAAATACCGGATTCACCACAAGAAATTCAGTTTTCAATATATGTAATCACCTTTATGGCTACGAAAATAAGTATCCCTCACCGGGTGAAGCTCCCGCTTTTTTTCTCCTTGACACCAATTAAATTTCTTGTGCCCTCGAAGATTGACTTGTTCTATTTTTAAGTTCATCAAGGAATTTGACATGGCACTGTAATTGTCCATTGGAGTTTAAGAGTTCAGAGGAAAAAGTAAGCGCGACATCGGCGGGCAGATGGATGAGTTGTGGCATCATGCCTGGCAGATAGTAGTGTAAATACCTGGCCGTCGATCCCGATAATACCCGCAGTAATTGCGGAATTCACGCATGAGCTCCAGATTTAGCTCGGCATACACGATCTCGTCAGTTTCATTGCCAGCACGCCCAATAACTTCTCCTCTGGGATTAATGACCATGCTGGCCCCGAAATGCTTCCCGGATGAAGAGATTCCTGTATCCTTCCCTACCCGATTGACTCCACCAACGTACATCACGTTGCTCATGGCTTGGAATTGTAGCTCTACCTCCCAAAGATTACACGTAAGACCGGCACTGGCTGAGGGGACAAAGAGCACGTCCGCTCCCCCAAGGGCAATCATACGCCCCGTCTCAGAGAAATGACGGTCATAACAGATGATGATCCCGAACTTTACGTCGAATGGTGTGTCGAAGACGGGGAAACCCAAGTTTCCAAGGCAGAAGTAAAACTTCTCGTAAACGCTATCTCCGGTGGGATTTTTTACCATCGGTATGTGAGTCTTACGATACATACCCACCACCTTTCCGTCCACGCCAATGACTGCTGCGGTGTTATAATACTCTCCTTCAATTACCTTCTCGAAAAGTGGCATGATGATCATTACCCCGGATTTTTTAGCAATTCCACCGATCAGCTCCGTGGTGGGCCCAGGAATGGTCTGCGCCGCGGCAAAATGCCTTGTTTCCTGCTCGATGCAGAAGTAGTGGCTGGTGGCCAACTCTTGGTGACAAATGATCTGGGCACCGTTAGCAATGCTTTCTTCCGTGTAGCGCACAATTTTTTCCATGTTCTTGGCCGTGTCTACGTCGGCATTGAATTGAATTAAGGCAATTTTGACCATTTTTATCTCCTTCTCAAGCCATAAGCGGTAAAAAAATCCGGAGATAAGCAACAAAGAGGATTTCTAACCTCTATAGGGAATTCAGACATTTCCGACATGAAATGGTCTTTTAAGGGGACAGGTAATATGGATACCTCTCAGTAAATACTTTGGCATCTTCTCGGGCCCGAAACCCTCGGTCATGCCCCGCGGCTCCGTTGCGCTCAACAGAGGAAGGTAAATGAGAAAATACATAAAGTCAGCAATGATCAATGCCCGATAGCTCGGCCCGGCCTCCCGCAAAAGAATGAATAATTAATGAGTTATTGGTTATATAAAGCGGAGCCGGGGTTCCCGGAAATGTATTGGGCATCACCAGGCCTGACGATCAGCTTGTTGCCTTCAACCAGTACCTTCCCGCGTCGCATGGTCAGCACCGGCATGCCGACACAGCAACGTCCCTCGTATATTGTGTAATCCACTTTCTTATGCTGGGTTGCCGCTGTTATGACATGTGAAGCTGAGGGGTCGAACAGGACCAGGTCAGCGTCGAAACCAGGTTCTAGTGACCCTTTAGGGGGATAAATGCCGAAAATCTTAGCTGGCATCTCAGAGGTGATTTTCACCAGCCGGGGCAACGTAATACGGCCTCGATTGATTCCCTCATCATAAAGCACAAGGAGGAGGGCTTCCATGTCGGGAAGACCGTGAGGAGCGTCAAACACCCTATCCCAGATGGGCTCTTTGTTTTTCATCATGCGGCCTGCGTAATCAGTGCCCACCACATCAATGAGCCCTTCCTCGATAGCCTGCCAATAGGCTTCAACGTCTCTCTTGCCCCTCAAGGGTGGCCCGACTTTGGCCAGAGTTCCTCGCTTCTTCATCTCTTCATCGGTTAATGTCAGATAGTGGGGGCAGGTCTCAGTGAACACTTTGACATCTCCTCGATCGCGAAACCAGCAAATAACATCAAGAGATTCCAACGCACTCAAGTGAGGCAAATAAATGGGGGTATGGATTAAGCTGGACATGGTGAGTGCACGATAGACCGCCTCGGATTCAACAAGGTTGGGC
>CAZTAS010000435.1:0-3205 GCA_964611635.1 uncultured Thermodesulfobacteriota bacterium
TGAAAAATCAAGGTCGTAGAGGAAGAGGACTTTCAATTGCAAAATTTGGGTTTATTGATCGTTTGGAGACAGCCACCGGCCGGGTGCTGCGAAGGCTGAAACCGGGGCGAAAGGCGAGGAAAAAGCAAGAATAGGTATGCCGTCCGTAATTTCCATCTGTTCTCTCGGCAGGAGGGCTTACCCCTGAATATGGAAATGAGCATGCTGCATGCAACAAGGTAAAACCTTTGCTGGCAATACCTCCGGCCTTTATTCTGGGTTTCCCTCCCCAGTATTATTTTCTGAATGTATTTGAATGTTTCCGCCCCCTAGTGTGCCTCGTGCAACGTAGCCGTCATACAAACCGCCGGACAGGGAAATAGAAAAAAAGTCCCCTGTCCCGGATCCTGGTTCTCCCGAATTTATTACGAAAAGTGTGAAGCGGCCTCCGGCACCGAGTCTCTGGGGTTGCGGGGTATAATCCTCCTAGTAGCAGCCAAAAGAGTCGATAAAACCACCGCACGTGTGAAAAGGCACGGTATCCGCCACACCATGGAAACTGACATCGGCACTGTGATCACTATACTGGATATTACCAGATACTATGCCATCAAATAAAGTTGATGGATCGCCATCGCCGTCTTCGCACATCATCTGAAGGCCAAAATTCGCTCTGCTGCCATTCTCCAATGAGATCCAGCCACCCCCGGTAACCGTTTTACAAGCCGCAACAGCAAGAGCAGTTCCAGCAATCATAACTAATAAAACTATCCGCCGAGAGTTCTCTTTCATCGCAATTTTCTCCTATTAAGTTTGTTGATTTTTCTCATTTTTTTCTAGAAGCGTACCAAAATTCTGTGAGCTTCAAGTTGGGGAAACACAAGTTATTCTGTTTAGTAATTCCTTTTCACAAGTCACTCCATCATGTTCGGTTGTTTTGGGTCATGTCAGGGGTAATAATTTGTTTCTATGATAATCGATAAAAGATAATATTGTCAAGCAAAGTTATTAGTTAGTGTCCATCCGGAAGCCTCGGATTTTTAAGATTTTTCGGGACACCATGCTTATTTTTTTGCTTTAAGTAGTGGATTTGATAGACTTCGGGCATGGCGAGGATGGCAAGAGTGGTGGCGCCAGGCATTCCGCGTCACATCACCCAGCGGGGAAATCGTTGCCAGGCGACCTTCTTCTGTGAGGAGGACTATGGGGCTTTTCTGGAGATCATGGCCCAGTGGTGCGAAGGCTGAAACCGGGGCGAAAGGAGAGACGAAAGAAAGCACAGGTATGATGTTTCCGAAATTTCTGATGCCTGATATGCGGTTGTTGAGGCCCCTTTTGCATTTTTTCTTGACATTCTTATTTTTCTGGCATAGATTGAATATACATCTTCAGACCGAAGAGTTGAATATCATTACTGTATCCGGTGAAACCCCGCTCATTATAGGAAGGCTCCAAGCTCCAGAACCACCGTGATTACTCCTTATTACTCTTCCACGTTCTCATCTTCCTTGCAGTCATAACCTCCGAATACCTGAGTCTCCCAAGTCCATTGTGCTGGCGTTATCGATGAAGACACCATAGTTGTCAGGGTTCCATCCGGCAAACTGGATAAGGTGATGCTCCTTCGGTCCCAGGAGGTCACGGGGATGCCACTCGGAGGTGATAGCTTCCTTGATCTTGTGGAGACAGCCACTGGCCGAGTTCTGCGAAGGCTGAAACCGGGGCGAAAGGCGAGGCAAAAGAAAGAAGAGGTATGCTGTTTCCGAAATTCATTACTTCCTGTAACTTTCTCTTCCCCAAGGTCTAAAAATGGTGTATATTACAAATCGTAATTGGTCATTGTCAGCCCTGGTGATGTCCGCAGTATGCTCTTACACAATGGAGCGTGAGTAATGAGTTTCCAACCAACGAGGCTGCTAGCATCAATCGCCGCGTATTGTGCTCATTGCAGGAAGCAACTCGGGGACTCCGAAGAAAAACACCTTTATGCGCGGGTTCGCTGTCCGAAAGATCCAAATCACCTTGCTGCGGTGGTCAAGGGTGTTACCGGGGAATTCTGGTTGCGCATTGAGGCTTCGATCCTAAAGTGGGAGGTTAAATACAGCCCAAGTCGCTGGTTCAATAGTTGGGGTGGTCTGTTCAAGGACGGCGCAGGTTGGTACCTCGTTGCCCGATTCGGAGTGCTCATCTTATTGTTGGTAATAGGATGTTATCTGCCGACTTCGCGAAGCTTGCACGTTGTTGTTGCGACACTTCTCACTCTTTTTGTACTGCTTCTGTTGTTCGACACCCTCGTCTCGAACACTTCCATTGCCTTCGTCAGCCGTTTCCCTGCCCACCCATTACGGACAGCCATCTTGACGGCGTTCGCCTTCGCCCAGATCGCTATCGCGTTCGCCGTTTTCTATATTCTTTTCGGTCACTTCAATCGTGATCTCAATCCAATAAGCGCAATTTACTTCAGTTTCGTGACCATCACTACGCTTGGATACGGCGACATCCAACTCAAGGAAGAAGCGTGGCTTGGGCAGCTTATCGTTATTTGTCAACTCGTGGTAGGTGTCTACTTCGTGGGCACGCTCTTCGCGGTTGTGGCAAACTGGTCCACTGCGCCCCCATCTGCTCCGCCCTTACTGAACCTTAGCGATGTTGTAATCAAAAAGGACGTCTGACTCGCCACTCAGCTTCACATTATGAACGATTTGAAGTCGTAATTCTCAATTCTTGAAAATGTTACCCCATAATGACTTGTGGGTGAAAAAATTAGCCGATCCTTTATTCGCCATGATCCGTCGGATCAAATTTTAATTTTCACAATTGAAGCAATAGAATTATACGGACGGCCCTGAGATTACCTCCAAAGAAATGAAGAAAATGACTTGTAAACCCGGCTTCTTGAATGGGAACGGGAAGGGATTACTTCATGAAGTATTGATTGACCATTTTTAAAAGGCGACATTTATTAGTATCAGTAATCGATAGCATGGAAATATGATGCCGATTGCAAACCTCATTGAGATACAAATCAAGGGGGGGGATTAAAACTAGATGGAAACAAAAAATGAGACAGAAACTATTAGAAGAGTATATGTTCTTGGCGCAGGGAGCTCTAAGGGCCACAGTAAAGGTGAATTTCCATCCATAATGGAGTTTTTTGACAGGGCCAAGCAACTGGGGCTTAACCCTACAACGTCATTTAATAGATAATACACCTTTTTCCCATTTC
>CAZTAS010000436.1:0-3189 GCA_964611635.1 uncultured Thermodesulfobacteriota bacterium
AAGAGCCAAGCTTTCTATTGATAATTTGTGAGTTCATGCTTCCTACCTGACAATTTACAAAGGAGTTCCATACGGCCAGCATATTGATCTAGAAACGTAATCGACGGAGGCATTGCTGAAAATGGCCCCATTCTCATACTGGAAGAAGCAGCCTTTAGAAGCACTACATGACAGAATTGAAAATATTGACGCCTGATCGTAGGTACCTGTTTTTAAACGTGGATCAAAGGAGGAAGGTAAGAACCTCATCATGAAGGCGGAGAGCAACAGGCCTCATGTCCACTCAAAATTGCACCTACAAAGGGTGAGGAGTGGTCTGCGATGAAATTCGCTGATTTGCGGTAGAAACATGCAAAAATCCGGGGTGATTGTGAAATATCGATAGCAGTAAGCAAGCGACCCACCCCGCCCTGCGGCGCATGTTATATCAGGAAGAAATAAAAACTAGTTCATATAAAATCAATGAGTTGCCAATTTTGTTTCTTAGAAGAACGAGATTTCTGCTGTTTTAGGGGGTCAAAATGCCATCTTTGAAAGTCACGATAAAAGATCTGCCCTGCGCGCTTGAATGGCTTTTCGCTGGGTGGCGTTAAGGAGTTTATATGGTTGGGCTTATCAGAGCCTCCTGGTCTGTATAGAGGTGACTACCTGAGAATGACCGGTGGAAATCAACTATGTCTTTCAAGGCAAATGACCTGCACAAGTTAAACATTCGGAAAACCTACCAAATTCATCAATAATAATTATATACTTATTTCTGATACATTTTTTTCTTGACAATCGATTTTTTTTCTGATGATATGAATTCAAAATTGAATGCGGAAAGATCTTATTGGTCATAGGTATTTTACTCGGAAATTTTTCAGTTCCTCCTGCGGCGCCTCAAGCACCGTATAGATCCTCGAAAACGCCTTCTCAAAACTCCACGTGAACTATTGCACCACCTCTTGACAAAAGCGGTTGATATATAAGGACTAATTCCACCACCCCTCTCAACAAAAGCGGATGAAATGTATCCACTTTTTTTATCGGGAGGACGCCATGAATGGAATGCCCATAGAAATACCCCTTTCCCCCAGTGGGAGGATGGGGTTTTTTATCTTGCGGCTTGTTTTGCTCAGGGGGGTCCAATGAAACGCAAATATTTTGTCATATTGGTTGCTTTTATCTCTTTGGCAGTTTTCCTGTCATCTACTGCCTGGGCAGTTGGAAAACGTACCGAGGGATGCCTTTTGGATTTTGACAATGCCACCATAAACTTCGGTTTTGATGGAACAACATACGTGATGGTCATCAGCAACGTGGAATTCATGGGCCAGTCTTTTACTGTCCAATGGAACATGGACTTGAACAACGGCAACTGGATACTTGTAGGGGTAGGTGGAACTGCAGAGGGTTCAGGAGGCCTGTTGGACTTCAGCAGCACTCAGGCAACCTTCGCCAGAGGATGTACCTTTACCCTGACCGGCGTCCTTTTCCTTGGCCAGCAATTCACCATTTGCTGGCAACTTGACTTGATCAATGGAAAATGGGTGCTTCAAGGGGTAGGTGATGAGTGCACAGATGTAACACAAGACCTGCGGCAGGCCATGCTCCAATACTTTTCATTTTATAATAATGAGGACTTAGAAGGCGTAATGAGTCTCATCTCCCCTGATTATTTGAATTATGGTTTGCTCCCAGAAGATAGTAGGTCTGCAAAGGAGGATCAATTTGCGAGATACGACAATATCCAGTTTAGCGTTGCAGAATGGGGCCCAGTCTATGCCCTTGGTGATTATGGAGGAGACCCGGATGTATATTTATTGACTATTAATCGGCGCGATTATTCAGCATACGATATAGAAGAGGACAGGCCTGTAAGTGATTCCAGACCTACGGCGTATAAATGGCGGCTCGAACCCGATGGATGGAAAATATACGGCGATCAACAAGAAATCAGATCCAGAGTTTATACAAGAGTTGTTCATGATCGGCATCTCCTGTACTTTGAAACCGATGGACAATCAAATCTCCGGGGTCCGTTCAGCAGGGTTACCGTAAATGGGCCGCATATCGGAACCATAGATTTGGAGTACAATGCAGATGATGATTATTGGGGGAAATGGTTTCTCCTTGAACAAGGGGATACGATACAGCCTGGCGAGTGGTACACGTTCACATTTGACGAAACTCATACTGAGAGATATTGTGTGTTCAACGTGATGGATGATATACCTCAGCCTACCTCTCCAACGCCTTCTCAGACCGTCTCAGGTAACCCGACTTTTACATGGGCAAGCCCTGGCCCAGAGACAGCTTGTTTCAATATATTCCTTTCAACGTCAGACAGTTCATCAGGAGAGTTCTTCCAACGCTTTTGTGTCTATGACACAACATATACCTACACAGAGCGGACCTTATCTCCCGGGACGTATTTCTGGGGATTAATGACAAGAGACGCACTGTACAACACAGCCAGAACAGACCGGATGCCCTTTATTGTGGAAGATACCATTCCAGAGCCAGAGATCATACCTGGCATAAGGATTGGCGGCATCAGGATCAATCAGACATACGGCGAAGTCCGAAGCATGATGGGCAGCCCAGACTACACTGAGGGGTTCATTGTTTTTTATCTCTATGAAGGAATTAGTATTTCCTTTTTGGATAGCAATGGGAACGATCGATTGGACGAGCAGGATACCGCATTTATGGTTTTTGCATCTGCGCCTTTCTCGGGCTCAACTGCTGGGGGAGTGGCTATAGGAAGTCCGGTCTCCGATGTGATTGATGAGTTCGGCAGCCCAGAGGAGGTAGAAACAGAAAGGTACACATACTATTGGTATTGGTCGAGGGGTATTTCGTTTAATATCCAACAACAAGCTGTTTTTATGATTGCAGTTTTCGAGCCACAGCGGCGTTACTATCGTGAAAAACAGGAAATCATGAAACGATTGAATCGCGAAATAATATTAAGACTCGATAGATCGCATTAATTCTTTCGGGCAAGAAGACATCACATTCTAAGGATCTAAGATTCCATAGTTTTTCGTAACACGAGAAAAACATAATTCTGTTTTTAGAGAGAAAAATTAACTCGTAATATTCCAATATGGAGGAATGAAAAAAATGAGAGCAATAATAAACGTTAGGTAACACTTTAGCTCTTTGAAAAAAGAATAAGCTGGCGGTTTAGGATCTCCTCGG
>CAZTAS010000437.1:0-3121 GCA_964611635.1 uncultured Thermodesulfobacteriota bacterium
GTCCCTTACAGCTCGAGGCTCCTTTTTCCCCGCGGGCTCGCTCGCTTGAGCTTTCGTAAGGAACTCCGCTCGCTCGCCCGCGAACTGCGCAGGAGGTTTGTCAAAGATTGGTTTAATTTTTTCCCTTGACATTTACCGCCTCTTCATAGATGGGTTTAAATTTATCAGGAGACCCCCCAACTCGTATTAATGTGCTAATTTTGCATTGCTAATTGCTAATTTTACATTTCTTTGGGTGCAACCAACCACACAGAGTATTGCCGACTTGCGGCAAACGGGTATTAAAATGAACGTTCTAGCAATGTACGGCTCTCCCCGGGAAGGGGGAAACACGGATATCCTCATGGACGAACTCGCCAGGGGCGCCGAAGAAGCGGGCGCCCGGGTTGAGCGGGTCTACCTCCGGAAGCTAAAGATCTCCCCCTGTCTGGAGATTTACGGCTGCATGGACACTGGACGGTGTGTAATCCGCGACGACTTCCAGCATCTGTATGACAAGCTGGCTTCCGCCCATGTTGTCGCCCTCGCTTCTCCCATCTTTTTCTACACCGTAAGCTCCCACACAAAGATCATGATGGACCGCTGCCAGGCCGCTTTTGTGAACAAATACTGCCGCAACCAGAGGATGTCTGAGAAAATGCGGTCGGGGATATTCCTCTCTGTTGGAGCCACGAAGGGCAAGCTGCTTTTCGAGGGAGTATTGCTTTCAGTGAGGTACTTTTTTGACGCCATCGACGTGGAGCTGAAAGATAAAGTCCTGGTCCGCGGGGTGGATGAAAAGGGCGCCATCCACCAGCGGCCCGAGGCACTCAAGGAAGCCTTCGACATAGGCATGCGGTGGGGTGAGAAAAATCTCTCAAGTAAGAATTAATCTTATATCAACAATCCAGTGGCTTCGATATTACATGAGATGTCTTTAATATTTGAGCATAATATTCTTAATTAGCAAGTAACTTCACCAACACGATTATGAATATCTTTGGTGCCACTGGCAGAGCCGAAGGCTTCGCCAGTGAAGCATGAATGTACTTATCACAAGACACGGGCAACCTTCGGTTTGCCCGTGACACCCTGTATAGGAATGTCAATACGCAATTATCAATGGCGTTTTATATAGCTCAAAAAATCAATTAATTTGAATACTTTTCAATTCTCCGCTTCTACCGGATGCTGTAATTATTATTGATTATATTGGGATACCACTATATAAATTGTACTGATCGCGGTCATGCAACCAGCGATTTTATCCCGGCCAGACAAAAGTAAATAACACTTATTGCTGTTTTCTTCTTCCTATTCCTAACGGTTGTCCGGGCAGGAAGATGAAAAGCGCATGGAGAATGGACCATGTCCACGCTCATAACCAAGCTTGAAGGAGTGAGCGTAAGGGGAGCACATGGACCTGTTGATCTTCGCCGCCGTATCACCGACATCAAAGCAAGCGCTAAGAACTGGCTCGCACCCTTGGGAAAGAACGATTATGAGCATTCCGAACGCAGTATGAGGGTTTTTTGATTAATTAACTGCATATTCCAGGATAATTGCTAATTCAGAATCGCTCAGATTGCGCTCATCCGGGCAGGTTGGTTCAATCCTGTCCAATTTTCCCTTCTTTCAATGACGTGCGGATAGTTGCTATTGCTTGGTCAGGTGATCTGCGATGCGGAGGATTTTATGAACCACATCCATGGGATCGCGGCCCAGGATGCGCACCATGGGCTCTTTGCCCACGTCACCGCGATCGAAAATGATGTCTTGAACGGGCTCCCCTTCACTTAGGCACTGCTCCACGCCCCACGACAGCGTTGACCCCTCGCGGGTCTTCACGTCGGCGGGCTCCAGGGAGCGGTCGAAGGAGCTTACTGACAGTCCCGCACGCGAGCAGGCCTCGATTGTCTTATCGCTGAACCGGATGTTGGCAGCCGCACGTATCTTGGGATCAAACCGCATGGCTGTCAGGATGATCCTGGCCACGTGGCGAGAAGCCCCAAAAGAGGGAGATCCCACTGCTGCGACCGTGTCCCCGTATCGGACAATGCGGCCAGGCCATGCTGCCACGTCCTCCGGGCCCTCCGGGGCCGACAGGGCATATCCCATGTTGGTCTGCACCTCCGGGATAAGATGACCAACGCGGGCCTGGCGTAAAATTTCATATGCTCTCTGGAGCTCCTGCAGCACATCGTGGCGCTCTGCCCGCCCGGCCACCCACGCATACGGGTTCGTGGGCCCGTGCCCGGCTCCCAGGGGAAGTGCGTGCCGGATAGCACGGGTCATGAAAAGCTTGGACTTGGCCACCGCTTCGGCCACGTCCATGCCCTTTGCCAGAAGGGTGGCGATGGCCGCCGAATACGTGCAGCCCGTGCCGTGAGTGTTGGGGGTGGAAATCCTCGGGCCTCGAAACTCGCGGTAGGTCAATCCGTCGTAAAGAAGATCCACCGCGTCCCCTTCCAGATGGCCGCCCTTTATGAGCACGTTAGAGGCGCCCATATGGTGGATGGCAGCGGCGGCATCATGCATCTGATCAGTGGTTTTAACCTCCATGCCGGCAAGCACCGCGGCTTCCGCCAGGTTGGGCGTGATGACATAGGCAAGAGGAACCAGCTCCTGCTTTATCGTCTGTCGGGCCTCCTCGGCAAGAAGAAGATCCCCGCTTTTGGCAACCATGACAGGGTCTACCACCACGCGCCGGATGGAATACTGCTTGATCTTGCGGGCTACCAACTCTACGATCTCCGGGCTGGCCAGCATGCCCGTCTTTACTGCGTCAACCCCTATGTCGGAGACAACCGCATCGATCTGGGCCTCGATGAAGGATACGGGCACCTCGTGAATTCCCTGGACTCCTATGGTGTTCTGAGCTGTCAGGGCGGTTATCACGCTCATGCCATATCCGCCCAGAACCGTTATGGCCTTGAGGTCAGCCTGGATTCCTGCGCCGCCTCCGGAGTCAGAGCCGGCAATGGTTAATATTCTATTCATAACTTAGCCACCTCGTTGTACGGTTCAACGTACGATATTGTTGATACACTCAGCGGTATTTCAGGTTTTAACCCGGATTTTGCAGTGGAAGATCAAAAAAACACAGAAAACACATTATTCCTTGCTATAGACGCGGAATATG
>CAZTAS010000438.1:0-3119 GCA_964611635.1 uncultured Thermodesulfobacteriota bacterium
GGCGGTGCGAACGGGGCGCGTATTCGTCTTGCGCCGCAAAAGGATTGGGAAGTCAACCAGCCGGCCCAACTGGCGAAGGTCCTCAAAGCCCTGGAGGGCATCCAAAAGGAGTTCAACGGTGCGCAGTCCCGCGGGAAGAAGGTCTCGCTTGCTGACCTGATCGTTTTGGCTGGTTGTGCAGGCGTCGAGCAAGCTGCGAAGAAGGCCGGTCACGATGTGACCGTTCCCTTCTCGCCGGGACGTATGGACGCCTTGCAGGAGCAGACCGATGTGGTCTCCTTCGCCATGCTCGAACCGATCGCGGACGGCTTCCGCAACTACCTCAAGGGCAAGTATACCGTACCGGCCGAGGCGTTACTGATCGACAAGGCGCAATTGCTGACCCTGACCGCACCAGAGATGACGGTGCTCGTTGGCGGCATGCGCGTGCTGAACACCAACTTCGAACAGACCCAGCACGGCGTTTTTACCAAGAAGCCGGGAGTGCTAACCAACGACTTCTTCGTGAACCTGCTCGACATGGGCACCGAGTGGAAGGCGGTATCGGATGCCAAGGACGTCTTTGAAGGGCGCGACCGGAAGAGCGGCAAACTCAAGTGGACCGGCACGCGTGTCGATCTCATCTTCGGTTCGAACTCCCAGCTCCGGGCTCTGGCCGAAGTCTACGGAAGCGCGGACGCGCAGAAGAAGTTTGTCCAGGACTTCGTGGCGGCCTGGACCAAGGTGATGAACCTTGATCGCTTCGACCTCGCCCGATCGTAGCCGAAACGTCTTCGAGGGCTTCTAGCAGGACGGCGAAAAAACGGTCAGCTAACAACTGGTTCCAGCGGACGGCGCTTGGTGCGCCGCCGCTGAACCGGAACGTGTGTGCGGGGCATGGAACTTTCGGGACGTCCACAAAAATGAAAATGGCTTTCAGCTCTTGGATGAATGATATTTTATGACTTTATGGACGTCCCAAATCCAACAAATCCAAGCAAATCCAAGTTTCTCTTTTCTGAGTTACTGCGTGCAAATTGTGCTTTCTGGGTATCGCGAACGTGAGTCTATCACATCGTCCGGTACAAACATAAGATAATGTGTCTTTTTGAAAGCGTTTCTGATCAGACTTCGATTGATCTGTTGTGTGTAATCAATAAAACTGCATGTAACATCTCCTGAAAGATCCGCGTTAATATCCAAAACCTTAACAGGTGTAACACAGGAAAAATTAAGGGATCTTAAATCAACATACCGAATTTCTTGATTCGTAAGCGTACGAAAGCAGACGCGAAGATTTTGCATATCGTAGACAATGCTCCATTGGGTAGGGTTACCCACGGACTGGCTAACGTCCTTCAAGATAGCAAAAGCATAAGCTACTGCTGGGATTGACCCTTTCGGATCGTAACCCTTAACCATGGTCGCTGCCCGTATGAACCGCTCCACTGAACGGCCGAGGTCCAATACCGGCAATTTGCCCTGCTTAAAAAAATCGATGCATTCTGCATAGGTATCATTTGTAAGCACTTTGACAGGCATTGTTTCCTTGGTGTGATAGACCAATTTGCCACCGATGAATTCAATGCTGGCACAGTTTCCCGCTTTATCGCAGACCAAATAATGAAGTCCGCTACCCCTGGGATGAATTCTTACGTGTGCATCACTTGAAATAACTTCTTGAACCGTGTCAAAATTATCGAGTTGATATTGTATCCATTGCAGATTCGAAATTATGGGCCGTGAATCGGGAGCTGGATATCCCGTTCCTCTGAGCATCATCAATTCGACAACCAAACCGGCTTCATTCATTCCGCCCATGGGCGTTTCGCGGCCATACTGGTTAAACGTTATACTGCCATATTTTGCTATCCAATTGGCACGTTGCACAAAGTCAGCGGTGCTCGACAGTGCCGTTTTTGACACACCTCGTTTATTTATAATCACCAGACCATCCCCGACTCCCCAGTCATAATTCTTTCCGACCACAGGTCGATCGCCGCGATCAATGCAAAAGGTTGTACACGGTTGACCGGTTTGTGGCAGTAAACAGAGAAACAGAAGACAGAAGACTAAGAGATTTGTCCGATTTTTCACGATTCTAACTCCTCTGCTGTCAAAGACCTTTAATCTGCGGAATTCTATGTTACATGCCATAACCTGAAATATAGCCATGCCCTTCGGGCGGCTGCGCTACGCTTGGTTTTTGGCACGGAAATTTGCCTTCGGCAATTTCCGTACCCAAGAACGGCAGTTCAACAGCTGACGTTGGGGCAAAAAAGAGGAATTAGTAGTGATATCTCAGTTGAGCAATATGAATTGCATCTTCTGAGACTTTATAAACGAATCTATGTTCGTCATTTATCCGCCTGGACCAGTATCCAGATAGGGCATGTTTCAAAGGTTCAGGTTTACCAACACCCTCAAAAGGGCTGCGTTTTGTTTCCTTAATGAGGGTGTTGATACGGTGAAGAATTTTTTTGTCAGTTTTTTGCCAATAGAGGTAATCGTCCCAGGCATGGTCAGAGAAAATGAGCTTCACTCTACAAGTTCCTTTTCAATACCTTTGCCGTTTTCGAGCTGGGCAATAGATTCGATCAGCCGTCTTGTGTTTTTCGGTGACCGTAATAGGTAGGCTGTCTCTTCAAGGGCTTCAAAGTCCTCAAGAGACATGATAACCACAGATTCCGATGATTTACGTGTTACAATGATAGGAGCATGGTCTCTGCAAACTTTTCCCATTGTTTTCGCCAGGTTTTGTCTTGCGGCTGTGTAGGTTATGGCCTCCATTTTGGCACCTCCTGTACAGCATATTGTACATATTAAGGGTAAATTGTCAACATTTTTTCACCCCAACCTGTCACTGTAGCAGACAGCCAGGGCGGGGCGGCCATGGGCACTGGCAAGAGAGCTGGGCCTCACCCAACCTGCGGTGAGCATTTCGGTAAAGCGAGGGCAAGCGATTGCCAATGAAAATGGCTTTCAGCTCTTGGATGAATGATATTTTATGATTTTATGGACGTCCCATAAGCCCACGGGCAGGGAGGATTTTGAAACGCTTTACATGATCAGGTTTGTAAATGTCGAAATCCTTGTGGTCCAAGGTAAAGACCTTTTCAATCTTCCGATGTTCTGCTGCA
>CAZTAS010000439.1:0-3093 GCA_964611635.1 uncultured Thermodesulfobacteriota bacterium
AGTTTCGTAACATCTTGACATCACACATTAATTCAATTTTTTTCCGGAATATAGGATAAAATCATTTCATTTTGACCGTATATGTCATAACTTTGTGTTATACAGTGGCTTCAATTGAGAAAATGGTATTTTTGATTCTGAACCAAATTTGATTAGCATGACAACCCTAACGATATAGGAGGTCTTGACAACGAATGATAACTTTTCCCCTTGCATAGAACTGGTGGATATTTTGCTGCCAGCTTACGGGCCGTGTCCATTCTTCAGGGGAACTTGCTCTACAATGCGATGGTATCCCGAGAAAGGACACGTTCCAAGGGGATTTTGCGGTGCGCTAGGAAAACTGAAGGATGTGAAGTTGGTATTGATTGTGGCCGAACCTGGCAAACCACACACCGGTGAATCTTATTTGCTAAGCGCCAACTCCGACGAGCTTATAGCTGCCACCACCAATTACTCGTTTCAGTGCTATGAAAGGGGTAAAGATCAAATTCACCGAAATATGCGTTATATATTGGATCTGTTTTTTCCAAACATGCGATTCGAGCAGCAAATGGTTCATACATGGATTACGGAATCTGTTTTATGCTCTGCCAAGCAGGAAGGAGAAAGTGTACCTTCTGCGTCTTGGAGACAATGCGTAAAAAAATATCTGAGTCTTCAGATTGAAATTATTGACCCATTAATGGTGCTGGCACTTGGCGCTAAGGCACGAGATCGAACAAGAGGTATTGATAACATAACAACGGTGGGAGCGGCGGCGCCTCCTGGATGCAATTTTAAAGGGGTCAAAGAATCGTGGCTTGAAGCTGCACATGAATTTAGGAAAAGAGTTGGACTTGGCCTCGCCACGAAAACAAACAGCAAAGATCAAAGACAGATAAGGATGATCAAAAAAATTCCTGAAAAAGGCAAACCGTTCAAACTGAAAAAAGAATTTCCCAGAACCCGATTCATTGAGAAAAATGTGACTAAATCGAACAAAGAAAAATTACTGGAATTTTCAAAAACACTGTCGTTCCGAGAAAGAGACATCGTAGAAAAGCTTGGCGGAATGTTTTTAGATCTCGGTCATATTCAGATAAATGAGGGGAATAAGACCTATGATCTGGCGTTTAAATCGCTTAACAAGAGCAGAAAGCCCAGCTTTGCCACATTTATTACCTATACACACAAACAGCACGGTGGTTGGAACAGAAACGAGATTCCGGATTCAATTGTCGTTCAGTTTAAATCCAAAACTATCAGAGATCCTGATAAAATTGAGAATCCTAGTGGTTGGAATATTCTTGGCCGAGAGCTGGATCACAAGAAAGGATGGTTCAGCTTTCGGATTTACGACTCAAAGCCTGAGACTCTCCGTTATGCCTTTTGGCTTGTAAAAGAGGCTTATGACTCTTTTTGACTTTATGGGCAAGGTTCCAATCGCATTTAACGATGAATTTGATGATGATTATGGCGGTGCTCCGGCATATGAAGATACTTATTCTGGCTATGATCGCGATGAATCTGTAGTAGATAGGAACGACTCTAAGAATGGATTTGACCCGGTGGATATTGCAGCCAATCCTATCAGCTACTTCTTTCTCAGCGATGATGCCCAGGATGAAATCAATGGATCTGGCCAGAAAAAGATGAAGTGTAACTCATGTGGGTACAGGTTTATGGGTGTGAGACTTACGAGGGCAAAGGGGGACGTTGTTTCTGATTAAACTTGACAGCCTGGATCAGAATGGATAAGGGCGTTTATATGCTCAGACAGATAAAGCGATCACGGAGGCAGAGTTAAGCTCAGGGAGCCGTAACAAAAAGACAAGCAAAGCGCCGGCGCTTCCTCTCTCAATTGGCGGTTGTGAAGCTGGGGTATGCTGGAGTGCAGGTGGCTCGTTTACTTGGCGTTACCACTTCGGGCGTAGGCCGTGCCACCGGTTGTGAGTAATTGCCAAATATTGGATGCCGTCCGTCAATTAAGAAACAAAGTCCCCCTTTGTATAAGCTTATTTGAAATTGCCACGGTGAACAGGCTGGTGATCGAGCGTGCGCTTGGGAGCAAAATCCGCGATTTCGAGGATGCTGTCTTGGACATAGCAAATGCGAACCAGCAAGCGGAACTGATGGCTTATCCTGTGGCGGCCACTGATCTAAGGGTTTATGGGCACAGGTCACCTGCGCGTAATGCTTTCAAGAAAAATGGTGGTTGACATATTATATATGGTATATATATAATATAGTATGTGGCGAATTGAAGAGCATCGCAGAATTGATAGACAAATCACGTCAGTCCCGAATGAGGTCCTTAAGCGATACGAAAAATGGAAAGATATTGCTTCAATCTCAGGCCCTCAAGGGCTACGACTAATCCAGGGATTTCATGATGAAACCTTATCTGGGAAATGGAAGGGTTACCGGTCTTCTCGCCTCGGTGTTCAGTGGCGAGTTATTTACCGGGCCATTCCTGAAGAGATGGGTTTTCAAGTTGCGTCTATAACAGCTCATGACTATCGGAGGTCATAAATGAATGAATATCACCCCGCAAAGAGAAGAATCGCGGTTTCTGTTGGCGAATCTGTACGCATTATTCGCGAGCTGCAGGAATTGAGCCAGAATCAACTATCGCAGCTTACAGGTATTCCTCAGGCGACCATTTCGGCAATAGAAAATGACCGGGTTCAGCTTGGGGTTGAAAGAGCGAAAGTTTTAGCTCGTGCCCTAAAAGTATATCCAGGAGTTCTCGTCTTTCCTGGTTGGGAACTTCCTAATGAAATCGCAGCATAACCTGCGCCTGCAAAGCGCGGACAGGTCGACCTCCTTAAATAGTCAAATAGTTTAAGTCAAATCTGTAGATACTTGATTATTTAAGGACGTGCCCCAAAGCGTCCCGAGGTAGTTGTTAAGCACCCTTGTCCCCCGCACGGTAATGGAGACGGTGGTATAGGGTTTGTCGTCCTTAAAGGTCTTTCTGATTCTTGCATATCCCGCGCTTTAAGTCTCTTTAATTGACCAGTAAATCAGTCTGCAGAAAAAGAAGCTCTTGTAATGAGGGACATCCTATAATACTCCTGTCAAGAAAAAAATTAGGCAATAATAAATGAT
>CAZTAS010000440.1:0-3089 GCA_964611635.1 uncultured Thermodesulfobacteriota bacterium
CACCTGTTCTCAGAGAATTGCGTCGACAGATGTATAGATCCTTAAGTCAACAGTACTGACCTTGTCCCTCTACCCCGCGAGCGGGGGAGAGGGAAAATTACGTTATCAGCATTTACCTTAATTCTTTTCCTGTGAACGGAAAGAAGAAATAATATACTATTGAATGCAACTGAGTATCATTTGTTGCGCCAGATGGATCGAGCCCTTTCCGGGCATAGATTACGATCTTTTTTCCCGCCATACTGAAAAGAAATATGTAAAAGCTCAGAGATAATAAAGTAGCTGCAAAGGCGTGGCAAGTAGTCTCTATCCATAAACAAAGCCCCCTCTGTGTTGAGGGGGCTTTCTTTGATAGATGGTTATCAACGGATCATTTTGCTTAGGGAAGGTTTTGCTGAATACTATTAATATCCATGATGCTGCCGGTGGAGCCATCCATGTAAAACACGTACCAGATCCGTCCCACACCGGTGGTGGGGATATCATAGGTTGCAATTGTGGTGTTGCCACTGATTACTTCCACCCTGGCACCAGAATTTCTAAGCGGAGTATCTACTAAGCTTTCGTCAAATTGATCAGCAGAAAGTGGATCTTGCCACAGGTGAACGTAATAGGTATACGTTCCTGGAATGAGTTGATGGATGGTATGGGTCTCAGGTCCTCCCAATTCGCTGGGTAAATAAGTGTCAACATCTTGCGTGGCCCATGGATAGGATGTTTGTAAACCATAGTCCCATATTATATTTCCCACAATAATTCCCAGAAAACCAACATGATATCCTTCGGGATGGGCTGAATCCGGAGGCACATCCAAGTGGCCGTCCAGATCAGGAGGTATTTCGTTCCAGGTAAGCACGATCCGAATTTGGCCGGAAGCCAGAATAGAGCTCAGGGCAATGAGGTAATTCTCGGTGGGCTCGTCGATGTTCACACTGCGTGTGGAACTTACGTATCCCGTTGGCCCGGTGACTTCAATGTCATATGCGCCATACGGCACGTCCTGGAATGTGACGATGCCGTCCGGTCCGGAAGTGTCGGAGAACTGCCCAGTACCTGAGAGCAAGATCAAGGCTCCGGGCAGATCGTTGCCTGTGCTGGCATCTGTGACGTGGATGGTGACCGTGGAGGTCTGCCCATTAACAACACCGGGGCACTCGTCGCCCACACCCGCAAGGATCCAGTTGCCCTCGTTTAAGTCCAGGCTCCAACAGGCCGTAAACGACAGGCCAAGGAACCGAAAGTCCCTAATTACCATGTCCACGCAGCCCGAGAATTCCGCCATGGCCGTGCTTAAGTCGATGAGCCCGCCCTGGCCGGAGGCCTCCCCTCCGGCGCCGTAGATGTCCCAGTGGCCGCTGATCAGATTGAGTATCCAGTTAATGGTGAAGGACTGCCCAAGGAGCTGAATGTTGCTGATATACAGAGTACTTGTCGTGCCGTCAAATCCAAAAGTAACCACCGCCTGGCTCATGTCGAGAAAGCACTCCTCGGGCTGAGATAAGTTGGAGCTGATAGGAACACTATTTAGATCAACCGTTATAGCAAAGCTTGCCGCACTGGCGATAAAAAAAATCGCAGTTGCCAGCAGCAAGATTTTAATACTTTTCATAATTTATCCTCCTTTACTTTCGCGTGGTTATTCAACCCTCTTCACTACACTTTTCGCAAAGGGAGAATAATATAATCCAAAGTAACATTAGAATACTCTGAAAGTTCCATACAGGCCCCTTCGGGAAGACCTTTTTCGGTTACCTTCCTCCAGAAGGGTGATTTTATGTATTAGCTGTCTTACAGCGTCATTCTGAGAATTTTTCTCTAACATAGTCAAGCTGCAAGCAGCCTGATAATTCTGTCAATGGATTTTGCGAACAACCAAATCATGTAACAATCTTCGGTGGAAGCAACAAAATTTCAAATATATTTGGCTAGTTTTTCTTATTATTTGCATCCATGTCAAGCAAAAAACGCCAAACAGTTACATTCACAGCTTTCTTTATCATGAAAGGGCATAAAATAAAATGGTGAATTGAATATTCCAACCCTTTTACTTAGATCACTAGATCACTTTCTGAAGCTCACCTGGCAGAGTGAGCGTATAGCTCTGCCGTATCGGTCGCATCCCGGGCTTAGGCGGGCAGCATAAAAACTGAAAGCCTGGAATTGGGGTGTTCGGGCCTTGAATATTACTGTGTATTCGGGGTCTATTTGTTTTCGTTATCTATCACCCCGCCTGCCATAATAGTGAATCCGCACTTTCGATAAAATTCGGCCAGATGGGGCTCGAAAAGGATGTTTGCCGTCTTGATTCCGTCATTTTTAACCCTTCTGAGGGCCATGGAAATCAATTCCGAGCCGATTCCGAGTCCCTGATGATCGGGATGGACGGCCAGATTGCGGATATAAGCATCGTCAATCTTATCGCTGACTACGTCAACATATCCTACCAGTCTGCCTTTGTGGAAGCAGCCTGCATGAAAATAAGTGTTTTCAAGAATTTTTCTTACCCTCTCCACCCTGGCTTCCCATCCAACGGCCTTGCGGAGAGCGGCAACATCCTCAGCCTTTAAATCAGGATTTTCAACAAGTCGAATATCCACCTCCATTATTCCTTTCTTTTCTCTGCACGTGGCGCCCAGGGGTTCAGAACCACTGATGCCATCTCCTGTCAAGATTATTGCCATGCAATCCGCGACACCCGCAAAGGCAGGGGGGTCTATAACCATTATGCCTTTAAGAGTCCGACGCTGGGTGCCACGGGCAAACCGAAGGTTGACCGTGTCTTGTGATCAGAACATTCATGCTTCACTGGCGATCAACTGACCCACCGCTGTGCGGCGGGTTATTGGTATAAGGGACTTTAACCCGAAAGATGAAGTTAACGTTTTAAAAATAAGCGAGACGTATCGCTCCGCTTTTCTTGACGTAGGGGCGGGATTTATCCCGCCCTATCATCGCCCCGTTGACGCAAGCAACTAACGGGCGGGGATAAACCCCGTACGCGCTTACTTAAGAAAAGATTTTTAATTGTAAAATGAAAATTAGCAATTAAACATTTAACATTAAAGGAAAAAGGATTTTTTTCATAACCT
>CAZTAS010000441.1:0-3028 GCA_964611635.1 uncultured Thermodesulfobacteriota bacterium
GCAAGTCCGGATCTGTGAGGGGCCGGGGAAGGCAAACTCCTTAGTCTACCCGACTTAGGGAAGGTTTGTAACCCCGCTCAGGCTCTCCGAGTCAAGCTTCTTAACTCGACGGAAGCCGTAACTTTCCAGTAACTCGGTGAGGATCTTTCCGGTCTGGATCGTATCGTGTTGTAAGTTGAGCTGTTGTTTTGAAAATTTGTGTCCGATTAAACAGGAAAAAGAAAAAGTCCGGATCAGGCGTTACCGTTATATTAAATATTAACGGAGTCTTGTTTTAAAAAAGTCCTCACAGCTTCGGCGGCTGGAAGCCCTCCACATCTCTCACGGCTATGGGGATCTGCAGCTTTCCCTGCTTTATGAGCACCGCGGCCTTTTCCACCATGGCCAGCGCATGGGCCGGGATGATATCGCGTGTGTAATTCATATCAGTTAAGCTCACAGCCCCCTCCTTTAGCCCGATCCAGTAATGGCCGCCCTTGAAGCGCCCAGCTCTGGCGTCGCGGATTGCCTGGAAGGTGGCGATGTCGATGCGCTTCATCACGCTGGTAAGAACCCGGCCAGGGATTATGCTGTCCTGGTTCAGGTCGGTTCCCATGGCATAGATCCCCTCCGGTGCTTCCTTGACGGCCTCAAAAACCCCTGTGCCGGTGTTCCCCGCCATCTGGATCACCACATCGGATCTCTGGGCGATGAGTGTCTGGGCCAGGGATTTCCCCTTGGAAGGGTTGTCAAATGCTCCGGCGGCCACCACACGAAGTTGCACGTTCGTTCCGCTCAGGGCGTTGTAAGTTTTGATTCCCGCCCGGTATCCCGCCTCAAAGACCTTTACCGGTGGTATCTCCATTCCCTCCACAGCTCCTACCACTCCCATACGGGTGACGGCGGCAGCTATGATACCAGCCAGGAAAGCCGCTTCCTGGGCTTTGAAGTCGAAGCTGGCAACGTTGGGGATATCGGCAATGGTCCCGTCGATGAATATGAAGTGGGTCTCAGGATGTAGGGGGGCCACCTTGCGCATTGCCTCCAGAAGCAGGTAACCCATTGCCACCACCGCGTTTGCATTTTTGGCAGCAAGGTTCAAGTTGGGTACGTAATCCGCCTGCTCATACGACTGGATAATGCCCACTTCAACGCCAAGCTCCTTTTTGGCGCGCTGCACTCCAGTCCACCCAGCGTCGTTGAAGCTTTTATCGCCCAGCCCGGCTGTATCGGTGACCATGATGACCTTGAACGCTTGAGCCACATCTTGTCCCCCAGCTGCCAGCCCCAGCGCGAGGACCAACACAAACGCAACAATGCAAAAGGATATTCGGATTTTCATATTTATCTCCTTACCTTGGAGGAATACTCCCAACCCAAATCCAAGGGAGGGATGATGAATGCTTACTTGCGCAGCCCATATTTTCTCATCTTAATCTGGAGACCGCGGCGGCTTATGCCCAAATACTCAGCCGCTCGTGTGATGTTGCCCTTGAACAAATCCAGGGCCCTGCGAATAAGGTGGCGCTCCACCTCGGTGGTCTTTTGCTCTACGGCTTTGCGAAGCGAAAAATCCTCCTCTTTACCGATGTCCTTGGTAACCTGTGGAACTTTGTCCCCCTGCACTTCGGCCGGGAGGTCTTCCCATCTAATTACAGGGCTGCTGGCAAGAACTACGAGGCGCTCCACTAGATTCCCAAGCTCCCTGATGTTCCCTGGCCACGAGTATACGAGAAGTGCTTCCATGGCACAATCTTCCATCTCCCGGACATTGCGATTGAGCACGTGGTTGAATTTCTGGAGAAAATAGTCCACCAGGAGAGGAATGTCCTCTCGCCTCACGCGTAACGGCGGAACGTGAATCGGCATGACATTGAGCCGGTAGAACAGATCCTCGCGGAAGTTGC
Source organism: uncultured Thermodesulfobacteriota bacterium (assembly GCA_964611635.1). Taxonomy (GTDB): domain Bacteria; phylum Desulfobacterota; class JAFDED01; order JAFDED01; family JAFDED01; genus JAFDED01. Next base: position 1,887 of record CAZTAS010000441.1, read on the forward strand.
CCGCTTTCACCTCCTGATAAAGATCGCGGTTGCTGGCGGCGATCAGCCGGACATTGACCCGAATGGTGGCGAGCCCGCCCACCCGCTCGAAGCTTTGTTCCTCGAGGACGTGCAGGAGTTTTACCTGCATCTCCCGGGAGATTTCCCCGATTTCATCCAGGAACAGGGTTCCACCATTGGCCAGCTCGAAACGTCCCGGCTTGGTGGAAATAGCCCCAGTGAAGGCCCCTTTTTCATGCCCGAATAGCTCACTTTCCATGAGAGTTTCAGGGATGGCCCCGCAGTTAATGTGGATGAAAGAACCCCGGTGGCGAGAACTCCGGAGATGAATGGCCTTGGCAATCAATTCTTTTCCCGTGCCTGTCTCCCCAGTGAGTAGGATGGTTGTGGGCGTATCGGCCACCTTTTCGATGGTCTCGTAGATCTTCATCATGGGAGAACTCTGTCCTATAATGCGCAGGTCCTCTCCTTCAGCCCCTATCTCCTGGACATTCCATTCCGTCGATTTGACCGCCTTGCGAATGGTTAGTATCAGATCATCCTGGTCGAATGGCTTTGTAAGATAGTCAAAGGCTCCCTTTTTCAAGGCTTCGACAGCAGTGTCCACAGTGCCAAAGGCGGTCAGTATTACCACTGGAATAGCAGGATGGTTCTGCTGGATGTGCCCCAAAAGCTCCATTCCATCCATGCGAGGCATCTTAAGGTCTGTGAGGACAACCCGGCTAGGTTTGACCATCAATTGTTGGACTGCGTCCACACCGTCTTTGGCCAGCCGAACGTAGTATCCTTCCCGGCTAAGCATCGCTCGAAGGACACGACGCATGTTTGGCTCGTCTTCAACGACTAAAATTGTCTCGTTGATAGAATTTTTTACACCATGATATGCCATAGGACAACTCGCCCTTGGAAAAAATCCACAGGCTCTTTGAGGTCGACAAACATTTCCCAATAGATGTTGGATCATTGGGAGAATATTTTTATTATTTAACAAATACTTCCCAAGCCTGTCAATGAATAATCCACCGGCGATCCTGCCAAAACAGCGCTTGACAAAAATTCCGCCAATTGTTATGCGTAGCTTATAATGAATTTAGGTAACACTTTAGCGCTTTGAAAAAAGCTCTTTGAAAACTGAATAAAGA
>CAZTAS010000442.1:0-3011 GCA_964611635.1 uncultured Thermodesulfobacteriota bacterium
GAGGGGGGAGAAGGCATACGGAATAATTACTTGTATGACTGCAACTTCGTATGAAACGCTATTCGACAGAAAAAAACCAAAATCTAGCCTCTGCTTCATCTTGAATCAAACAGATTTCAGTAAAAATAAAGAAAGAGATGCTTCAAATGCTGATCGCCACCGATGGATGCTTCGGATTGATCAATGCTCTGGAGATTGTCTATGCGCGCATTCCTCGTGAGCATTGCTGGGCGCATATGGCCAGAAACGTACTGGATAAGATCCCTAATTCCCAAAGAACTGCCGTTTACGAAGACCGCAACAACATTTCCCCTGCTCCGAACCGTCAGGAGACAACCCGAGCCTTCTGGAGCTTCTGACAGACGTATCGTGTCATGTACCTATAGGCGGTAGCAAGCTTGGAGAGAAGTATTGAAGATTTGCTTGTCTTCTTTCATGTGAATGAGCACCTCGATGAATTAGGGGGATTTACTGCGGAGCAAAGCAAGAAGATAAACCCAAACTTTGGAATCAACTCCATGTACTAAACATGATAGAGAGCGCCTTTAGAAAGTTCAGAAGAAGAACTCGTGTTATGGGAGGCTTTAACAACAACATGAACACGGAACGAATGATGTTTGCTATATTTCATCCTTTAGACAATCAGGATGAAGGGACACCCCCTTAAAATATACATGAATATACAGCCCATACTTATGTGAGCCAATGGGGTCGATCGTCCCTCCAAGCGCTTACGGTTTTTCGTAACCAATCTTCTAGTCCCCTGGCAATATAGAACTTTGGAAACAAAAGGTCCTCTTTCTGTGCAATCACTCCCTCTTTGATGGCAGCCTGGGCAAGGGAGGTATAAGGATAAATCCTGATTCCCATTGTGATTTTCATGGCCTCCAAGTCCAGTGAATCAGCAAAAGACAAGCTTTCCTCAACAGTTTCTCTATTTTCTCCAGGTCCTCCCAACAACAAAAACCCTATCCGCCGGATGCCATGATTCTTGAGCCTTTCTGAAATTTGGCGCACTTCTTCAGGGTGGAAGTTTTTGCGCATTGCTTGTAGGATTTCTTTAGAACCACTTTCAAACCCAAGGCTGACCTCTTTGCATCCAGCCCTTGCCATCTTCTCGACCAACTCCTCATCCACCTTCCACGGGTGCAAAATACAACGCCAGGTGATGCTTAATCTGAGTGTCACCAGCCGGTCGCAAAGTGCTTTTGCGTAAGATGGCGGGAGGTTGAAGGTATTGTCAACAAAATAAAAATGATCAAATCCAGCCTCCACGTACCGGGAAATAACCTCAGCGACATGCCCGGGGGAGTGCTTTCGCATGATTCGCCCTTCGATGATCGCCGGACAACAATAGCTACACTTCAAAGAACATCCCCGTCGGGTCTGAAAAGGTATCCAGATCTCTTGGTCTTTGAAAGTGGGAAGAGATGAGAAGAGGATGTCGAGAAGCGGTAAAGGGCATTCATCAAGATTTTTTGAAAACCTTACCTCGCCTTGCAGACCGCCTTCCTGTAAATAGAGGCCAGGAATTCCCGAAAGATCGGCCTTGCGACGGAGCCGTTCCAAAAGAGTAACGAATGCCGTCTCGCCTTCTCCTTGAATACCCATATCAGCACCCAGGTAGGCTAACGCACTTCGGGGAAAGATGCTGTAGCCTGCCCCTCCTAAGATAATTGGCGCATCTGAAAGACTTCGGTATTTAGCAACAACCCTTTTTACCGAATCTAAGAGAAATCTCGGGTTTTCCATGGACTGGTCATCGATGTTTGTCACCGATATTCCAATAAGCTCGGGATGAAATCCTTTTAGAGCTTCTTTGAGAACCATACCAGTATCCTCTCGGGCCATCAGGTTTATTAGTTTCACATCATGACCTGCGGTTTGGGTTGCTCCAGCCACGCATGCCAATCCTAAAGGCAAAACAGGCATATTGATCTGTTCTGTATCGGCAGACACCAGAAGCACTTTCATAGCCCCTGCTCCTTATCCACTCTCCTTTAATTCAATTCTGTGGTCGATTCTTAGGCCTTTTTGGAAGGAAGCTTTTGATATAATCTCCTGAACTTCAATGGAGCGGTTGATTTACCTTTTCAGGTCATGAAAGAATTATTAAAAGATCCATAAGATATTTATGCAGTCTTTTGGAAGGGATCAACAAAGAAAGTCCGGCCACTTATGAATGCGCCAGATCGGATTTTCACGAAGGCGTTTTATTTTATGGCTTCCTCCAAGGCCTTGATGTACTGCCCGCCGCTCCGATTGCCAGCTTTTCATCTAGGCAAAACTGCACGTGGACAGCCCGGCCAGCATCGTTGAATCAGAAAGTCATGCATCCACGGGAAGGAGATGGGATCTTCCGGATCTAATAAATCCTTTCTATCTATGCGAGGTGGCCTATTAATAATTTCCAAATTCTTTGTCGATTGCTAATTTTATATCTTCGATCGTTTTTCCTTTCTTGTGGAGCTGGGCTGCCCTCAGGGCCTCCTTCTGACAGAGCAGTCACCCCGCACCATGATTATCAACGAAACAACTCAATAGACTCTTGTGATAAAAAGGCGATTCATCGCATTTGCAATAACAGTAGACCTGATCCATTACCTGTGGATATTTCTTTGCTGCAGCATAAGCCTTGCTGGCCATGCCTGTAAACCAAGATGAGTCGAGCACAGGGCGTGTTTCACCTCCCTGGACAGAGAAAGACTTGCCCTTTTTCCCTCTTAGGCTAATAAAGGGCAAGTGGCCGGATAAATTAAGAATAATGACGGCCATCAAGATTATCCCTCCAACCAAAAGGAAAAGATTTTTTCTCATTTTACTCCTTGAATCTTTTCTTGGACCTCTTCTCGCCATTTTTCTTCTCACTTTCTCACTGAATATTGATTCCGTTCCAAACGTATCTGTTAATTTTTTACCAGTCTTATCAGCAATTGTCAACCTGTGAAACGTCCATGGGTGTGCGACATAAAAGGTGATTATGCGGCACGGCGAGACTCCCAGTAATCCTC
>CAZTAS010000443.1:0-2998 GCA_964611635.1 uncultured Thermodesulfobacteriota bacterium
TTTCCACCGGATTATGGCCTTGTAATTCAGCGGATCGAAACAAGGTCATCAGAATGGATTGAGCTTTTGCTCCATCCTCGGATCGGTTTTGCTGGGAGACCTTTCGAGTCAATACGGGTTTGCGCATCTGCTGCTCGGCATGGTGATTATAGGGACTGACATTCGGGTATTCCAGGAAAGTGAAGAGCTCCTTTTGATGTCGCTTCAATCGTTTGATCAGCCTTTTGGCATCCCGGTCTGAATAAGGAGCTGCCAGCAACTGCTCCAGTCGGCCGTATAATCTCCGTGTAAGACGCTGATAGGTCTCTTGAGTCAGTTGATTCTGTTTGTTTGATAATCGGATGGCATCCTTGAGCAAGCGAGAGAGCTTTTTGCGAAAGGCTTTCCATCCCGAAGCGCTATTGCGTTGATCCACCTTCACCAGTTCCGTAAATAGATGGTAGAAACACCTCTGCTTGGCCAGAGCGCTAATCTTATTATAAGCGCCCCAGAAGTCGCAGATCAGTATCCCCTTAAAGAGCCGGCCCAACACCTTCTTGACCACGGGAGAGGCTCGGCTTGGGGTGATCAGATAATAGCAGAGCCTTGGGGTAACGAAACACCACAGCCAATGGGTCATACCGTTGAGCCTCCAGCCCGTCTCGTCGGCCGAGAGGACCGCGCTGTGCGAGACCTTCTGCCCGATTTGATCGTAAAGGGGTTCCAAAAGCCATGCCATGTTCTTCCAGGCCTGGGTGAGACCGCCGCGGCACTGAGCTGAAAGCTGGAGAAGACAGAGAGCATTTTGAGCAGGTTATTCACACTGAGCACTACCAGGTAATGAAGCCAGGCGGTGAAAACCACCAGTCTGAGCCCGATTATGGAGTTTGGCAAAGCCTCCGTGACAACGGGAGAAACGATATTTTTGCACCGAGGACACCAATAGCGATGGATCGTATGCTCGGTCACCACGGGCTGAACCGAGGGAAGCTCTTCGATATAGCGTTGGTAAGAGTCCAGGGGCTCTTTCAGCGGGGTTTGACACTGGGGGCACTGATCCAGAGTATGTTCTTGATACTGATCGATGCGAGCAGGCCCTTGGCGCGCCGCCCCCGGATGCCCTTTGCCCCGGCCAGGGGGTTTTCTCCGTTTTCGGTGAGAGGGTTTTAAATAGACCGGAGTCATTCCAGAAGGGGTGGTAGGGCTCAGGTGAGCGCAGAGCTGATCATACTTCCCGGCCTTTTCCGCCAGGGCCAAAATGATCCCAACCGCCTCTTCACGATCCATCTCCAGAATGGCCAGAGCTTCATCCCGAGTCATCGGTCAGTTTCCTTCGGAAGTCCCGATGCAAGGGATAAAGATAAATGGCTTTGGATTGACCGTAATCATAGTAGCGGTTGCCCCGCTTGCCACTGCCCTGAGTCTGACCAACGTAGATCCAGTTGGCCGCCTTATAGCAGGTCCCCTGAAACCGGCTCGTATCCACAAAGGTCTCGGCCAGATAGAGAGGATGACCATAGATGCTCTGCCAGTCCTGACTTACCCGGCGAAGACTCAAGGCTAATAGCTTGGAGGCAAGATGGGGAACTCGAATCTAGGGCAGGATCAGAAAACGGACATTGTTGGCAATGAACAAAAGACGCTTGCGCCGCGTGGAGGCCTCCCATCCGATGAACCGATCGCGCGATTTGACTTTGAAGGCAGCACTGGCCCAGCCCATGCAGGCAACCACATGGCCATCAAGAAAGCCCAGGTATCTCACATGCTCCCCAACCAGTCCAGGCCGCCCCAGGTAATGATAGTGATGAACCAGGTACTCCCACAGATAGCTCTCGCGCGGGGTTACCAGCCGCAGAGAAAGTTCGCCATACTGACTGAGGATCCCCTCCAGTGGGGTGTTACAGAATAACGGAATTTGAGCAAAGGTATTTCGTTTGAGGTTGTTCTTGGATCGCAGGCGAGCAGGTAGCTCAATAAATCCTTTCTCTTCCAGACGCAATAACAGGTCTCGGGCTGCATATTCTTTGAGCTTACCGTTGGGCTGCACCCATCCCCAGGCTTGGCATAAAGCCCTGGAGATATGGGACCTCCCTTTCCCGTGGAACTGGGCAACGGTTCTCTGAATGAAGCAAATATCTTGAGGCCCCAGATCACGGGATCGGTACCGGAAGATGACAGATTCCATAACGTTCTCCTTGATTCTGGAGAACGTTATACAACATTATCAACTCTGACGCCAGCTTTTTCTTATTCTTTTTTCAAAGAGCTAAAGTGTTACATCCGGCATTGTTTTTTCATAGTGCTTCCGAAGGTAATGGGCACTCATACTTTTCCACGTTTGCAAGACCCTGGGCAGATCCGTATCATCGTCGAACCGGAGGATCGCATGCACATGGTCGTGCATTATGACAAAACCTGAAACCCGAACCTTACCCTCTCTAGCCAATCGTCCCAGAACGGAAATGACGATTTGGCGGGCGAGAGGCGTTGAAAGCAGACTTCTCCTGCCATACGTGCTGAACGTTACATAATGAAAATCTCCCCGCCCGGTGATGATATATCTTTTCATGGGTGCTTGGGTGCTATTGTGATCTATTCATGCCTTGAAGAGAAAGAACCTGAGCCTTCGGCTCCCACACATCAAGATATGTGGGCCACCCGTCAAAGAGAAACAGCAGGAGAAACTCAGGAGCCTTGTGAAGGCGGCGGCCTGAAAGATCGCCTGATTCCAGGGTAACGAAAAGCACAAATAGAGAGCTTGATAGGGGGTGGTCTGTCCTCTCATGGGCTAAAGACCCTATTCATTCTTTGAGAACCTCCAGAGCAACTGGCTTGATGGTCAAAATTGCCTAATAGGAGTGTTTATACTATTAAAATATCTTTGATTGACAACTTATCAGCCTTACAACGATAGAAAAACAACTCACAACGCAAATGGCTTACAAAAAAAATTTACTTGACAAGTAATATAATTTTCTCATTGACATGTCATAATTAAGAGCAATGGCATAGTTGTGCA
>CAZTAS010000444.1:0-2974 GCA_964611635.1 uncultured Thermodesulfobacteriota bacterium
TCTATTGGTGAGCCTTTGAAGAGCTTGAGAAATAGCTTAACCGGACACTACTGATCTTTGATATATTTGAATTGAGGATTAGTTAGAAATTTACAGTCACTTATAGTTAATTGTCGGCCTATTGTCAAGTAAATTTATGACCTGAAGTCTCTACAAGAAATCGTGAGTTGATACTATATCTTGTTGTTTAAAATAATAAGCGAAAACTGTTGCTTTTAGTAGAAAGTATAACTTCATGAGAAACATCCCATATACAACATATTGAGATGAATGAAAATGAAAAGCTATTAGAGACTCTCTGCAAGCTCGGCCCTTTCAAATAGAAGTTTATGGAGGCATTGCCCCATCACGATGGCCCGTTTTTAAATTGATAGGCCAACAAGGTATACTCAGAGTTATTGACAGCATTGAAAGTTATTGACCAGACAATGCAGATATAGATATCTTTTGATAATAGAAAGGTCTTAGCTTTTAGATCTAAGGTTTCTCGCAAACCTAAGGCCTGTAAGTGGATTAAAACAACAAAGAGAGTCATTTCGGCATTCCCCCTCTGAATAGTCGGTTTAAGAATTTTCAGCCTTCCATTACAGAAAGGGCCCCAAATCGAAGCTCATCACGATAGCCGATCCATCCAAATTCCAAGCCGGATACTCTCGCATCTCGGCTGCCTACAACAATTCATTGTATTCTAGCGTAATCTGGGATATGCTCGTCACGGGCATATTGAGGACAAAAGTGTGTCCATCTCAAGGCTGGATTCCTCCGGCAATATCTTCGTGAATAGGGAATACACGAGCATGCGCGAGCATCCATCGAAGATATTTTATGGATGGTGGATTGTGGTGGCCTCTGTAGCGGCATGGAGCATGTACGGAGGGCTTTACGTCTACGGGTTCAGCACGTTTTTTCTCTCGCTTATTCGGGAGTTTGGGTGCAGCCGAGCGCTTCTATCGGGGGCATTTTCGATTGCCATGCTGGAAGGGGGTATTTTGGGTCCTGTCGGTGGGTTTCTCATTGACAGGTTCGGTCCCCGCAAAATGATGATGATCGGCATGAGCCTTATGAGCGCAGGCTTCCTTCTGATGAGCCGAGTCGATTCCTTGAGCACGTTTTATCTGGTTTTTATTCTATGCATAGCCGCGGGAGCGAATCTGGGAGTTTTTTCGCCCACGCTTGTGGCCACTGCCAACTGGTTTGTCCGGAAAAGAGGGCGCGCTCTGGGCATATCTCTTTCAGGTATGGGGCTGGGCGGATTGCTGGTGCCGGTTCTGGGATGGATCATTGCATACCACGGGTGGAGAATCGGTGCTTTCTCGGCCGGGATTTTTATCTTTTCTATGGGAATCCCCCTTGCCATGGTGATGCGTCACAGGCCTGAGGAGTATGGATATCTTCCCGATGGTCGAGTGCCAGGAACTAACGTGGATGCAGAGGAGTTGGCCGAGGGGGGATGTCATGAAGACTCAGAGGAGGATTTCACGATTGCGCAAGCCTTTCGGACTCGGGTTTTCTGGAAATTGGCACTCGCATTTGGCTTCAGGCAACTTGTGATCCACAGTGTGATGGCCCACATGATTCCTTTCCTGGTGGGCATCGGGATCAGGTATGAACTAGCGGCGGGCATGATGGGTGCCATTGCTCTTATCAGTATTATGGGAAGGGTTGGCTTTGGATGGCTGGGAGATGTCATCGATAAGCGGCTGGCTATCTCACTATCTATGCTACTCTTATCCGTTGCATGTCTGGTTCTGTTCAAAGCCCAGGTTATCTGGCAGATCGTGGCGGTACTGGCTGTCTTTGCCATCGGGCATGGAGGGGGGGCTGTATTGATGTTCGCCATCAGAGCTGAATATTTCGGGAGAAGAAATATAGGCACCATATCGGGAATGATGGATATGATACAGATGTTCGGGGTGGTGATAGGTCCTGTTTTTGCGGGATGGATGTTTGATGTAACCAATAGCTACAGGCTGGTATTTTTAGTTCTGACGGTGGTAGGTGGAGTATCCATGGCAATTTTTCTCATTTGTAATCGCCCTGTGATGCAGGAAAAAATAATTAACCAGGCCTGAATGACCGGAAGCAGTATCCTAAGAGCAAAATGGCAGGAACGAGCGATAAGAGAAGCAGATCGTGGATTAATATCGGATTGAGATACCTGCTCTTTCAGGTACCAGGCTATGTTCTGCTGATGGTCAGCCTTTTATTGATTCAGCAATGGAAAGACTTGTCCCCCTGGATTGTCTGGTGTCTTGTGGCTCTCTGGGTGGCCAAGGATGTGATCCTGTTTCCATTCATTTGGCGCTCTTTTGATAGGGAGAACGTCAAAGGAAAGCAATCAATGACCAGCATGCATGGCATTGCGGTCGAGCGACTCGTTCCTTCCGGCTATATCCGCGTGCGCGGCGAGCTGTGGCGGGCTGAGGTGATAGGAGGGGGCTGGCCGATCGAGAAAGGAGAGACTGTCCGGGTAGAAGGAGTTCGTGGACTCAGTCTACTCGTTGTGCCTGAAGGTGAAAAAAGGACTTGATAAATCACACTGGCCTTGATCTTTTAGCTGTAGCTATAAGAGTAGCTATAAGACTTTCTTGCTTTTTTCCATGACCGTATTAAAAAATCTTCTGATATTCGCCATATTTAGTATAAAGCCTTCAAAAGTCCCTCCAAATTTGCTATGCAGTTTCAACAGCAAAGCAGTTCAACCTATTGGAAATTAAGGAGATTAGCTCCAAAAAATAACTGAGTTTTGCCCGCAATTTTCGATCTCGAACCGCAAGCCTGAGCACTTCATATTCATCGCTTTTCCCAAGCTGGGCGGCTATGAGAAAATATTCCCCACGGATGGCGCGAAGCTGCTCCACAGGGCCCTTTTTGTTGAAAATATTTCTGTTGAGGTAATGAATCAGGTTGTGAAACACAAGGGCATTCATCACCATCACGGCTTCAGTGGCCCAGAAGCTCTCCATGTTGAAAG
>CAZTAS010000445.1:0-2936 GCA_964611635.1 uncultured Thermodesulfobacteriota bacterium
TGACTCCCCCATTCGCCTCACAGGGCTCAAAATTCCAAAGTTTGCCCTCTCTGAACTGCGGAATGTAGGCTATAATACCTCCTTCCTGTTCTTTTCTTGTTGGACATTTCGTTGTACGCTGAAAATGGATTGTTGATCTATGCCCAACGGGCTCTTCAGCGGGCGTGTTTTTTGCGTTCCGCTCTAAGAGCAGGGTTATGCATTTTCATGGCAATAATAGCTTAATCTCGGCCAGCTTGTTGTATCAGAAGAATTCGCCGCTTTGCGAATTCAAGTATATCATCATATGTAACGACTTCGATCTGAGGATTATCGGACGCTATTTGTTGGCGTTCAAATTCATTGTCAAAGTCACTACGCCTACCAATTACAACCCCAATACTAGGTCTAAAGATCTCCATTCCAAATTGTTCTTTGATTTTGATTCTATTATGACGATCTTCAAACCAGTCTTTGTATCGCAATAGCTGGCTCTTCGCCTCTTCTAGTGGTGCTGAAAATCTCCGACGATTTTTTCTGCCGACTACCACTTGCTTAGTTGGCAACTTCAAATCAAGAATCATGGATCTTTGGAGAAGAGGATCTACTAGAACAAAATCTGGTATTAAATCACCATCATCTTCATGCGTGAGGTAGACTTGAGCATATACATCCCTGTAATCCCACATTCTAAAGATCTTGGGATGCCTTTCGAGAAAACTTTGCAACTCGCTTTCTTTAACTTTTGGATGATTTATAAGGTCTTCCAATTCGAGGATCTCAGTTGGTAAAAAGCCAACATAAGCATCATTGAAATGTGTAAGTAATCCTAGCCTGGTAGTAGCCTTGTCTTGGGTTTCCATGATGTATGGATCAAGCACAGAAACTGTACGAAACACGAGACGTCCTTTTTCAACGGCTAGGAGGTATTGATGATCTTGTATCGGATCACGCCCTCCTAAGGATTCGAGCATGTTCGTCACTTCTGGGGCTTCTTTCAAGTTTGTCCAAGCACTGTAACCCAACCCCCAAAGGAGTGTTTCGACTGAAAAGGTGTTGTGTATTGTGGCCCCCATATAATCCCAAGCAGGCTCATCAAGGCTGAGAGCTACTATTGCTTTCAGAAAATGTCCCACTCCGATCACAGATTTTGGTTTTGCTAACTCTATTGCCTTATCAAGAACCCCACATAGGCGACTTCCAGGTATAACTTCTTCTGGTTTGCAGGGTGGCGCTAGCTTGTATTCATGGAATAAGTTGTAACGCCGTTCGTCAAGTTCGACCATACGAGTTAGAAGAGTATTGAGTCTGTAAAGCGCAAGAGTCAGGTATGAATCTGGAAAGCCTTTATCTTCAGGTCTGAGATCAGGTTTGCTTGCAGATACTTCCAATGCTCGCGTCAACTGCTGATCGAATTGGAATCCTGCACTCTTGAGTTGACTTAAGAGTGGCTTCCTACCACCAAACATAGGCATATTTTACCTTCATGTATAACGGATGAATTGTGCGGTGCGGCTTTTTGCGTCCGCACCAGTGATTGGTTAACTTTTTTCGTAGACTTTCTCTACGATCTCAATACCGAGTATATTCTTTAGCGGAACAAGTACTGAAGGGAGTTCTTTCTCAAGCGCAAGAATTGAGCGGACGTTTTGAGGGAGACCCAAAGATATCTGCATTGCCTCCATAACAGCCTTGTATTTAACACATTGAAATAACCCTCTTGTAAAGTCAGCGTCATTGGAAGTGGAGGATTTGACCTCTACCGCAATCCAATCCTTTTTATCTTGAAAATAAACATCCGTTGAGTCTCCAGATGCAAGCTGAAATTCCGCCTGGCCCTTGGACGTGCGAGCAGAAAGACCAACAACAGAAGGGCTTTTCAAGACATATTCTTTGAGACGCTTGTGTCCATCACCCTCACCGCTGCCACCAAATGATGAGGCTTTCCTAACTTGGGCTGAGAAATCTGACTTGATTGGTTTCAACGATAGAGCTGACAAAACATCTCGCCACCGTCTGTAAGAAAAAATATGATGGAGTTCCGCTTCAACAATAGGGCGTTGTTTGCGTTTGCTGAGGGACGCAAAATCTTCCTTCTTTACAAGGAACCAACCGATGCCCTTTCCAGGCAGACCTGTATTCTTGTTTACAATTAGACACTGAAGAGGAGGAACCTTGGTTTCCCACGCTTTTGAAAGATTTTCAATAGTGGTGCCGATACTACCAAGGACATAATTGAGATTTCGCGGATTTGGGATTCCTATTTCATCAGCCAAAGCGGAATAGTAGATTGTCGCTCCTGCCTCTGCTTGGCGAACAAGAATCGGCAGTACTTTGCGCGCTCTGGTTTGATATAGCTTGTTTCCCGAAATTGGCTCTGCAATTTTGGCAGTGTCCATACGTTACTCCATTGAGGCTAACGTTTCATATTAACCAGTCAGCGTATTTTTGTTCCATAGGCATGTTATCCAGCTCGCTAGATAAGAATTCTAGATGAAGCCAGCTGCCTTGGTTCAAACTAATTGACTTTTCTTCCGTAGACAATGTTTACGGATAAAGACTCAGTTTTGGGAAATGCTTGCCTTTCCCCCGTTCAACTTGTCCCTCAGGACAGGGGAACATCTGAAGGTCACTATCCTCCTGGAATCCAACATCCTATCGTTTGCGGCTATAGGATTTCGGCGCCTGCGATTCCTATTCTCTTTGACATGAAACTTCCCAAAGCCGCTTACAAGAATATCTTCACCATTCTGAAGTGTGGTCTTGATTATTTCCAGAAGAGATTCGGTAAGCCGGGCAGAGTGGCACCTGGGGAGGTCAAGGCGAGTGCTGATTGAGTCTATCAGGTGGGCTTTGGAAATTGTCATTGACCTGGGCTCTTTTTGAAGCAATAGGGTTCAAAGTAGCCGTTCACGGGTTCAAAGGTTCAGAGGTTCAGGGTTGCATTCGTGTCCCAA
>CAZTAS010000446.1:0-2928 GCA_964611635.1 uncultured Thermodesulfobacteriota bacterium
TTTAACATTTTAAATTGCCAGAATTAAGAGCAAAACTTTTGAATCAATGCACTAGGTAGAAAGGCTTATTCCAAAAAAAATCACTATTTGTGGATATGAGTGAAATTTTCAAAGGCTGCTGCTTTCCAGGATAGCAAAAAAGGAAGACTCAAATTATGGACGCTTTGGAGCCAGATATCTATGAAAATGTTACTGGTGGCCCCCATTAAGGATAGCGGTAACAGGATGGCTCAATACCCACCTTTACCATTGGGGTATTTGGCTACGGCTTTAAGGAATAATGGGCATAAGGCTGATATCTTGGACTGTGTTGCTGAGGAGTTTACATTCCGTGACTTTGAGAAGTTTGTCGTGGGAGGTTGTTTTGATATTATTGGCTTTACAGTCTTTTCCCTGGCTCTGAAAGAGGTGAAAAGGAGCCTGGAGATTGTGAAAGAGGTTGCTCCAGATACCGTTACTATAGTGGGAGGGGCACACGTCTCTGGTGCTCCTGCTCATGCGATGGAGTTCTTAGCCAAAGCAGATTATGGATTTAAGGGTGAAGCGGAAATAGGCTTGCCCAAGCTATTGGATTCGCTGGACGGCCAAAACTTCAGTAGATTCCCCGAGATACCTGGTCTAATATGGAGGGATGGTAAGAAGATTTTTGTCAATCAACAAATACATTGCAAGGATTTGGATGAGTTAGGCTTTCCGGCCTGGGATCTTATCAAGCCTGAAAAGTATTATAGGTATGGCAGTTCGATCACAAAATACTCTACACCAATAATTTCAACACGGGGATGTCCGTACAAGTGTTCGTTTTGTTCAGCATGGATTACAGCAGGGAGAAAAGTGCGGCGGAGATCAATCAGCCACATCATGGAAGAAATGGAGTATTTGATAAGGAATAATAAAATAGGAACCTTCATATTACCTGATGAAAATTTCACACTAAGCAAGGATTTTGTAATGGAATTTGGCCATGGAATCAAGAAGAGAGGATGGAAACTGAAATTCGTTCTGCCAAATGGGATTCGGCTAAACACCCTTGATGATGAGTTACTTATAATTATGCGGGAGATAGGATTTGACAGAAATGTTGCTGTGGGTATTGAGTCTGGCTCGGATAGAATTCTGAAGAAGATGAAAAAGGGTCTTACTGTGAAGCTAATTAAAGAGAAGGTAGCTTTGATGAATAGGGCAGGTTTCTACCCTACAGGATACTTTATTCTTGGCTTTCCGGGAGAGACCAAGGAGGATATTGATGCGACGATTAGCCTTTCCCTGGAATTGAAATTGGCTGGTGCGGGATTTTCGCCCTTTATGCCACTTCCAGGCACTGAGATCTATGATGAGCTCGTCGCGGACAGTGAGCTGCCCACCGATTTTGACTTCACACACCTTGCCACAGACCAGGTAACTTATGCTCCGAAAGGTATGACTACTGACGAACTGGATTATATCAGGAGAAAGGCAATACTCAGATTTAATTTTCGTCCGAGGCCTTTCCTTAGGTACATGAAAGACTATGGGAGCTTTCGCTTCGCACTGCATAAGTTTAAGAGCCTCTTTTTGGATGGGGTAAGTGTATTTGGGAAACGCACATAGAGATATAACAGGTGTGCTCAGAAGGATGATAGGTGAGCATCAGCGCTTGTAAAAAATAGATGTGAATTTCAATAGGATACTAAAGAGAACCTTTAGAGACATAGAGATAGATATATGAAGACACACTGCTGTGGAATGTGTCAATTAAACACGAATTTCGCAGCCCTATTTGGTAAAGCCTTGCCCTTTGCGGCTGCAGAGACAAAACCGCCTCGGCCAGTAGGTGGAGGGAAATCCTCGGGACAGCTGTTGCGATCGGGGAATTAGCAGAGGCACTTGCGAAATCCGGGTTAGAATGAGATACCCTGGTCAGTAATTAGGCTAGCGCATGTTTGGTCGACTTTCAATAAGCCGTGCGTTGGCAGATGCTAACAGGCAGGCGCTATCGATCGAGAGAAAAACCCGATCCGCATGGCGCAGATCGTGGCAACGCGTATCGGCCCCGATACCATAACACGCGGAAATCATTTGTGTATTGGTACTCGAAACTCAAGAAAACACTCTGCTCAATGTGCGGAGTGTAGAATACACTTAGGGAGACGGAATTATTGAAGAGGGGGCTTGATAGTGGAAAAAGCGCATGAAAACAATAGCTGTTTTCCCGGAAAACTGAGAAAATATATCCTTGAGCAGTCAAAGCGGGCGAACGTAGGTCACATTGGTTCGGCCCTGTCCATCGTTGAGATCATAAGCGCTTTGTACAACAGCATCTTACGGATTCCCCATCCAAACGATCCAAGCCGGGATCGCTTTATCCTGTCGAAAGGGCACGCGGCCTTAACCCAGTATGCGGCATTTTACTTAATGGGATGGTTATCGCAGGAAACGCTGAATACATATTGCGGTAACGGTACATCCTACATTCCGCACTTCTGATAGGGCAAACTTTGGAATTTTGCTCCTCGTGGGGTGAATGGGAGAGTCAGGCGTAAGCTGAGGGATCCATTCCGAGGAGTCTCAGAAGCTGCTTCTGGAGCTGAGAGAGTTTGATTGGAAAAGTGACGGTCTCACTTTGTCGCTGGAAGTGATACCAGCAGACATCACTAAATATTTCTAGCAATCGGGCGGTTGTAGGCGTCTTGGTTGGCCGTCCTTCGGGTAAGATAGGCAAACTCTCAATGCCCTGTCGCTGCATCCCCTGACGCAAAGTTCGCTCGATCAACGCATCGAGGGTCATTGTCAGAAATGTGCCGTGTAGCAACCCAGCGACCCGGTGTGGCTTTTTGAGATAGACGGGGGCCACTTCTAGCTCAGTTTTGAACAGGGCGTGGCGCTTTTCGATGTAAGAGGAGATTTAATAAGTCGTCTGGATCTGGCGCGGGGCCGCTGGATACCGGA
>CAZTAS010000447.1:0-2927 GCA_964611635.1 uncultured Thermodesulfobacteriota bacterium
ACCATCAATGATCCGTTAATTAACAGAAAGTGCGGTGGGCACAGCCCACCCTACTTCTGCGAAGGCTAAAACCGGGGCGAAAGGCGAGCAAAAAGCAAGCATAAGTATGCTGTCTCCGGAATTCACGGAATTCATGTCCAAGAGGTTGTTTTGGGCACCTTAAATGTATCGCAGTGGCATTATTATTTGCTGAGTAAATCATCTTGTCGCTTCGCGACCCGGACGACAAGTCGTCCGGGCCACCCGCGATCAAACTCATCATCGCTATGACAGGCGCGCTGATACCACTTCCGGGTAAACTCTATCCGTCTGTCGATAACCATTTTGTCAGTTCCTGGATGTATGATATCGGAAACTGATAGTGTTTTGCTGTCGTGAGGATGTTTTCCATATACTCATATCTGGGTGAGCCAAGGGAATAATCAGTTGCAACATAAATCAAGGCTTCCACTTGGCAGCCGGAGGCAAGCTCGACAGTCACAGCGGCTCTTCTGTAAAAACCAGCCCCGACGCCCTCGTATTTGTCAAGAGTGAGAGCGTCTTCCTGGGTTAAGTCCCAGAGGATCCCATATACCTTACCATTCTCATACTGGACTATAGTGGCTACCCCACGAGAATTGATTTGGAACCTATAGCCATGGAGACTGGCTACATCTATTAAGGAAGCGTGCGGACAGCGCGAAGCCATTTTCCCATAATCCATGTTTGAGCCATATGCAAAGTAGTACATTTACGCCTTCGTGCTCCCCTTGTGATCCGAACAAAGTCCAGGATGAGACTTGCGCAATTTCAACGCGTCCATCTCCTGGATGATGATAGGTAGCAGAGGCCATGTCAAGGACAGATGCGAAGTGGGAGTGGTTTCATTTCACTTTCTTTCGATAAGCCGAGCCAGTATCTCCGCAGTTATATCCACCAAAAACAGAATGCGAATTATTTTGGTTCAGGCAAGCCATTTTATTAAATTATATGATAGCCAGGCCATGATCAGGAAAAAAAGAATGAGAATTATTTTGCTTTCTGCCAAAAGGACCTCGATTTGGGACTCAAGCCTATTTATTTTAAATCTCGTCGTCTCTTGAAAAGTCATTAGATAGGATGTTAACTTTGCAATCGCGTTGGTCAATCCTTTATGGGGATCCTGGGGATCAGCAAAAAGTATCGTCAATATTTCGGAAATCTTTTCTTCAATACGATGTGCTACATCTGGAGACTGCTCTTCATAAATAGTGAATATGTCATCTTTGATCTGCAGGTCATCTTCATAATCCATGTATACTTTTGGCAAGTTACGCTCAAGCCGATCATGTGATCTCCAATCTTTTTTAGCCCATGCCTTAGAAAAAGACATAAATGTACCCCATGTATCGCCAGCAATAATGGTCTCCGCCAGAAATTTTAGCTCACCTGATGGCGCATGCCCTTCCTGGCCCGATTGCCATGGCACTGCTTCGCGAGCCAGATGATAGAGCCGAAGTTCTCGAAGTTGCTCCCTTCGCTTCCAATGTCTGAGTTCGTTCCGTTTTTGTTCCAATTTATCGCTTGCATAACACGCGTTCTCCCGAGCACCAGATGCTGCAGTCTCCATTGAGGCAAGAACATCGTGAATTGCGTCATAAAAAACCAGTTTGAGATCATCGGCATGACTTCCCAGTTCTTGAAGAAGAGCAAGTTTCTCTTCTTCAGGTCTTTTAAGTATCTCCGCGAATTCTTGGTGTTCCAAGTCAAAGTTGAAACAGCTTGCAGCACTGCGTACCATTTCTAAGTCGAATGGCTCTGGAGGCTCCGGCACCTGGGCGAGTGGAGTCAAAAAGAGCCTTTTACGGAAGTCTTCTAGACCAATATCTTTTCGATAAAGCAGAGTGCACAGTTGCGAAGGCGTCAACGCTTCCAGTACATTGGATGTAATCCCGGAACTGAGCCCGGCTTCCTCAGGTAAGTGTTCAATTAATACATGGGAAATCTCTTCGGGAAGCTTGGGCACCAACTGCCACAATGCCTCGATATCCTTGCCCGCGAGATATTCGGCATAGCCGTTATATCCATAATGGAGATAACGATCCTCGCGATCCACGAAATATTCTTCTTTAAATGAGGGGTTATTTACATATTCTAATAGGATTTCAAATATTTCAGTTTCCGAAACCTTCCCATCCTTCAGGTGATTATCAATAGCATGGAAAATGAGGGAGGCAAACTCCTCACCTCTATATAATAGTAGCGGTGTTGCTCGGATTCTCGCCAACCGTGCTTCATGAGGCATGTCGAAGAAACCCTTCCATTTCCTGGACTTGGGACGGCTGTAGCGGACAAGAGGGCTAGGATCTTGCTCTATGCTGTGTTGAAGTTCTTTCTTGTCAAGTGAGTCATCATCCCGGAAGTGCAATTCTTTAACGGCAAGGTATCTCACGTAAGCATTTGAACTTTGGAATGCTTTTTCACGAACTTTGTCAAATAAATATTCTGGCAGTGAGGAAGCTTGAAGAGTCTCTAATATCTTAATTTGAGATTCAACTGTTAATCCATCCCAAGCGGCGAGCAACTTCATTACACTGCTTGGTGTTGGTTGGACGAACGCCTTGAGGTGATTAGGAAGAGAGCAAGTAATTTTCATGGCCTTACCTTTTTATTATTCAATTCATCTTCAGGAAAGTCCTCTGAGCATCACTTGTAATCCCGGATCCCATTGGATCCATATATTTGTTTGGCTATAAAGAGGGAATTTTTGTCAAGATTGAAATAATACCCAAAAATAGACATTGATCTTGGCACAGCTTCTTTTTGATCCCTTTTGGGCATTTTAAAGCCATGAGCAGTGGGATAGTGGTCTTATTTCGGCCTTAGTGGCTGTTTAATGACATCGGATCGCCTCGCAAAAGAGCCAAAAACTCCCCTATTGGACGCACCTATCCCCTGAGCCGCTTAGC
>CAZTAS010000448.1:0-2896 GCA_964611635.1 uncultured Thermodesulfobacteriota bacterium
AGTTAACTGCTTGTAATAATAGAAATTTATTTTATGCTATGGTAAACTTGGGTTAGCTTCTGTTGACAGAAGTGGATTCGGACGCAATCCCAGCTTGGTTCTGACACAGCCCGCTCGACGGACATCGGGACACTGTAAAGAAGGGAATCAGAAGAGCGCTATGAAGGAAGCAATCCCTTTACTGGTAATGTGCTGACATAGCAATTATTACAACCTATCCAAACAAATAGAGTTAAAAAGAGATGTTGTGCGAAATGGAACGGATTAGGAGAGATAAAGGCTTAGCGCTGATCGAGCTCATGATTATCTTTATCATGATTGGTCTCCTGGCTGCCATCGCCATAACGCAATTTGCCGCATATAGCAAGAGGATGCAAGATTCTGCTGCCAAATCGGCACTAAAGAGCCTTGCCATTGCTCAGCAGAATTACTACGCTGAGAACAATATCTACACTTCCGACCTGACAAAATTGAAAGGCTGGACCGCTGAGCCCGAGGTGAAGGTGTCAATTACGGGTGCTGACGACACAGCATGGTCTGCAACGGCGAGTCACATCAGCTCGAGCTTTACCTTCATCTACGTTTCGTCGGCAGGTGGTATCCAGTGAACATTTTCAGCCACCACTGTTAAGACATGCCAGGGCCGCAGGGGGCTGAGATGGATGTGCAAGTTCGACACGGGATGGAAATCCTTGCCGGGGCGAGGCCGAGAGAATAACGCCCTCAAAATGATCGCCATACTCCATCCACTCCCCCATTAAGGTCGTGGTAGTCGCGTTACCATATACCAATGGACAATCCAGTATAGAAAATTGACGTTTTTTGTAAGGTCTGTCCATTTTTCGGCATTTGCCCCAGCAAAAGATATCTGTGCATGCAATGAACTTAAACTGTAACATATTAATTTTTAAGGACTAAATTATTTCATCCCCGGAGAAATGATGATTTGGCATGGGAACCGCATATCAATTTATCGCTTTTAATTGCAGGCCCTGTGGAGGGCAAGGATGAGGGGTGTTCTGTTGGTCAGTCGGATTCTTTGTGCAGAAACGAGCATAGAATCATGACACCGAAGCATGTAATACTTTAGCGATATGAGAGATAGGGACCCAGGAAGGAGGGAAGATCAGAAAACAGGTGGGGGATGAACAAAGCTTTTGTAAGCAAGTGTTGAAATAGTAATCATTAAACCTAATATGCAACAGGAGGAAAAAAAAGATGTTGAGCAAAATTAGGATGAGAAGAGGACAGAAAGGCTTCACGCTGATTGAGCTCATGATCGTCATTGCGATCATAGGGATCCTGGCCGCCATCGCCATCCCGCAGTTTGCTGCATATCGCAAGAGGGCACAGGATTCGGCAGCCAAGTCGGCGCTCAAGAACCTTGCTACGGCGCAGGAAAATTATTATGTTTCATACAACACGTACGCCACTAATGCCAATCGAGGCCTCCTGACGGGCTGGACCGTGGAGCCGATAGTTACCGTAGCTATCCTTGCTGCCGGTACTACCAGCTGGTCCGCGACGGCCTTTCATCAAAGCTCCGGCACAGTGTTCACGTACACTTCGGCGGCAGGTGGTCTGCAGTAAGCGTTTTGCAGGCTATTTCCTGTCTTGATATGCCAGGGACACCTCATATTCAGAAGGGTGCCCCTGGCATTATTATTTAGGTCTTCCACAATGTTTTATTTAATAATAGGTTGATAGTTTATAGAGCTTTTTGGACATTTGTAAGTTCAGCATTGAGGAAGAGAGCTTTCTTTTGCCTAAGAAAGATCTCATATCAATAGGACAATTTAAAATATATTACACGCATCTGTCTGTTGATTTTTTGCTAAGTGTTTTCGGCGGTGGAAAGTGCCGCTAACCGGTTTTTCTTGATCCCAGCCAGCAGGCTAAAACAGAATTAAAGTGCCGGTAACCACGGCGTTCCTCTTACAGCATCTTCTCGTCTCAAGATCTAAGGCGTTATGATTCTCCATGTTCAAGGGGATTGTCGTATACACTTTAGGAGCTGTGGCGGCCATATTCTCCAGCCGATGTGTTAAAGTAAATAAAAGGGATCGGCAGCTAAGTGCTTTATTTCATAAATTGTGTTACGTATACGGGCGGTATCCTCCTAAAACTTCTTATTCAATATAATATTTTTGGGTGCCACTGGCAGAGCCGGAGGATCGCTGGTGAAACCGGGCATGGAAGACACGGGCAAGCCTGCGGCTTTGCCCGTGGCACCCCATTAAGGAATGGAAAAATGCAGCACGGCCATCCCATTAATTTTGCATAACTCATAGAAAATTATCTAATCAGATCGTTCTCCAGAAAATAGCTGTTCAATTTTCGGCAGCCCAAAATATGACATCATAATTATAAAATAAATCACTAAGCCTCTTTCAAATCATTGAACTTCTTGGCCTTGCTACCTCAACGGTTTAAAAAAAACAATTCGATTTTCAAGCAATAGCGGCTTGTCGAATGACGTAATAATGGCCGCTAGATGAATTATCGACCCAGTGGGAGATAATGATTACGATTTTGTAATTTAGATTATTCGCTGGGCGCAGGATTCTCTTGCCAAAGACCCTTATTTTCGATCAGGTAAAAACGCATAACTAATCTTCAGGTGGGCAAAGAAGTCTGGGAATATCATTTGCAGGGACCGAAAAAAAACTGCCGCATGAAGTTTTCTATTAACCCAAATTTTGCAGTTGAAAGTTCTCTACCTCTACGACCTTGATTTTTCAAGGTGATGCGGCCTTTGGCTTTTGCATGATTAGTAGGGATGAGGTTTTTCAGGGCATCTTTTTATTCGCCACATTTAGTATAAAGCCTTCAAAAATCCCTCCGAATTTGCTATGCATTTTCAGCGGCAATGCAGTTCAACCTATTGGAAATTAAG
>CAZTAS010000449.1:0-2893 GCA_964611635.1 uncultured Thermodesulfobacteriota bacterium
AAATAATCGGTGCAAAGGTCAACATGTAGTTACTCCCTTGAAAGCAACTTGGTATCAGTCAGCATTCCATCTACAAAGCTACGGTTTAATCAAGGTAAATTGAGTATTGATTATTGGTTGAAAGTGAGTATAACGTCTCAAGCTCAGCCGCTCGCATAGCTGAGATGATATACGGATGCTCGCCGTCGGTTTGCATGATGACAATATCGGCGCTCTTGTCGCTCACGCCTGACCCGAACCAAACGGCATACTAAACTTTGTTAGGCCCGACCCCCTATCGCTTTACTTCAAATATGCGACAAGATCACTGGCTGCCTTGTATGAATCTTTGGCCTCTTCTTTCGTCAAGATCCTTCCCTTATGCACGGCTTCATTTCGGCGGGTTGCCGACTCTTTGAAAGCTTGCCAGAAGGATTGCTTGTGAATCTGGTCCCCTGTCACCGCATTATAGAGGTTGCGAACGCGATCGTTCGCCAGATTGTAGCCGGGCAATAAGTCTTCAACAGACTCTTCAAGGTATCCGATGCCCTTCGCTGCGAAGTTTCGCGATATGACACGCTCAGCACTGATCTCACATGCCATGTGTGCGATCACTACTGCGATGCTGAAATCACCACTCGCTATCAAGTCTTGCGCTTTGGTGAGCAGCGTCTCCGGATAGAGGATGACGACTAACGTCGCATTTTCCCCAACAAGGGAATACTGCCCAATCGACGCTTGAAGACTGAACCTACGTGCCGTTGAGCCGCATCGAGGGCACGGTTTGCGTTGCGCAGGATCCCCGCTGGGTGGCTCGCTCGTAATCGGGGCTCCACAGTTGTTGCAGAAGACATTATCAGCCATCGTGGTTGCCAATCATTTGCGATGAGGGCCTAAAATGTTTATATGGATACGTATAATACCCCAAATGCCGTTACCGTTGCCGTATAAGACACCTGCAAAACGTTTTTCGGATCGAGGATAACCACTCAAATATCGGGCGTTTACACCGAGGCGCCGTTCTTATTTCGGCGTCTTACACGGATCGGCATAAAACCCTCCAGGAAAGGGGGCAAACCTGATCTTAACTCTGATAACCCAGAAATCCAAATCTCTTTACCCTGCTACCGCCTTTTTTCTAGTTATCGAATGTGCGAACATCGTGCCCATCTCTGCACTTCGCAAAAATTTCCGAAATGAAAAGCATATCCAAGAATATCGATTGAAATCTACATCTTCCGAGGAAATTATGTCAACCGAAGACTTTAGGAAGGAAGAGTTGAAAAGGGGGTTGTCGCTTCCACCTACGAGTCCACACTTTAGTCAAGCCGAAACGATTAAGGATTATTGGTTGAAAGTGAGTATAACGGAGGGCGCCTCAGCTGCATGCGAGCGTCAGCGAAGCGTTTCGGCTGCATGTGCTTGTTATCCCACATAGACTGATGACTTGATGCAATTCTTGCCTCGGCTATACATGTCAGCATGCCTATTTTGTTTTTTCGGGGAGGGAAGGGATCAAAACCAATGTGTATCCACAATCGACGACTTGATCAAGATGGCCGCCAGCTAACATTAGCTTGGAAAAGGACGCCGCATAAAACTTTTCCAGGAGCAATGATGTTTCCATACAGGCATTTCACGGTCCAATGACCGCATTGGACTCAAAAAAGGGAGGATTCATGATATGCTTTTTCACCGAGCAGGAATCTATCAGCCTGAGGACGGCCCTCTTATATTTCTCAGGAAATCCCGTGGGAAGCTGGATGTTGATCATCACCTTGGTGTGCATTTTCTTCATTTCATCCCAGTGCGTTCGCAAGCCGATCGTAATATCCTTCGGCGGGATATCACGGGAAGTGCAAAATTCATTAATATATCGACCCACACAGAGTCCTATTGAGGCAAAAAAAAGGTCGAGGGCTTCTAATCCGGGCTCCTCGCCCTCTCTTCCATTGCCCACTATGATGGTGGAACCTTTAAACACTGTGGCCACCTGTTTGCCTCCAGGAAAGAAAATTTCCATCTCCATCATCGATCTCCTCGTCGTGCTTTAGTACCTTTCTATCTTTCCTCCCCTGCGCCCCAGCCTCAGGTGAGGCAGCAATTTTCCAGTGGCGAGATGAGAGGTCTGCAAACAAAGCGATATCAACCTTGAATACAGTTGTCAAGGGCACATTCACAGGAAACATATTCAATTTGTCAGACCATGCTGTCACTTTGGTTTCGTATGCTGGCAGCATGCACGCCCTTCAGATGAACTTTAGAGGAAAGATAAGGCCTGAGACCAGCTCCATGAATTCCACAATCTTCTTTGCAGTGGCCATGGCATCTACTCCTCTTAAAAATTCATCCTGTGGATTACTGGTTGGAATATAAATACTTAATGACAAGTGGTCAAACCAAATGTTCAGGAAGCTATACGTAACGACGGTGGAAGGCATCTTCATTCAAATCCCGTCTTTCCTCTTTTTGAACGAGGTGTTTTCAGTGTCTGTTCAACGTGTTTGATAATACCTTTCACTCCATCAACAAATTCTCTCATGTTGACGACATTAAGTTAGTCCCATCCATCGAGATAGTCTCGAGGATTATCAAGGATTTCCTTTAAGAATTCTAGTGTTCCGTTGAGGAACTCGTCTTCTGTCTTGAATTCCTTGACCGAAGCACCGATTTCGGATCTCAGAACATCGAGCACATCATAAGCACGAGCGATAGTTTCGTATGCCATCTCACTCAAGTCATTTGTATCCATTCTCTTTTCTTCTTTTCCGCGATCGTTGCTACTGAGGCAAGCGGGTAACGCTTCGCCTCCAGAGTATTATTGGATGCTTTCCTGACAATAATCTATCGGAAAAACGCTGATCTAGTACTTACTTGACATATTAAGCGTAACATAATATACTATGGGGTATGA
>CAZTAS010000450.1:0-2889 GCA_964611635.1 uncultured Thermodesulfobacteriota bacterium
ACCTTTTATGTTCTATGCTACATTATCCTCCAATCCTTAATTACGACACAGTCTCCCAGCGGGTGGGAGAGGGCGGGGGTGAGGGGGGGGAGAAGGCATACGGAATAATTACTTGTATGACTGCAACTTCGTATGAGTGGAGACTCTATTGCTGACACCTTCATAATCCGCCCTTTTAGCCCTATCTTTGATTTTCTGTTTAAAAATAGAGAGTCCGATATTGCCTTATCTTTTGCCATGTCAGGCTGACATACACCCATTGAGGGACCTATCCCCTTTCTGCTGGAATCCAGCATTCTGGTTATTCCTGGGTTATCCCTCAACAAAAAAGAAATAATTTTATTGGGACAAACCGCCAATTTTATTGGCGCGCCTGGCAGGACTCGAACCTGCGACCTACGGATTAGAAGTCCGTTGCTCTCTCCTGCTGAGCCACAGGCGCAAATTTTTTCGGCCTACCCCGCGATTTTTTCCTTCCGAGGCTCTGGGCCTTTTATTTTTTGATAATAAAACGAAGGCGCAAAATTGTCAATCCCCCAGCATTGAAAAATCAATGATTGACAGATTCTGTTAAAAGGCATACATTTCTTTTTGTAATGAATAGGTAAAATAGATGAACAGTCATCTATAACGCAAAAATGGAAACACGCATGTTTTGAACCGAAGGAACACCCAACAGATAAATAGGTGAACTCATTGTTCAGCCGACCTTCAAAGGATGACCTATTTCCACCTTAGCAAACCTTGATTTTTATCTTGACACTGGGTTACACTTTAGCTTATTCGTTTTTCCGAGCCACATTTTATACTCCAGGAAAGGAGACGAATTCGCTCTCTTGATCCAGGATGATGCTTGTTAAAAACGACGGAAGATAATCATGCGTAAATTACTCTTCGGTGTCCTGCTCCTGGCGGCAGTACTGGCCGCAGGGCTCTATTTCAGTTCCAGAATGCTTCTGGAGGCCGCCACGCACAAGGCTCTCAACCATCTTGCCGCGCGGGGAGAAGAATATGGGGTTCGGCTGAAAAACCCGCATTTTCATAGGGTTGGACTCAGCTCCCTGAACACGGTCACCTGGAGCGGTGTCTCTGCGGAGGTGAAAATAAAACGTCAAGCCTTTTTTTCGCCCCATCAGGATATCGCCCTGGATTTCGAATCGGTGTCCCTGAGCCTGGAAGACTTCTGGGACCGCACTTTTCATCTGGTCGTTCAAGGAATATCTCTTACTCCCGAGAAAGAGGGTGCCCCTTCAGCGGATGACACACTGGCGCCGCAGAATCGAATAGATGGGAACAAATTCACAATGCAGTTCTCGCTGGATTTCCTGAGGCCCAAGAAAGCCATTTTGCAACTCCGGCATATTCTAAACGAAATGGAGGCTCTGCTCCGGAATGGTCAGTGTGCCCTTGCTCTTTCTTTTTCAGGGACCATTACCTATCCCTTACAGAACCGACCCGTTACAGCGAGGATATCAATTCAGCGGGAAGAAGGCAGATCCTTCATCGTCATGAATGAACTCGATATTATTGCGATGTCCCACGAGTTTGAGCTCAAAAGGCCCCTGACGCAGGCAGAGCTAACCATTCTCTCACGGAATCCTTTGCGGGCACGGCGTCTGTTGCAAATACGCAATTATGCGAGGACCACCTCAAAGAGAGAGCACAAGAAGAATCGGTACGTCCCGGAAGACGCCTATCGGCATGTGTTGTGGAGCTATCTTCTCACCAAAGAGTACGGTGAGGAATTCGCGAATAGGGTTACTGATGCCCATGAGAAAGGACAAACGGGAAACACCGAAGAAGAGCGTCTGATGGACATCAATAATAATACGGTCGGTAGACATTACGCGCGCCGCGGCTTGAAAGAATCGATGATTCTCAAGTACGTTATGTTTGACCCCCAAGTTATCCGCTATCCCGAGCAGGTTGGAAGTAAAAAAATCCTGCGCTAAGTTACTTTTAATAAATATTGAATTTTGGCTATGCATTTGACTCAGATATATCGCGGTGGGAATGACGGTTACCCGACACCCCTCGCACAGATCCCAGTGTGCGGAGCTCCGCACTGGGCTCCTGCGTTGGGTAGAGCGCGCAGCATGTTTTAAGGGGATATCATACTTATTTCTTGAATTTGAGTAGTGGATGCGGTAGAGTTCGGGCATGGTGAGGATGGCAAGGGCGGTGGCGCGAGGCATTCCGCGTCACATCACCCACCGGGGGAATCGTTGCCAGGCGACCTTCTTCTGTGAGGAGGATTATTGGGCTTATCTTGAGATCATGGCCGAGTGGTGCGAGCGCTTCAGTGTGGAGATCTGGGCCTGCTGCCTGATGCCCAGCCATGTGCATCTCATTAGTGTTCACGAGTCTGAGGACGCTCTCAGGCTTGCCATCGGGGAGTCTCATCGGCGCTACACCCGGCGTATCAACTTTCGGGAGGGTTGGCGCGGGCATTTGTGGCAGGGGCGATTCGCCTCATTTGCCATGGACCACCGGTATCTTCTTTCGGCTGTGATGCATGTGGAGTTGAACCCTGTGCGAGCGGGTCTGGCGGCGAGTCCGGAAGCGTATCTATGGAGCAGCGCGGCAGTGCACATGGCGGGTCGGGACGACGTCATGGTGAGGGTATCCCCTTTTCTGGAGATGGTGGGAGATTGGGGGGAATTCCTTTCCCAGGAGGTCGCGAGGAGGATGTGAGGCTCCTTCGGTCCCACGAGCGCACGGGGGAGGCCACTTGGAGATGAGGATTTCATTGATCGTTTGGAGACAGCCACCGGCCGCGTTCTGCGGAGGCTGAGACAGGGCCGAAAGGCGAAGCGAGGGAAAAATAGGTGTTGTGTCCGTACGCAGTAACAACTGCTTATTCTAGCGGGTTAAAGTCCCGCCCGGGGA
>CAZTAS010000451.1:0-2838 GCA_964611635.1 uncultured Thermodesulfobacteriota bacterium
TAGTACACGAAAACTCCAAAAAACACCCTGCTCAATGTGCGGAATGTAGGTTATAGATGGCCGGAGATTATCTATTTATAAAGACACTTGAGAAATTGTTTGCTCCAGTTGTTAAGAAGCAGGTCACCAATTTAATTGAGAGTGTTTTAAAAGCATGGAAAAATAAGGATAACCCTCCTCTAGGAGCCTGTTATCTCAATCCAAAACCTGGAGATGACTTTTGGGAGCTATTGGACGCTGGCTTCAGGAACGCCCATAATATCAAAATCCTATGCTCCACAGGATACACTACATATGGACCCGGTGGCGAAAACAAATTAGCCCCCGCTTTACATGAGAAAATGAAAGGTGAGTTGCAGTTTCTTTTGTTGAACCCTCAATCCACAGAGATAATGGACAGGAGAGTTAAAGAATTACCAAAGAAATATGGGTATACGAAAGATCTTTATAAAAGAGAAATATTGAGTACCCAAAAGGTCATAAGGAAGTTGCACAAAGACAAAGATTACAATCCTAAGATTGAGCTAAGGTATTTTCATCATTATCCAACTTGTCGGGTTTTCATTTTTGATAACATCATAGCCTTTGTACAACAATACTTGCCAGGTAAGTTGGGTGATCTTTCTCCTGTTGTAGCCTTCAAGAAAACAAACGACCATGGGAGCTTTTCCATGTTTTTGTATTATCTTCAATATTTCGATAAGACTTTTGAATTTGGTAAAGATGCATTGAAGCAGACTTGAAAGAATAAGCTATAGGGAAAGGGGGACGCTGTTAGGTTTTTAGGTTTAAGAGAGAGTCGTTTGTGTGATAGTTGTTGCCGATGCCAAGGAAATCCAGAATTGATGCAGCGGGTGCCCTGCACCATGTCATGGTCAGGGGTATTGAACGGGGGGCTGTGCCGATATCCACCGTGATGCGTCGTCTCTTGACCGGCTATGACTTGTGGTTCAATCGAAAATACAACAGGTCGGGGCACCTGTTCCAGAACCGCTTTAGGTCGATTCTGTGTCAGGAGGACGTCTACCTGCTGGAACTGGTTCGCTACCTCCATCTGAACCCGCTACGAACGGGCCTTGTGGAGGATCTCGATGGATTGGAGCGGTATCCGCACAGCGGTCACAGTGTACTGATGGGCAAGAGGAAACATCCATGGCAGGATACGCAATGGGTGCTGGCTATGTTTCAGAGAAGTTGATCGCCGCGAGGTGGTCATACAGGTCCTTTGCTTCCGTGAGTGAATCCGTTGCCCGGGGACAAAGGATTGCGGAGAAAAGAAGCCTCTCTCTCATGAAAACCTAAAAACCTAACAGCGTCCCCTTCTCTTCCATGGTCAGGTCTGCAATCGTGATTTCAGGTTGCCTTTACCCTCAAAATGCTGTCCAAAAGCGGGGATGCCAGCAATTGGGCTTATAAGGGCCGAGAGACCTGTCAAACATACAACATAGAGGGTTTTAAGCACTTCTGGTGCCTTCTGATTAAATCGCTCGAAGGCTTAACCCTCCGTTTGCTGTCCAAAGAAAAACCGATTTTGGACAAGAGTGATCCAAAGTATTAGAACATTGGATGGGATAGTATACAGGGAAAGGAGGATTTCAAATGACTACTTCAACTACACTAGCAATGCCGATCGACATCCCATGGAAGCGGCTGGCACTATGCAATGATATGATGGACCAAACTTATGGGGACCGAGATTTCCCCAGGAAATGGTGGTCGTCTATAGTTGTCTTTTATTATGAACCCCCTCAACAGGAACAGAGATTTGATGACCGAACGATCGCATTTCTTAAGGTAAGTTGCACAGTAACCGGTGTGCAACACTGGTGGGGCCAAGACACTGGATATTCTTTAGATATAAGACCGGAATGGTTTCGTCACCCTACATCTGGGCAGATTAGCCCCTGGGTTCTTAAGGAATTTGAAACAAAAGGCCAGTATGACTATTACCCCTGCTATGGAGCTTTACTTCAGGTATCTGTGTTTCCGCCTGAAACGGGAAACGCAGTTTCATTGGATAACTACCCGATTTTCCTAGATTTCGAACCCAAGAAGAGAGAGTTCTATTTGTCAGAAACCTTGGGCAAAAACATAATGTCTACTTCACGTTCGGGACTGGAAGTGAAGAAAGGCGAAACAACGACAATTAGTCAGGAAACCCGATGGGATTTCGGTGGGAGCCTCAGTCTAGGTGGAGAGAGCGGGAGTCTTGGTATGAGTGGTGGCATGGGGCAAACATTTGGCACATCAATGCAGCATGTTAACATGTTGACGACAGACTCATCTCGCGAAAAACGTGAGGAGTACTCCTATTCAACTAATCTCTCACATATGTACCATTTACTGAATTCGTATCACTTAGGGACTAATCGGGCGATGTTTTTTTTGCAGCCCCGTCCCGACATCCAGGAGGAAGAATTCACATTTGTAAAAGGATTTAGAAGACTGGAGGGGATTCAGGAGTTTTTCTTTATTGTTGACCGGCCAAAGGAAATACCAGGTCTTTGTGTTGAAGCAAAATTAGAAACGGCGCATATTAAAACTGGTAGAACGTTTTCGGCCAAAATCATAGACGCTGCTGACCTTGATATTGGGGAAAACAGAACCAAGACTGCCGAGGTGCTCAAATTGGATGAGGATGAAATAGACCCGGTAGAAAGCCTTGTGAAAACATATAATGATGTTCCAACTGGCAAAAGAGTTGAAATATGGCGTTATATAAATGCGGACACAACATATGAGGATTTCTTGGCCAAAGATAGAATTACTGAAGAAGAATGACGTGAACGGGGGACGTCCATGAAATAACAACTTCATATTTATTTCAATTCCAGACTC
>CAZTAS010000452.1:0-2831 GCA_964611635.1 uncultured Thermodesulfobacteriota bacterium
ACGAAACCACAAAATACGCAGCCTAATGTCGATACTATTATGAGACAGTTAATAAGCCTTTCCAGTCCCTTTGCTTGTTGGTCAAGAGATATAGAATAGTCTTTGTCTGTAATGAGATCATGCTCGCTGGAGGTTAAGCCATGAAAACAGGGATGGACCGCAAGATTCTTAAACTGGCCTAATTTCTCCAGAATTGTTTTGTTGGTTGTTTTATCCATGAAGGCTTCGCCTTCCTCTCCTATAAAAGGCTCCAGATTAGTCTCTGTCCAGAGGAAGATTTCATTCTCCAGCGCCTTCTCTTTAAGAA
Organism: uncultured Thermodesulfobacteriota bacterium; assembly: GCA_964611635.1. Taxonomy (GTDB): domain Bacteria; phylum Desulfobacterota; class JAFDED01; order JAFDED01; family JAFDED01; genus JAFDED01. Next base: position 308 of record CAZTAS010000452.1, read on the forward strand.
GATTCAGACATTCTAGAATTAATTCCGGTACCAAAAAGGGCTCACCCCCGGTAATTCTAAGTACGTTTGAGTGTTCACCCCGGCGTAGATCTGCCGTTCTCTGTTCCAAGAACCGGTCAACTACTTCTCTGGCTGTGAGCTCTTCGTAGCGATCTTCAGAGCCAGCGGCACCTACGTATAACTTCTTGGGTAGATAGCAATGCCAGCAGTCGTTAGGACATAGGGGTATATGCACAGAAATCAATCGATTGAACAGTTTCCAGGGTTTATAGAGCTTATGACTGATGATGCTGGCATAGTCCATCAATGAGTCATTATAGGGGTCAAATTGGTGGGTAAAATCTATATTTAGTTTTCTGTCACGCGCGGGTTTAGCAGATTCGAAAACTCGGAATATAGGATAAATCATCTTTTCTTCTAACAGCATCTGCTTTTCTATATAAGTGTCTCGGAAGTCTCTTAATATTTTATAGCGGAGGTCATTTCCTTTCTTGCTGATCAGGCTGTTATGACCTACTTCGATCTTCTTAGCTATATTCATTTATATTCTCCTTATTTAGACTTAGTTGTGTGAACTACAATCTGTGTACAAGGAATACAAGGATGCCGTGAGCTTTCCATCTTTTTCTTGATGCCTTGCCAAGCCATTCTGATATTCCCCTGTAACACCCATTTCAACGTAACAAAAGAACTTCTGATTATTCCTTGGATTCATCCCTGGCTGCTAGCAGAAAGCTTTTGATAACTTCCGACCAAGACATCGTCATCATTTTCAAAGGTCTTTTTGATAATCTTAAACAAGGATTTAGTCAGGCTATTAGGTTCTATACAGAATGGTTTATTTGCCGCCCTCTGGTGTCAGTTTCATGCGCTCTGACCTATTATATCTTGCCAATCTCTCAACCTTCGGAAGCGCTGACATACCTTGCCAATACCTGAATATTTGGAATCCATATATGCGGATGCGTGGTTTTAACTCGATCTTCTCTTGAAACCAGCCTTTTTGCTCAGAATTACCACACAAACTGACTCAAATTGTTCTCGACGTCGAGGAAATTACCCGCCGAAGATCTCCACATGCAGCTAGTCACCTTCGTTTATATTAACTGGGCTTTCTTCCTTAGATACTGTTTAGGGATAAAGACTCAATTTTGGGAACTGCTTACCTTCCCCTGTTCAACTTGTCCCTCAGGACAGGGGAACATTTGAAGGTCACTACCCTCCTGGAATCCAAAATTATATCGTTTGCGGGTATAGGATTTCGGCGCCTGCGATTCCTATTACACATTTTCTTGAATACGGAGACATATTATTATGTTGGCGCACCGCGCATTCGCTCCGCTCATTCGAGGCACAGAGTTCACGGAGGACATTTTTCTTATTCCTTTTCGCTGAGAAGGGCGAAAAGGAATAAACCCAAGCCCTGCCGGGCAGGATTTGTTCGTGAGTCGATTGCTATCAGGAATGATGGTTTTAAAAATCCCAAATTTCTCTGCGATCTCTGCGGTGAAGCGTTAAAATATGACTGAATTGAATAAGTCATAATAATATTTATGAATTAGAGTACTATTCTCTTTGACATGAAACTTCCCAAAGCCGCTTACAAGAATATCTTCACCATTCTGAAGTGTGGTCTTGATTATTTCCAGAAGAGATTCGGTAAGCCGGGCAGAGTGGCACCTGGGGAGGTCAAGGCGAGTGCTGATTGAGTCTATCAGGTGGGCTTTGGAGATTGTCATTGACCTGGGCTCTCTTTAAAGCAATAGGGTTCAAGTGCTTATCCGACGGGTCAAATCAGGGGGGATGTTAAGAGTTAGGAACCCAAAGGTCAATACAAAAAATTCTACTGCTTAATAGCAGGCCAAAACTACTATTCCATTTGAAAAACGAGGCCTTTAAGGTCCCTTCCGGCAACCTCAGCTAAACCCTATTTCTTGGCTTTCTTATCATATTTCTTGAGAAGATCTTGCATGGCCTCTTCCAGGATAGCATTTATTGGCCTCTCAAGGTCAATCGTGGCATGCTCGCCTGCGCGGGTGGGGTTTTAGAGCCCACCCTTGGCCCAAGGGGAAATATGCCTTTTGAAAACCCCAGTGCAATGGGCCTCGATCTGACGCGCCTCGTCTTCTCATACCGCCGTCACATAGACCAGATTCGTATTCATATCCACCTCATTTGTATATAGTCTTCCGGTGTCCCGAGTGAACGCGTAGAAAACGCGATCAGATCTCCCCCTTCAGATAGCGCTGCCGATTTTCTTCCGGGAATTTTTCGATGGCATAGCGCAGCATGGTGCGCGGCATGCTGCGGTAGTGTTTTTTTAAGAAGCGTTCCTCAGCCTGCAAATCGCGCTTGCCGATTTCGCGCAGCATCCAACCGACCGCTTTATGAATCAAATCCTCTGCGTCATTGACCAAAATCGCCGAGATTTTGATGGCATCCTCGAATTTATCTTTACGGATATCATAAAACATGACCTTCGGCGATTAAAATATTTGTTGCAATTGAGTGGAACTCTGTGGTA
>CAZTAS010000453.1:0-2820 GCA_964611635.1 uncultured Thermodesulfobacteriota bacterium
TGGGCCTTCAGGTAGCTGATGGGCCTAATCTGATTTGACAGTTTCATAAGGATACCCCCTTTTTCAATATGACTTAATTTAGTCCATAAACAGGTCAACCGTCAAGCCTAAGAGAAGTATGCCGCAACTGCATGCCTTGTCCGTGGCCTTCTTCTTGTCCGAATGCGCAGTTCTGCCGTGTTTATCGGCAGCAACTGAATGGTTGGACGATCCGGTTCAAGAAAGGACAACTTCTTTACAAAAGTGAGGAAAATGAGCGTCAGCCAGTTATATTAACCTGGATGAGCCAAGAGAAGACTTGACCCCTCGGCCCCTGAAAATATCCCTCTATTCTTTGCCTACCACAACATAAGGGCGAATTTGTTCAAGCTTCTTCAAACCAATTCCCTTTACTTTGAGCAAATCATCTACTGTTCTATAGGGACGACCGGCTATAATTCTTTCAGCAAGAACGTGCCCGATTCCTTTGATAGATTCAAGTTCTTTTTTGCTGGCGGTGTTTATGTCAAGTAAGCCTTGTGGGGATCTGGCTTTAGTTACCTGGTTCTTTATTTCTTGTAATTCACTATCTTCACTCCGTTGTTTGGCACGGAGTTCCGCAATCCGATCCGGGTCACTGTCCGACCAAATGCCGACACGTTTCAACATGGCCGAAATTTCAAGATCACGAAGTCTTTCAGCCATTTCATTGCGTGATATCCCGTTGGGCGTTTTCCTCCCCACACCCAGAGTACGGGCAAAACCATTTTTGACGAGAAGGCTTGCCAAATCATTTCCCTCTGCTGTAATAATAAATCCATATACGCGGCCTTTGGCTGACCTACCCAAGGCACTTGCAAAGGCTGTATGAACAGTAAAAGGTTTATCAAGGATATGATCAACAAAAGTTTTTGCTTGGTTACCGAAATGAGTAGTACGTGTTGCATCAGGTAATCCAAAATAACGTGTTTGTTCCCGTACCCTCTGTGCATCACTCTTAGAGGCAATTAAGATTTCAGGACAGTCAACAAAATAAAGCCTCACATGGAAAGATTTTCCATTAGCTTCCACAAGAAAGCTATCTCCATCATTTGCTGGATCATTTATCAATCTCGCATTGGAAAACATTTTCAAATCAGCAGCAAATGATGAAAAAATGCCTCCAAACATCAGCACCGCTGTTACGAAGAAAAACCTGATTATCGATTGAGGAAATCTTTTCATAACGTAACCTTATGAAAGGCACGAAGCCAGCCCTTCAATTAGGACAAAGAGGAAATAATTTTGCGCACCTTTTTCCTCAATGTCCTGTCTTCTTCAACTGCCATTGACATTCTACATATTCCCTGAATTCTTCATAATCAGTTTTGGTAAAATAGATGCTTTTCCGCTCGCTTCGATTTGCGGTTACATGGTAAAGCGCTCCAACAAATTCGATTCCCAGTGCTTTTGCCATAATGCTTATATGACATATTCAATTTTGTCCCGATTCAAGGCCTGACCCCCCTGCCTTTCATAATAATCTGAAAATGCGAAGAACGTCGCTCGTTGCAATTGATGTTTAGATATGCAAGTCACCCAATCCGATGCCTGCCGAAATGCCACCTTGCGTGCATGATCATGGCACCTGAACAGCCCTCATCTGTTTAAACATACCAGATGAAACCTTAAAAATCCAGACAGTGAAAGATACCCCAAAGGATACTTTTCTTTTCATCAGTCCTTACTTCGCAAAGATACTTACATGGACAGAAAGTATTTTCTGCCAATATTTTTGGTGCCTAAACAATCGCCCATTCAATCATGCGGTGTCAAAACATTTCCCTAACCGACAACCGAAGGAGGTCGCCACGAACGTTTCCCAATGCGTCACTCATTTCTTCAATTATCAGCGGATAAACGTTAAAAAAATACGTTGAGAAGCTATGAAGTCATCTTTGGCTTTTGCAACGTTGGGGTTTATTCTACTGATTTTCCTGAGTAGTAATAGTAAAAAATCTCAAAGGTGTTTGGAGACAGCATTCTTCCTTTGCCAAAAAAAACAGTATCATTCATCCATTTGTATTTATCGTACCCGCTCAAAAACCTCGCATAAGAATTTGTGATATTTCCATCATCATATACATAACCGGTAATCTCAGCACTTATGTTTGCACCGTCAGTAGTTTCAATGGCTGCCCTGGTATTCACCTCGTTAATACCATCAGGTCGAATAGTCATATAGTCAATGCCAGACATTTGACCAGACAGGCGATTTCCGGTGATTTCACCTTCATAATGGTTATCATGCCTTATACCATAGGGCGTTTCTCCATATACGATCTCTTTAGTTATCGTGGCCTTGAAATATCCCAAATAACTCAGGACCATTTCATCGGTGGTGCTGTTTGCATTAGACCGGGAGCAGCGCTGCGTGATAAAACCGAAGATCAGAGTTGATAGTAAGGTTAGCAAAATAAATGTTAAGATTGACGTGTTTCTTTTCATGATAACCTCCTCGGATCGAAAATATGAACTCCAACGTTAAGTTGGCTGCCACCTTACCTTATGGAGAAAACAAGCTCGGACAAAAATTTTGATCTGTATGGTAAAGTCTTTAGATTCCATGATTCGCGCATTACTCACAACTTCGAAGTAGCCGAATTTTATTGAAGTTTTGGTTTGCACTATTCTGTTTCTTGGTTTCTTGAATTTCCAGAAAAAATTAGAGCTTAGTTTACTACAGGTAGTCTCTCTAATTTCCAGCCGATAATACCGGAATCCATGTGGTAAACCTTATGAAACTTGGTAGTGTAAAATATCTTGTGTGAATTTGAAAGTGGTAGAAAAAAGGGCGCTTTT
>CAZTAS010000454.1:0-2809 GCA_964611635.1 uncultured Thermodesulfobacteriota bacterium
TACCCTCAATAGTCGCCGCTCCACCCACACAGGCGTTTACCAAGGCCAGGTTCTTCCGAACTTCATCGGGGGGCGTAGCAGTAGCCAAAATGTCTGAGATGGCCAATCGACCCCCGGCCTTGAGCACTCGAAAGGCTTCTCGGTATACACTTTGCTTGTCAGGAGAGAGATTAATTACGCAATTGGACATGATAATATCAACGCTATTATCGGCTACGGGCAGGTGTTCGATCTCGCCCAATCGGAACTCGACATTACTTGTCCCCATTTTTTCCGCATTCTTTCGGGCCTTGCTAATCATGTCCGGCGTCATGTCCACACCGATTACCCCTCCGGTTTCGCCAACTTCCTTGGACGCTAAAAAGCAGTCAAAACCGCCGCCACTGCCCAGGTCCAGAACCGTGTCCCCTGGTTTAAGCGAAGCAAGAGCCACTGGGTTGCCGCAACCAAGCCCCATATTTGCACCCTCGGGAACGCCAGCTAGAGCCTCCTTTGAATAGCCCATGGCCGCGGACCTTTGTTCTGTGGAAAAGTCTGACCCGCCGCAACCGCAGGATGACGCAGGGCTTGTCTCGGAAGCAATGCTTCCAGCTCTTGCCGCTTTCCCATACCTTTCTCGAACAGCCCGCCGGATTTCTTCTTTGTCTCTAGTTTCCATTTTTCCTCCTTGTTACCTAACATCTGGTTCAAAACCTTTCAAAGTCATAAGGGATTCCCTTCCACTGAAGTGATAAACATAATCCTCCCTTACGGTGTTACCTGCCCACTGGCCAGAAACTTTTAATTCTAGGTGGCCATTCCTTTAAGTTGTTCTCCATCTATCTTATATATTATTATGATTATTCGACAACTATCGAATAAATTTGTTAAAAAAAGCAGCCCGAACTTTGTCACGTAAAAAATCCTTGCAAAGCCGAAAGGGTCTCTTGGTCAATCCAACACTCGACTTTCTGCCCTCTACGTTCTATGCGTATGAGGCCGGCCCGACGCAGCTCCTTTATATGATGTGAGATCGTGGAGGCCACGATCCCCAAGTCTTTGCCGAGTTCACCGACACAAGCGCATCCCTCGGACTCAGTGTTTCTGTTATTACTCGTACATGTTCCTGGCTGGCAGCAGGAGACCAGGTGCAAAAATATCTTTAACCGGTTGGGGTTTGACAGGGCCTTGAACATTTCGGCAAATTCTTCGATATATTTATCTTGAAAGTTCGACATGTTTCGAAATATAATTCTAAACCTGATCTTTGTCAAGACCTCTTTTAGAATTGGGCGAAAAAATATGCTTTAAGGCCCTCAGCCCGATCAAAGCAATAGAACTTTTTGGGGAATATAATTCTTATGAATTCCACCTTATCTTAAGTGATCCACTTTCATGAGGTTTTCACCAGCATCAAGAGCAAGTGCAATCGGACACTCACTCGGTGGAGAGGACCTTTGGATTGGCGCGAAAGGCCATGGCCCTGGATGACTAACTGCCTTCAGGCAGAGAATTATTGGGCGATGTATAAGCAGTGTGCATAGATAATCGGCGAGCTTGAGAATGCCGTTCTTCTCAACCCCAATAATGCAGATGGGTTTGTGAGCCTGGGGTATTTTTGTGTATGGTTTTGATCCCGTGATCAAAGTGCAGATTCCTAATTGATATCGACAGCCCGCACCAGAGAAAACAGCATGTCAAAATAACCCGTGTTACCCGCCGAAGTTGCCATTTCAAACCCGTCGTGATAAAAAGGCAGAGGGGAGAGTAAAGAATCCAGAAAACCTCTTGTTGCCCCTGACTTCACGCACGCTCTCGTTCGAGTGATATCGGGATTTAACACTCCTGCTCAAACCGCTCCTGGCACATCGTTTCCCTAATGCTCTCCTGCCACTGAGAACCCAAGGGGGGTGATCCCATGGCTGAAGAGACCTTTAAGCGCAAGCTCACCACGATGTTCAGTGCGGACGTGGCAGGGTACAGCCGTTTGATGAGTGAAGATGAGGCCTCAACAGTCAAGACCCTGAAAGCCTATCGAGAGATTATGACTGAACTCATCAAACAGCACCGGGGTCGAGTGGTGGATTCTCCTGGGGACAACATGCTTGCGGAGTTCACAAGTGTCGTCGATGGTGTTCAGTGTGCAGTGGCGCTACAGAAGGAGTTACAGGCGCGAAACGCCGAGCTGCCCGAAGAGCGTAGGATGGAGTTTCGCATTGGCATCAACCTGGGGGATGTCATCGAGGAAGAAGATCGGATCTATGGAGACGGCGTGAACATTGCGGCCAGGCTGGAGGCTTTGGCAGATCCTGGAGGCATTTGCATCTCCAAGACGTCCTTTGACCAAATCGAGACCAAGCTGCCTCTAGGGTATGAATTTCTGGGCGAGCAGACGGTCAAGAACATCTCCAAGCCGGTTGGGGCCTATCGGGTCTTGATGGAGCCGAGGGTGATCGTCGCCGCGGCTGGCGAAGAGAAGAAAGCCTGGCCTGTGCGACGCAAGGCCGTTTTGGCCGGAGTGGTAGTCGTGGTTGTCCTGGCCATTGCGGCTGAGATCTGGAATTTCTACTTCCACTCCACGACTCCTGTAATAGAGCCTGCCTCTTTGGAAAGGATGGCCTATCCCCTGCCTGATAAACCCTCCATTGCTGTGCTGCCCTTTGTCAATATGAGTGGGGACGCCGAACAGGAATGTTTTAGCGACGGGATAACAGAGGATCTCATCAAAGACCTCTCCAAGGTCTCAGGGCTATTCGTCATTGCGCGCAACTCAGTCTTTACATACAAAGGCAAGGCGGTGAAAGTAGAAAAAGTGGGTCGAGAACTGGGA
>CAZTAS010000455.1:0-2782 GCA_964611635.1 uncultured Thermodesulfobacteriota bacterium
GTGTCACGACCTCATGTGTAACGAGGGCGGTTTCATTAATCAAAGAGCCAAAAACGGAAAGATATCTCTAGAGAGTTATGCACGCTCTGCACGAACGTCCCCATTTATTTACCACGAGTCCGGCCAGCGGAGCGCAGACCCCGTCAGGTCGACTGGCTTGTTAGCGCCGCGCTGCGCGCGGCGATGGCAAGACAGTCGATCCGCAGGTCAGCGCCGCATTACCGGATGGCAATGGAGCGCAGCGTAATCGCCAGTCCGAGTTAATGCGGTTGTTGGCCTGCGCTCTCTTCCAGCCAAGCCTGGTTCCATGCAATACGATAAACTCCTAATTTTTCAATAGTAGAACCCATTATATCAGGGCTTCGTATTCTCTGAATCCGCTTCACTTGAATTGTGCATATTAAATGACGACCTAAGCCAAATCCTGAAAGACGTCTGCGACGATAATCTTTGCAGAAGACGCTAATACGAGCGAATCCCAAGGGAAGAAAACGGGAAATTTTGTATATTGGCGTCTTGTTACGTGCTTCTGAGAGAGCTTTTCGAACAATTTTTCTCCTGAACTTTCGTATAAGATCTTGAGTTATTGCACTATCATGAAATTCTATAAAAATACTCCCCTTAAGTACAGCACCCCAGGCATTCCTGTGGATATTAGCTTCTCGGACGTGTATTTCTGGCCAGCCAAATTGCCTTTTCATATCTGATATAGCAATTGGCATGTTAAGTTTGAAACTCAGCAAAATATTCTGAATCCGAGCAATGAATCTGGGTGTTTTTATCCGGGGGACATAAAATATTAAATCGTCTTGAATTGCGCCCTTATAATCTTCAAGGATGGCATCTTGCTTATTCCTTAAATCGTGGAGCTTCTTGCCATCGAATGCCGCCCACCCAGGCCAGGACGAGGATGAACGAATGGAAAAGAAATAGCGATCATAGCCGGGTGCAAAACTCTCGGCAAGAACTCCAGTCTGAAATGTAGATATTTGGACCTTCCCGTAGTCAGCGGTGCTTGGCCTAGCATATATTATCAGTTGGTTCAATCCGGTGAATTTAGAGGGTGTACAACCTACAACCTCCCACCATGGAGTCTTTGTTTCCTCTTTGAGCTCCTCCAACAGTAGCTGTTGAGGTAACCCATATCCATTTGGTTGATGTACAAGAAGGAAAAGAGAAAGTGCAAGGGCCAAAGCATTGCAGGTATCAAGAAGATCATCAAATGTCCGAACGATATCTGTATCGCTGTATTTTTCTTCATTCCCTTTCTTATCTCGGTAAAGAATTTCGTTCTGGAGATATGTAATACCACCGTGAGCCATGGCATTTCGGACTATATGCTTGTATGGATTTACAACCTCACACAAGTTGGTTTTCTTTAATTCCTCAACGATTGGCCATAAATCAAGGCCATCAGTCCCCTTACCACGATCAAGGCGCGAGAAATGGGCAACGATACGGCAAAGGGGTGTGAAGACGGCTTCTGTGAGCCTAAGATAAGTAGGATGTATTTGTTGATCGACAAATCTAATGAGCTCGAAATCATCAAGTTTTTCGAAAAAGTCATGCCAGTCTAAATTGTTGATTTCTTCGAGATGAAGGAAAGTGCGGTTCAACTCTGCATCATGTTCTAATAGATATTGCTGCAATTCTGCCGGGCTAATTCGATTTCTATCCTTTAACCATTCAATAAATTTGTTGTAGACAGAATTTGAATAAAAACGCTGTGGAGATCTTTTAATATACTTGTGAATAGAAAGGAAGCGATCATGTGGACATTGTGTCAATCCAGGAAACTTCTCCTTGATATCAGTACGCTTCCATGTATGGGTGTTCCGAAGTAGGGGATTCTCGAGTATGTTACGAAGAGCATCCATTTTCATTCAAGGCCAACGATGAAGTCAGGTGCAGCCAGGGCTTCCGCTGGCCTCAGTAAAAATGATAAGTTTTCAATTTTGCGCCAACCTGCAAAAGTGGCTCGGCCCTGGCTGGCAACCGAACTGACAGGTTAGACGAGTTTTGCCATTTTGCTGACCTTTATGATCAACCTGTAGCGGCTATTTCTGCCGGGTGTGTAGATAAATACTCCCGAACTTCCAATTGCATTCGGTCAATCTCTGCTAAATAACCAGACACGGCCCCATGGTAGTTCTCTGGATTTGTCTCCATTTTGCGTAAGTGGGCTATCTGATTCTCAAATCGTGCAATACGTTCTCGGGTTACTTTCAATTCTTGGTCATTTTTTATCATACTTACTCCTTAATAATCTCAACAATACCTCTTTGTCCTCCGTCACGTTTGACCTGCCAGTCTTCAATTGCTTTTTCCTCATCACCAAGTGCGGCTAGACGCCTCATCCAAAACACGCTTGCCCCAAAACGCGCTTGAGCCCCTGGTGATCGGAAAAAATTAGACGGACCTCTCCGGTGTATTCTGACAAATATAGTATTTAAGAAAAAGAATTTGGAGTAACGACTAACATGTTTGAAGCAAATCATTATACAAGCCAAAAAGTGAAAGGATCTCCTTGGCGGTATTTTTGAAAACCAGAAGAGCCTCTTCTACTTTGTCAACGAGGTCTTGGAAAGTCGGAAAATAATGCAAATGAGTACCCTCTTTCTTAACCTTCTTCCAGAGTTTCTCAATAGGGTTGTAATCCGGTGAATAGGAGGGCAGATTATAAACAGTTAGGCGGTCTTTTCTTTTGTTAAAGAGGTTTTTGCTCTTAGCGCTGGTATGATATTTTGCCCCATCCTGTATGAGGATGATATGTTTCTTGGTC
>CAZTAS010000456.1:0-2776 GCA_964611635.1 uncultured Thermodesulfobacteriota bacterium
TGCGATTGAGGTGCGGCCGAAGATGACCCAAAGATGGGATGCGAAAATGTGAAGTTATTTCTGCGCAAGCCCTTAGTTAATTTCACCCGAGGAAGCCGTGTCCTCTGGGCGTGGATTTTCTATTCTCCTTTTTAATGTTTTCGATAAGGATCTTTTCCGTGTTATCGAGGTGTTTTATTAACTCCTTATATGCATTTTTCGAATCACCTTCCCTGAGACAGGCAAGGATATCGTGATGCTCCTTAATGACTTGCCTCATCCTGGAATGATCCTCAATGGCCCGAATTCCCATTAGGTGGATCTGGTCTCTCAGGTTGATAAGTATCGCCTCGATCTGTCTGTTTCCAATTTTGGAGGCCAAATAAAGGTGAAATCGCTTATCGTATTCGATAAATGCATGCCTTTCGTCTGTCTCTACCAGTCCTTCCTGTTTGGTGATGTTTTGCTTGAGTTTCTCGATGTCATCGGAAGTTAGCTTTTTGGTTATCTCTTTGACGATGTGCCCTTCAATTATTCTTCGAATTTCAAAGACCTCTCGTGCCTGTTTGGTCGTAATCTTACATACCTCAACCCCTCTGCCCGGGACAAAGGCGACCATTCCCTCCCGGCTCAGCTCCAGTAATGCCTCCCTTACCGGTGTGCGAGAGACTCCCAACGCCTCAGCAAGCTTTCTCTCGTTATAAAGCACTCCCTGTTTTAAATTACCTGTGATGATTAGTTTCTTTAGCTTATCATACGCCCGTTCCTTAAGTGATTTTGAGCGGGAAATGGGGACAATTTCCTCCATCCATTTCTCCTTTCAGAATATACGGTGTAGAATTATTATCTATTTCCCCGGTGTCAAAATCATATCAAAGTGATAATAAATAATTGGTATATTAAATATCGCATACAGGAAACGCCATAAGCTGTCAAGAAAAAAGAAATCCAAGAAACTGTTGTCCCCCAACTTCCTCCACCCTGTTTATTGCTATTCGCCAGTCGCAACCCGATCTCGTCCTCCATCTGGATAAGTCGGCCCCCTTTAGATAGAAGGCGGCTCTGATTTTCACTCCTCTAAAAAGACTTGACAGGTCATATTATTCGCGTTAGCCTGCGATATTTGGTATTTAATATACCACTTGAATTTAATAGTCAATCCATTTTAGCTGTGACATTATAGGGTGGCCTTAAACCATTTTGTCAAGCGGGCCTGAGTCTTATTACGCAACACTGGCTTTCATAAGACTGGTAACTCAAGAATTTAAAAAAGGATTTTGGTGGGTGTTTCTCCTTACAATTGTGTCGGAGAAAAAACATGGACATTTTTAGAAAAAGGATGATGCAGATATGAGGGTCACGAGTATTCAGCTGGAGATGAAAGACAGGACAAAAGAGAAGACCTTGGAGTATGTTCTCAACCTTTTCGACCAAGCACCGCAAAGCGATCTAATGCTTCTCCCGGAAATTTGGCCATGCGGGTTTTTCTGTTTTGACAGATACAGGTCCGAAAGCGAGCCTTTAGACGGTCCAATCGTAGAGGTATTTAGAAAAAAAGCTGTCGAGCGAAGCTGTTATATCTTTACAGGGAGTTTTATTGAAAGAGATGGGGATGATCTCTTTAATACCAGCGTGCTCTTAGACTCCCAAGGAGAGATGGTTGCCCGATATCGAAAGATCCATCTCTTCGGTTACCAATCCGGGGAAAAAAGGCTCTTGACCCCTGGGGATCAAATTGTTGTTGCAACCACTCCCTGGGGTCCGGTCGGTCTTTCCACATGCTACGATCTGCGCTTCCCTGAGTTCTATCGGAAGATGTTAGATGCGGGCGCAACATTTTTTCTTGTCGCTTCCGCCTGGCCTGGGGCTAGGCTAGAAGCTTGGCGTCTTTTTAATAGGGCTAGGGCGCATGAGAATTTGGCCTTCCTTTTTTCGTGCAATTGCGCAGGCTCCAACGCAGGCATCCCCTATGCCGGTCATAGTATGTTTGTTGATCCTCTTGGGAAAGTGATTGCAGAAGGAGGAGCTAAAGAAGGATTTGTCTCAGCTAAAGTCGACTTTGATCTGCTCGATACTGTGAGGAGTGATTTCCCGGCTTTGGAAGACAGGTTCTTTGTATAAATGCCACCTGGAAAAGAGAAAGGAGATAGATTATGTTGAAAGAACACCTAGAGTTTTTCGCCCTTGACCTTGACTCTGGTTGGGAGATCCCACCGGGGTATCCCGAAGGAATTGGACAGAAAATACTTGCGGGCTCTCTGGATGAGGAGAGAAAAAGGGGGTCAAGGACCCGTCTGTTGCGCTTCCAGCCCGGGGCTTATACGACTGAACCGTTTGAACATGATTACTGGGAAGAGGTCCTTTTGATAGCAGGGGAAATGAAAGTGGGGGAAGAGTCGTTCCGCCCTTTCACCTATGCCTGCCGACCACCCCACAAGCCCCACGGGCCCTTTCGTAGCGAAGAAGGCTGTATGCTTTTTGAGATTCACTATTTCGACATATTTTAAACCCTGATTGATGAGTGGATCATGCGTGACCGCCCTTTCATGAACCACGCGCTCTTTTGGCCTTGACATGAACCGTCTGAAGCATATAGGCTATAAGAAGAACAGGACCTCAGCCTTCTGGAGTTTCATATGAAGAAATGTTACCGGAAGGTTCGGGTAACCAGGCCTCCAGGGATATTAATATCATCTGCGAGGCCTCTCTATTCCTGAGACATAGATTTTCGGGGATTATCTTGTACATGACCTTCGGCGATTAAAATATTTGTTGCAATTGAGTGGAACTCTGTGGT
>CAZTAS010000457.1:0-2776 GCA_964611635.1 uncultured Thermodesulfobacteriota bacterium
ACATAACTTTTTGAATTTACATAAATGTTTCACATTACCTCTTATAAAAATTTTGACGAAACTCATGCCTTATAGTATGTTCGCTAAGCAGATAAGCAATGCATTATCAAATGGTTTTTAGATAAGGAAAATCAAAACGGAAAACCCCCTGTAACTCACCAAAATCAATAGAAAAAACAGCATTTGTTACGTATAGCTGCTATTTATCTATACCTTCAACCGTGCGCAAAAAGTTTCAATTATCATTACATACCTTGATTTTAAAATGAGGCTGAAATTATCTTTTCTCTCACCATACCCTGTCGTTAAGAAGCCCCTTTAACACTCTATCTGGCAGCGAACCGGAAACCTCCCGGGTTTTCCCGTACCTGCCTTTCGAAATTACCCTGGCATTGATGAGCCCGTAGAGGTCGAGGAAGCTGATCATATCCGAGAAGCGCCTCTGGGTGAGGGCGCGGATATCTTCCTGATCGCAGAGCGCCCGGTAGGTATCATAGACTTGCCCTGTGGAAAGCTTCTTTGCTCCCTTTGTCAGGCTTGAATAGCAAGCAATAAGGGAGAGTTTCTGCTGCTTGGCAAGAGATTTGATCAGCTCCTCTGTCTTGTCTACCTCCAGGCTGTGCTCTGCGATGTCCACTTCCTTCTCTGAAAGCTCCCCAGAGGTTTCCTCCGCCACCTTCACGGCCTTGGTCAAGCGTTCCACAGCTTTGCGGGCATCTCCTGTCTCTCGGGAAGCATATGCCGCTATCTTCTGCAGCGCGCCATCTTTGACCTTGCTTGTATCCAGGGCTTTCTGCACCCTGAGCTCCAGGGTGGCCAAAAGGTCAAGGGCATCATAGGGCTCAAAGATGATGTCGGTCTTCTTAAGGAAGCTCAAGATTCTTGGATCGAGTGTCCTCTCCCAGTCCAGGCGGTTTGTCAAAAGAATGAGCATCAGGCGGCTTGTGACCTTGCGCGGCAGGGTTTTGCCCAGGAATGTGAGGAAGCTATCAGCATTTGGCCTGATGTTATCAGCCTCATCGATGAGCAGACACAGGAAGCCAGGGTTTCTGTTGATGCACTGCGCTATGAATTTCTGCATGTACTCGATGGGTATGCCCTTTCTGTAACGCTTGTTCGATCCATCCAGCGAAATGGCAACCTCATTGAGCGCGCCGAAAAAGGTTTTTGGTGAAGTGAGGTCGATGTATGCGTAACGGAATGATTTTCCCTTCTTCTCACAGACGCGCTGAAACGTAGATAGCACGTGGAGCAGGGTTACGGTCTTTCCAGACCCCGTGGGACCGTAGATGAAGAGAGATGTGGGATGGATGCCATCGAGAATGGGTGTCAGCTGAGCGATGATCCTGCAAAGCTGTTTCTCCCTAATCTTTCGGTTAAAATTGTTTAAATCTGATGATGTCTGGGAGTTCTTTGAAAATCAGGTTGCTCTGGAATACGTTTCTGGAAAGGAGGGCCTATAAATGGCTACTGTTATTATCCAGAAACGCGAGAGAAAAGACCGTAATAGCTACATCATTTATTACAAAGACCCTGCTACCAGCCAAAGAAAATATTATAAGACGTTCCAGCGACAAAGAGAAGCGCAGCAAGCAGCGAATAATCTGAGGGCTTTGATTGACGCTGGTGGACTTTCAGAGGCAAAGAGATCAAAACTGAAGCCCAAGCTGCTGAGCTTTGAAGAGCTAGGTGATCTTTTGATTGCTGATTGGAAAAATCGACTTGCGAGCTATGAATTGCTAGAAATAACCTTTGCCGAATACAAGATGAGAGTTCATCTGGTGGGAAAGGTATTTGGCAAGCGGTTGCTTTGTGAAATTACGGCAGACCAAATTCTCAGATATTGAAACACGGTCGCGAAGGAGTTTTCCAATGTCACATCGAATCGAAGCCTCTTCATCATAAAGCAGGTCTTCAAGCATGGCCGGGAATTAGGTGCTATGAAGGATGACCTCACAATGCCAATACATTATCTCAGCGAGAAAGGTCATCAAAGGAATAGGTTCCTTATGCCGCCAGATTTGGACAGGCTGATTGAGGCAAGTCACCAAGTGAGGGCAAAGTTCTATCTTCTTGCCTTAATCTACCTGATAGCTGAACATGGCGCTTCCAAACAAGAAGCGCTATCCTTGAAGTGGTCTGATATCGACTTTGATTTCGAAGAAATGGGTCTTATCAGGTTTTTCAGGACTAAAAATGGCAGAGAGCGTTGTGAATATTTGATGCCACGCACAAAAGAAGCTCTGCTCAGTTTGCGGGAACACCAGCAATGGATACGCCGTAGGGAAAGGATTGAGTCGGGGGGCTCTGACTATGTTTTCAGCAGGCTGAGCGGTTCGCCTATCACAAGGTTTTACAAGGCTTGGCGTGCCGCTTGCGATCTAGCGGGGCTGAAAGATTTTCATTTCCATGACCTCCGGCATACCTTCTGTTCCAGCCTACTTCTGTCTGGTGCTGACCTTAAGGATGCCAAGGAAATGATTGGTCATAATGACCTGGCCATGACTGACCGATACGCCCACCTTGTCGTATCCCATAAGCTATCAAAACAAGAAGGATTGGCCAAGTTCTATGCCAACGGGAATCAACCCATCAGGCAAAGTGGGGAACACATAGGGAACACAGAAGGGGTATGGCATGGTTTTTCCTAAAAAAAGAGCAGATTGGGTAGTGCCAACCTGCTCATATCATTGAATAATTGGTCGGGACGACTGGATTTGAACCAGCGACCCCCTGAACCCCATTCAGGTGCGCTTCCAGACTGCGCCACGTCCCG
>CAZTAS010000458.1:0-2773 GCA_964611635.1 uncultured Thermodesulfobacteriota bacterium
TCTTCAACTTCGCATTCTTCATGCCTGCCGGAACAGGACACAGCCGAAAATGCACACCCAGAAAATCAAACCCTTCTTCTGCTCTAACCACCCGGGTCTTTTCCAGGTGCAGCTTTAGCCCCAGGCGTTTGAGCATCTGCCCTACCCAGTTCATCACCTTTTTCCCATTCCCCACAAACGCGGTCGAAGTATGGCCCCCGCTCCAGATAAGTTATGTTGTCTTACCCTTCATCACTTCAAGGCCACTCCGACTTCCCTACGCCCATCACCCGCCTCTTACCGGTTTCACCCGATTTGAGAAAGGCTTACCACCTGCAGGACCTCAGAAGGCTCATTTCGTGGCCGACCTATGGGGATTACCGTAGCATTTCAGCTAGTTGACTTGGCTCAACCAAACGAACACCACCTTATACTACCTCCTGCAGAGGACTGACAATATCGGCGAAAAGTCGGAAAAGTCAATCGGCGCTAACACCAGAATTACTTCTCGCATGATTTGGCCTTTTATTTTAACAGTTGAGAGAGTGGGATAGGATGAATTGAGGGATTTGGCCTCACTTCTTTTGCCGGGTGATCAAATGCGTCTTTTGCACCAAGGAAGATCGGCATTTTTATTTGATCATAAGCTAAAGCTTTTGGGGTATAAGCTTCGATCCATTTTTTTACTGCTTCTGGTTTATTTGATGCAATAAGTAAACTTAATTGATCAAGTATAGTATTATTATCCTGAATTCTCTCTAATGCTTCCTGAAAAGCTTCTCTGTTTGTAGAAGCAAAGGAGGGAAGTAGTTCACAGTCTCTCACGCGCTTTACGTCCAATATTTGAGTTATTTGATATGCAGTTTGAAGGACCTTTGGTTCCCATGTTACCTCGCCAATATTAATTGGCTTCTCAGTAATGGGAATTACAACACCTTTAATTGTAAAGCTGTTCTTTGAGTATTCTACGATAGGACAGCAGGTTGGGACATATACTGTACCATAATCCGTATCGAGTTTGTAGCTTCCTGGTTTACAAGCACATGCAGATAGAAGAGTTGAGATACCAAGGATAATACATCTTCGGAGGAAGTCTCTTTTTCCTATACCTTTCATGATAACCTCCAATCAGATCTTGATTTTAGGCTTTTTTTGCTTAAGAAGCTTCAAAGTATGGGTATCCAGGAATTCCTTCCACAATTCCCTTATGATAACCCCGGAAGCATCATCCTCATAAAGACCATTTTCTCCTGAAAAGGTGCAACAGGATTCTATCAACTCATAATTGTGTTCCGGGATATCCTTATAATTCCAGGAATCGATTAACACGATAACCATTATCGCGTGCGGTTATCTCGCCTCCCTCCTCTGAATATCCAACCCCGGCAAGACTAAGCTGGACTCGCGAGGTGTCCCACTAGATATTTGGTAGAGCCATGCCCCCTTTGCTACATGATCTCATTTTCAGCCCAGGCAACCACAGTCTCAGACAGCCGAAGGGCTTCTTCATAGTCCTCTATGGTTACGGGTTCGTTGAGACCAGGATATCTTGCTTCCCACGCGAAACTGGTCAAATTATCCGCATTCACCACCTCGGGTGGAACAAGAAGGCCTCTTTCTCTCAAACCGTTGATCAAGTCTTCCAGGTCGTGAGTGTATCGAAATGTCCACCCATAGTGTTGATAAACAGCTTTCAAGGCCTTTTCAGCGGCCTGCTGAGCGTGTCCCTCCCCTCTTCGAGGGCTGGCTTCAATACCAGCGATGGATTATTTCCGTGTTCGGCCACATCCTGTTCCGTTACGACGATCACATCTTTTGACACGCCTATCCCTCTGAGGGCCTGGAAAACCTTTCTGGATGTTTGCCGTCGATGGGTTCCCTTAGGCATAATAATCAGAATGTCGAGATCACTGTTCTCCCCTATTTCCCCCCGCGCCGCGGAACCAAAAAGGACAATGCGTAAAGGACGAACAATGCCTGTGATACGATTGACAATGTCATCAAGTAATTGAGGTTCTGGTGTTTTCATTTCTATTTTTCTCCTTCAACATTTTCCATCCCGCCTTTACTATGGCCTTACAGCTGTATTCCAGCACGCCCTTAGGGTTTTAAGAATGGATTAACCGATCATAACATGATGCAGGGGGCCGGCGGCGTTTAAACGCGTTGTTCTGGGCATGGCCGCAACATATTGCCAAGAATACTCGACATAAGTTATTTCACTATTTAAGCACGCCCCCCGATTTCTACAAGATTGTGACAGACTTAAGCCATTATTCCATGGACGTCCCGCGGGGTACTACACATTCCATATCAGTTAAGGATGCCAGAGTTCCCCCTTGAGTTGCTCATAGACATTGAACACAATCGGGCACACCTCATAGTTTTCTACGACACCGATCAATCTGAAAACGAAATCCTCTTTATGAAGATGCGGGAATGACCTGCAAGCTTCGGGGCGTAGTTCGTAATGAGAGCACAGATTCCCTCTGAGAAAGGGACAAGGCCTCTTATTGAAAATAAATCCTTCAGAATAATTTATATCGTCTTCAACAAGAAAACGTTTCTTGACATCTTCGGGGCTGATTCCCAATCCTCGAGATAGTCTTCCAATATCCTCCTGGTCCAAAACCGGCGATATCTCCCTACAGCAGTTTCCACAGGCCCTGCAATGGATTTCCCCACATACTTTCTCAAGCAATCTGTGGACAATGGCATCCAATTCCTCGATCTCAATGTCATACCCTTTTAAGAAAGACCGAAATTCCCAATTCTCGTCCCATTTCTTTTCAGC
>CAZTAS010000459.1:0-2769 GCA_964611635.1 uncultured Thermodesulfobacteriota bacterium
GGGGCGGAAGCCCAAGGAACTTATTGAATTAGGTTTCTCAAAATCGGTTGTCACCCTAGTCTGGGCGACACAATGCATCTTTAGCGGCAGGGTAATAGTTGCACATATACTCTAACTCCTTTGTGATGGCGAGTGTCGTTCCTTTACCCCATCTGATTTCACCTTCAATGTAAACCTATTTCCCCACGTAAGTCATTCCCACTGGGGTGGAGCTACTTTTGAAAAAGCACATGAACCGTATGCGAAATATGCTTAGTCTTGGATGGCTACCTCATATAGTTCGTGGATTGGCGGTGCCGTATGCTGATTCTTGCCTATATCTACCCGTTCCTGGTATTGGCCACTCTGTTCGTCAGCAACAGCATCCTTTTCACTGTCCCAAAAGGCAATGGAAATGCATTTGCCTGTTTTGCGGTCAGTGAGCAGATAGCCGCTCCGATACCCTTTCTGCAATTTCACGGCAGGGATAACACTTTCCTTAAAAGCCTTTATACTCTCGTCTACCTTGTCTACATTAACTTGAAATCTGGTTACACGCGCAATCATGGTATGTCCTCCTACAAGAGTGTTTTTTTCATGCCCATCTTATATCAGGCAAGAATTATTATAATCCTATCTATTTAATTAAACCATAAAACCATAAGATAGACTACAAAAACTGGGGACCAAATAAATATTTAGAATGTAACAGAATGGATAAAAGTAGTATGAGGAATTATTCTCAGTTCAAGAGATTGTTAAGCGCTGAGTGACCACATCCAGCACATCTTGTTGAGTGAAGGATTTGCTGAGGTATCCTTTCGCACCCATAGTCAGAATCAGTTTCTCCTCCAGTGGCCCGCCTTTGCCTGTCATGGCCACGATCGGGATTACCTTCGTTGTTTTATCCCTCTTAAGTTCAAAACAAGCAGTGCAACCATCTATCTTCGGCATGAACCATATCCATCAAGATGAGATCTAGGTGATAGGTACAAGCTAGCTGCACTGCCTCTTCTCCATCTTTTGTTGACTCCAGAACTACGTACTTGCTCTCTAGTATCTTCGTTAAGGCACGCCTGATACTTTCTTCGTCATCAGCTATCAACACCGTTGCCTTTTTTTCTGACATTGCTCCACCACCTTTTTCCGGATCCATAAAATTGCCAGACTGAAGGTAGAAGTCAAATTTTTCCCGAAACTACACGGACTGCCAGCTTGCCTTCATATTCATCCTTGTATTTCTCTTTAATCGACAGTATTTCATCTTGGATTGCAAAGAAAGCATCGACAACGTCGGGGGCAAAATGGCTGCCGCGACCTTGCTTAATAATTTTGAAAGATTTCTCTACTGAAAATGGTTCTTTATAGGGCCGATTAGAAGTCAGGGCGTCAAAGACGTCCCCGATGGCGACAATGCTCCCAGTCAGTGGAATCTGTGGGCCCCTGAGTCCTCGGGGATATCCGCTACCATCCCATTTCTCATGGTGAGTGAGAGCGATAACTCCTGCCAGACGGATGAATTCGGCATCAGAGCCCCGCAGAATCTCGGCCCCGATTACGGTGTGTTGCTTCATGATTTCCCACTCGTCTGCATCTAAGCTCCCGGCCTTGAGCAAAATGCTATCCGGGATACCAATCTTACCCACGTCATGCATGGGGGCAGCGTATAGTATGTTTTCCACTTCGCTGTCCCCCAAACCCATCTTACGGGCAATAGCAGCACTGTATTGACTCATCCGTTGGATGTGAGCACCAGTATCCTCATCCTTGTACTCTGCCGCCCGTGCCAGTCGGTGGATGGTGTCAAGCGAAGCTAGTTTTATCTTCCCGATAGCTTGCCTGAGTTCCGCTGTTCTTTCGACTACCATCTCTTCCAGATGCTGCTGGTAAGCCCTGTTTTCGAGCTCAAGCCCCCTTTTCTCGAGAGCCCGCTGTGCACTCATAGCGACTTCATCCAGATTGAAGGGCTTGACCACATAGTCGTAGGCCCCTTCCCTCATGCAGTTAATAGCGGTGGCAGTGTCCGTGATTGCAGTAGCCATGATGACCATAATGTCGGGATACTTGTGCCTTATCTCAGGTAGCAAATCAACCCCTGATTTACCCGGCATCTTGATATCCAGAACCACCAGTTCCACAGGATCCTTGATAAGCCTTACCAGAGCCTCTTCGGCATTGCCAGCTTCATCACAGTGATAGCCGTCAGCCGATAGCCTCTGACTTAGGATTTTCCTTACCACAGGCTCGTCATCGACAATGAGTACTCTATGCTTGTTGGAAGTCATTTCCCTATCCCCTTTAAGGCTTCTTTCACTACAGTTTTGAGTTCGTCAGGGGTAAATGGTTTGGGCAAGAATAGCCTACCGCTTTGCTCCAGAAAGGTTTTTGTGTCACCGGCGAGCATATCTCCCGTGGTGAATATAACCCCACCTACCATTTCAGGATGCCTTTCCATGATAGACTGATATAGCTGCTTACCGTTCATTACCGGTGTCCTGATGTCAATAAGGACCAGGACATACTGCTTTTCCTCTAACATGCTCTCGGCTATGTTGCCATTGGAGGCAATGTCAACGTCAAACCCCTCGCCAGTAAGCGTTCGCGCACAGATCCGGCTAATCACGGGGTCATCTTCAACCACCAGTATTTTTATCCTTTCACCATCTGATTTCTGCATTTTACTGCTCCTCTTGCTTTAGAGGCAGTTCAACAATAAAGGTAGCCCCTTTGCTAGGTTTACTCTCAGCGTATATCCGACCGCCGTGAGCAGTGATTATCCCGTGACAGATA
>CAZTAS010000460.1:0-2741 GCA_964611635.1 uncultured Thermodesulfobacteriota bacterium
CGTGCTGTACCACTCAAAAAATGTTACTCTGATTTATACAAGTAAGCACTAGATTTATCTACACTGAAGTATGATCATGATAAATATTCTATTCAGTTCAGATTTATTCCACTTATAAATTGGAGCACTCGAGCTTATTTATACGACTTCGATGGAATCAACAATGTGAGAACAGACCTCAGAAGACTTCACAAAAAATGGCTCCCCTCCCTTAATATGCAGAAAATTACTAGGAAAGATTTGCTGACACAAATACTCGTGGTTCTCACCATAAAAAAAGCCTTAAACGGTGATGAATCTACAATAAATCAGTTGTTTAATATATATAAAAAAACAGCTAAAGCGATCGCAGTGAAGCTGGCTTTAAGAAGAGGCTTGAAGCCGTATAGCGAAGATATCGAAGATATAAAACAAGAGGCCATTATTTTGCTCAGATATATCTTAACTGGTTTTAGGGCAAAAGAGATATTAAAGTCAATCGTTCATAGATCTCAGAGTGAATATTTACCAATACCGAAATGGATTAAGAAATTCTATTTTTATTATCTCTGTGAATATGTACCGGAAAATCTAATAAAAGCGGTCGCAACAGGTGATTATGTTACTCTAGCGACTTTACTGGATCCCTAATACTACTACGTTAAGTATTAATAATCATCATAAATGATTATTCTTTCTTTTTTGCTTGGAATCTTGTGACCGCAGGTTGGGCATATGCCTGTATAGATCAGCAAGAATTTTTGGATCCATCGCCGGACAGCTGGCAACGTCAATCCAGAAGTTTTTTTTATTGCCGAGTCTTTCCAGCACGAGGAAAGAATAGGCCAACGTAACCAAGGTGACATGATGATGCCAGCCCTGCCAGGAGCGGCCTTCAAAATGATCCAACCCCACATCTGTTTTCATCTCCCGGTAATCCTGTTCAATCCGGTAACGTCCCTTTGCCTTTCTTAGCAAACTCCTCCAGGAGGTACGATGAGGATCCAAACTGGAGAGCCAGAATTTCAAGGGCTCCTCACTCCACTTCGGCCATTCAATAAGAAGCTCCTCCGATGGCACTTCCATGGTTTTCCCTTGAATCAATCCATTGGCCATCCAGACAATCACTCGCGCAAAACGAGAACAGAGAACTCCCTTTGTCCCCTCTCTCCAGGTAATCTTTTTCAAACGCTGGAAAGGCAACTCTTTGGCAATCTCTCGGAGACTCCTGGCTAGAGGAAGCTCTCTGGCATACAGGCGCTTCCTGGGTATCTTTCCCCCTCCTTTCATGGGAGGGTGCGATGGATGAGGATCTTCAGTCCACGCCGTCAAATTCCCTTCCACCTGAACAACGTAATCCAACCCCCTGCTTCTCAATCCCTTCCGAAATTCATAGGAGTCGCCATAAGCCGAGTCCGTCAATACCACACGGTCTTCCACCCCCCATCCTCTTACTTCATCAATCAGATCCAAAGCCAATTCTGTCTTGGTCTTGAAGGTGATTTCCTCCGGAATGTCAGCCTTCTTTCTTCGGATTGGATCATTAACCCATTGCTCCGGAAGATACAACGCCCAGTCCAAGGGCGTACTCGATTCCTCTGTCCCCAAATCCAAACTCACCGCTACCTGACAGTTGGCCGTCTTTCCCAAGGCCCCACAGTATTGTCGGGCCACCCCCACGGAGTGCTTCCCTTGCTTTGGAAAAGATACCTCATCAATGAGCCAATACGCTTCTGGAACAAATTCTCGCTCCATCTTTCTGGCCAGAGACGCTCGAACCTCCCGAGAAGACCAGGGACTCTGATTCACAAACTGCTGCAGAGCCTGAACGTCTCCATCCGGAAGGCGACGGGCCAAGGGCTCGATGGATTTCCGCTCTCCATCCAAAAGGAGGCCTCGAACGTACTGCTCGGCATGCTCTCTGCGCTCTTTGCGACCCATGAGCAGAACAACATCAGCCAAAAAGGCCTCCAGCTTCAACCGGAATCGATCTATCTCTCGGGCATTCATAACCGAGAGAATAGATTAAAATGTTTTCTTTGTCAAGATAAGCTTAACGTAGTAGTATTAGAAGATTATTATGTAATCTATAACCTAATACGGGAAAAGCCAACAAAAAAATTATGTATGCTGTAGAAAAAATTTCGTTTACAACAGAGAGGATAATTGAGGAGGCCAAAACAAACATTTCTGAATATAGCTTTATTTCCCTTTAACCTTTTCCCACCACAACTCCAGGTCTTTCTTCCAGATAGCAGGCCTTCCGTGAATGTAGCTGATAGGCATTTTATATTTTCTCGCTTTTTTTCTCATAGTTTTGACGCTCCCGACATCGCAGACCTTCATAATGCTTTTCCAGCAGATGAGAAGGAACCCATTGTTCGACATCAGAAGGTCCCCCGGCCTACCGACGCAAAGCTGGGCTGGTGGAATGTTTTCGCCGCCGGAATCTTCTCAGAATCGTGAGGATTACGGAATGAAAAGTACACTTTTCGTTGGTATCTGCCAGTTAATGATTCCAGGAAGTAATGCCCTGTGAGGATTTCAGCAACTAATGAGCGAAGCATTACCAGAATCTGACACTGTCTGTTGGCTCAAGCCCTGACTTTTGCATCTAAATATAGACGCAATAGAAATATGGTTATCAATTGTTTAATTTCATCTGATTAACTGAAGATCTCGTCCGATGAGCGCAATGCTGTTTACCTGAGTTTGGGATCGGTAAGTTAACGGATCGGTGAAAAGGTAGCTGTGGTGCGCAC
>CAZTAS010000461.1:0-2739 GCA_964611635.1 uncultured Thermodesulfobacteriota bacterium
ACCCCTTCCAGTTGCCTGATGGAATCAACCGCCCTGTCGAGTGCCGAAGAAAACATGGGAATCTGGTCTTTCACATCATCAATGCGCTTGTCTCTGAGCGCAGCATCAATGTTGACAATGGCCTCGGCCACCTCCGTTATGCAGAGGTTCCCTGCCACCCCTTTAAGGGTATGGGCCATACGGTAAGCACCCTCAATATCCCCTTCATCCACAAGACGCCTTAAATCGGTGGCAGCGTTTTTGTAGTTGCGTGAGAATCCCAGCAATGCCTTGGCATAGGCCTGCCGGTTCTGCCAGGTCTCTATCCCTTTGTTGATGTCAACACCATCAAGGGGCGGCAATTCCAATCCGGATGGGGGGGAAGCAGCCCCTTTCACTTCCCCAACCATCTCGCCCACCCCTTCCGGAACCACGGCTTCCATGGTCCTGAAAAGCTTGCCAAAATCAATAGGCTTGGCCACCACAGCATCCATCCCACTTCCCAGGTATTTTTCTGCCTCTTCTTGCATTACGGCGGCCGTCATGGCAATGATCGGCACATGCGCTCCAGTGCTGCTTTCAATCGCACGAATACGCTGGGTGGCCTCAATCCCACCCATCTCCGGCATTTGAATGTCCATAAGGATGACATCGAATTTCCCCAGCTCAAACGCCTTAACCGCTTCAATACCGTTCCAAGCCACCGTAACCTCGTGACCCTGCTGCTCCAGGCGAATTTTGGCCAGATCCACATTCGCATCGACGTCTTCAACCAGCAATATCCTGAAACCACGCCGTACACTCGGCAAAACCGCTTTTCCTGGAACGATAAATATATCGTCGTCTCCCGGAATTTGATCGATAGGGGGTATGTTAATTATAAAATGAAAGGTGCTTCCCTTGCCCTCCTTGCTTTCGGCCCAGATCCGGCCCCCCATGAACTCAACTAGCTCCTTTGCGATAGTCGTGCCAAGACCAGTACCACCATATCGGCGTGTTGTTGAAGTGTCAGCTTGGGTAAACGGCTCGAAAATCTGGCTTAACCGGTCGGCTGGTATCCCGATTCCCGTATCCTCAACCATGAAATGAAGGTGACCTTCTTCAGCCCGCATAACCCGTATGCTCACGCTCCCCTTTTCCGTAAACTTGATGGCGTTTCCCACCAGATTGATCATGATCTGCCTGAGTCTCAACGAATCACCCATAAACGACTCCCATAAAGACGGCTCGATATCAAGTCTCAAGTCCAGTTCCTTTTCCTGGGCGGTCGTATTCATCGTCTGATGGATCTCACGCATCAATTGGCCCAGGTTGAAAGGACGTTGCTCGATGGTCAACTTACCGCTTTCCAGCTTACTGATATCAAGGATGTCGTTTATCAAGCCCAAAAGGCCTTTCGCGGAAATTCGTGCGGTAGTGAGATGTTTTCGCTGAACTTCCGTAAGTGATCGGTCTTCCAGAACCAGTTCCAGAAAACCGAGCACCGCGTTCAAAGGAGTCCGTATCTCGTGGCTCATGTTGGCCAAAAATTGGCTCTTGAATCTGGTTGCTTTTTGTGCCTCTTCTCGGGCCACTTCAAGATTTTCCATCATTCTTATCATGGCACGGCGGTTATCAGAGAGTTCCTCAATCTGGCCCTGGAGCATTGCGTTAATCTTTTCTCGTTCCTCGAATAAATCTTTCAACTGCCGCGTCATACTGTTAAAGGCCACTGAAAAGTCATTCATAAAATCAACTTTCAACCTGAAATTGCCGCCGGCGATCTGCTGCGTTGTCCAGGTCAGATGTTGTAAGTTAGCCCGCAGAGTCTTTAATGATTGGAGAAACGATAGAAACCCCTTGGGAACCTCAATGTCCAAGACACCCGTTGACAGAGTGTAAGCCAGATCCGATGCGTTAAGATACACTTCGAGAAACTTGTTGATGTAGTCGACAACCTGTCTTATCTCATTATTCGGATAATCTTCGGGAAGCTTTACCGGTGCCGGCCTTTTGCCTTTCAGCAACAGATAAAAGACCTCTGTTATCTTATCAACATCTTCTTCGTTGACAGTGATCATGTGACAATACTCCTTGTCTGATCTTGGACGGCTTGATTTTTACTTCTTTCTAAGACCAGGGCGCTATGACACGCGCAATTTGGCTGCATCGCGCTAATCCGTCATCCTCACATCGAAGCGGCAGACCCTGTCACCAGAGGCCCAACAGTCAATTTCCTGGACCTTGAACTTTTTACCCGAGTATTCTTCAAGCAGGCCACTGATGAACCCTTCATCATAGGTGCAGATCTGTTCATGGCAGACAGGCAAACCTGAACAATCAAGGTCTTCTGCAATTGTAAGAGTAAAAATCATTCTATCCGCGTCAGCCTTTTCGACACGCATAATGCCTATTTTCAATTTTATCAACAGATCCTTGAGTTGTGCGATAAATTCATCCAAGCTATTTTCTTTATTGATCAGTTCCTGGCAAAAGTTCTTACCGGCTAATTGGCCTGCATCGTAAAAAATCCTATCCGCTGTTTCGACATCAAATTCCCTTATCAGCACATCTCTTAGAGTAAACTGCATCAGCCGATATACACTGACATCCATGCTAGTCCCGAGGTTGGGACGGCCCTCAACCACATCGCCGATCATATTCCAGTTAAACTTCAACTCGTCTCTTTCTTCCTTGAACATTTGTCACCTCCGCATTTTGATTCCTTTACTGTTTGTCATTTTATCACTCTACATCTATCCTTAGCATTTCAGCCAGCTT
>CAZTAS010000462.1:0-2707 GCA_964611635.1 uncultured Thermodesulfobacteriota bacterium
CATAAATTAATAACTACAATATACAGTATTAGCTGAGGGAAGTCAATAGTCATTTTATCTAATATTGTGTAATGCCAAGCTATTATTTAGTGGTCTACGAGACATGTCCATGGTCATAATGCGGTTAAAGAATTTCAGGGAGATCATACCGATTCTTTCTTTCGCCTCGCCTTTCGCCCCGGTTTCAGCCTTCGCAGGAGTAGGGTGGGCTGTGCCCACCATCAATGATCCATTAATTAACAGAAAGTGAGGTGGGCACAGCCCACCCTACGTTCTGTCTCCAAACGATCAATGAAATCCTCACCTCCAAGTGGCCTCCCCGTGCGCTCGTGGGACCGAAGGAGCCTCACATTCTCCTGCGAGGCCTCCTGGGAAAGCAATTTCCCGCAATCTCCCACCATCTTAAGAAGAGATGATACCCTCACCATGATGTCGTCCAGACCCGCCATGTGTGCCGCGGCCCTTGCCATCCTTGCCATGCTTGAATTCTACCACATCCACTACTCAAAGTCAATAAATAAGTATGGTGTCCTCTTAAAACGTTCCCTAAAAACGCTGTCCCCGAAGAATGCGCATAGCATTGGGACTCAAGGGGCCCTGCACAATACTCATGTTAAGGTCTTTTAGTCGGGCCTTATTCTCGTTTCCAAATATCAGAAAGTTGCTCGTGTGTCAAACAATTGATTCTTTACTGAGAATTAAGTTAAACTTGACTTTTTAGAATTCACCTAATTATAATCCCTTGCAAACGTGGATATGCTATTTGTTTATAAGTCTTATCTCTGGGGTTGTTATTTTGAGCACTTTTTTAAGTTTTGCATTTTAAAGGAGCGTGTTGATGAAACCGAATAGAATCAAGAAAATAATCAGCTCTGGCCGTCTGGCGTTGGGGCAGTGGGTTGGATTGTGTGATCCTGCAGTGGTTGAGATAATGGCCCTTGCAGGTTATGACTTCGCAGCGATTGACCTGGAGCACACCATGTTCGACTTACAAACAGTGGAAAACATGGTGCGAGCCGCTGAGGCCACACAGATCGCTCCCTTTGTTCGAGTACCATCCGTTGATCCCAAAATGATCCTGCGTATAATGGAGTGCGGTGCCCAGGGAATAATTCTGCCTCACATTCACACCGCCGAAGAGTTAAAGTACGCGGTGGAAGCTGTGAGATACTGGCCTATGGGAAACCGGGGCATCTCGGGATCTACACGAGCGGCCAGATACTTAGCCGAAGATTTCATTGCTTACGCCAAAAGCTCCAACGAGGAAACCATGGTCGTGGCCCTGATTGAGGAAGTGGATGCGGTGGACCGAATCGATGAGATTCTATCCGTTGATGGACTGGATGTAGCTTCCATCGCTCCCGCAGATCTGGCTCGCTCACTGGGAGTCCTGGGTCAGAAAAACCATCCTAGAATGATCGAGGCGGTGGATCGGGTTCTTGAGGCGGGTCGCCGTTTGGGAAAAGCTAGTATCGGTATTAACCTATTCCACTTCATGTACGATCTTTCCGCGGAGGAGCTTATTCGAAAAGGGGTTCGGTTCGCAACCGCGTCTCCAACGGATACAGGTCTTCTGCTGCGCGCATGCCGTGAACAGGTCCGACTGGTAAGGGAGGCTGAAGGCAGGTAATGTAAAGCGCGGAGAAAAATTGTGACATGCTGATGACAACCAAAAAATCACCCACTGTGACAACTGAAAAGTCACCCATCCCTTGATTGGTGGTTTTAAAAGGTTTATCTTTAAATTTCTTCGCACCCCAGGAAATCAAGCAGGCCATTCGGTAAATGTCCTCCAAATTTCTTACGCTGCTGGCCGTAAACACTATAGGCTTTATAGTGTTGGACACCGTGGCCACGAAATGGTGCTTGTCTGCTATTGATTGTGGAAGCTTGTCTGCGGGTTGTGAATGAAAGCACCAGCGTTGATTATTGAATTGAAAATGCCTCTTAATACGCTGGGTCTACCTGCAAATCATTCTTATTTTGGACTTTATATATCCGTGATTTCTCATTGTTTCGATCCGATCGCGCAATATTGAATGGGTTTCAGAAACCTAGCCAAATATATTTGAAATTTTGTTGCTTCCACCGAAGATTGTTCCATGATTTGGTTGTTCGCCAAAATCTATTGACAGAATTATCAGGCTGCTTGCAGCTTGACTATGTTAGAGAAAAATTCTCAGCATGACGCTGTAAGACAGCTAATATTGTTTTTCACTATGTAACGAAGTATCCGCACACCAAATATCATCTAGCGTTTTTCCGTAAAGTGCGTTTTAATGATCCAGCCTTTGGCGGGAGATGAAAAGCTCGAAAGCGGCCTCATGTCATTGTTTTATAGAAAAAAATATTACCAACCCTGGAAAAGTGAGCCATTTTCACCGGTGAGAAAGTACACCGGCATCACCGGTATTAAGTAGGCCAATCTGTCGCGCACGGTAAACTTCTGCCTTTCCTCCCCAGGCGATATGCTCCAGGGTTTCCCATTAAGGACAAACCCTTTCATCAGAAGTGGCTGCTCGGATGTAGGGCCAATAGGAAATCCCCCTTGCTCTGATGAGATTTGCCCGTCCTAAATTCATAAAAGGGCAATTCCGTTATAAATTGTTTCTTTGATGCTTAAGAAAACATTCCCTTGATATGGAAACGAAACAAATAATCCCAGATTTTGCATTTGGGCATGAAAATACTGTTGAACAAAGGGGAT
>CAZTAS010000463.1:0-2688 GCA_964611635.1 uncultured Thermodesulfobacteriota bacterium
TTACATTTACACATTTTTTAAGATTCTTTTTACCTCTCGCCCGCCCTGATGAATGCTCGTTCGGAGCTTCGCAAAGCGAATTCAACCCCAGTACGATTTTCAAAACCTACCCCGGTGAAACAAAAGAAAGAGGGTTTCACAGGGCACCGCAAGGCGGCATCTTCGACAGGCAGAGATTGGTTTTGGAGGTGTGGAGATGGGGACGCCAGTCCAGAGATTGGATAGCTTTTTTGCCTCGTGCGTGTGTGAGAGGACAGATGACAGATGGCAGATGGGGCCAGACCCACGGAACCTCGGAACCTCAGAAGTACCCCTCCAATATTACCTTTCTACCCCTGTTATTGAAAATTACCCTATATCGATCGAAAATGTCCATCCCAAGCAAGTTAAATCCAACACCCAGTTTCGAGGAAAACCCTATTCGAAGGCTGAATTCATCATCGCCGATTCGCATACCAACTTTGTGGAGATAGATTGGAATGAAACTGCCATCGCCCACCACAGCAAGAACCCTTTCCCCGTCCGTCAACTCCAGATCCAATATCTCAGCGACTTTATCATCGAAGATCGTGTAAAAGGAGCCCGAATCCACATATGCCCACAGTTCTCTCCATTTGCCGCCGGTTCTTAGTCCTATCGGGATAAGTGGGATATCTCTGAGCTTGTGTCGAGCATAACTAAATTCTACAGAATGCATACCAGTTCATCCTCGGTTGGTACTTTCAAGAGAGATACCTCGTCCTCTTGTTTGCCCAGTTTCCTAGCATCCTCAAGCACTTCTCGAGGTGTCAACGCAGCACCTATTACCTGCTCGTTCACAATGCCTACATACTTCCCTCCGTACTTAGAAACAAGAGAATCAAAATTCTTGGTGATCCAGTCAATCGATGTGGTCATTCATTCCTCCTGAGCCAATTTGAGAGGCCAAACGCCTTACATCACGGGACGTTGCGCACCCTTACGCTGGTGGCTGAGGGTCGGGCCACGCCAAGTTATTGATTATAAAGTCTTTATGTCCCCCAAAAAGGCGTTTTGAGGGTCTATATCGTTCTTTTCGGCCCTGAAAAGGGCCATATAAGGAGCAGCTGCCTCCCGAGGATGATACCGCTCCCCACCATCTATGACACTTCTCCTCTTTGCCTTAACGCCCAGTAGCGATTTGAAATTCTCAATAAATGACTTGCTTCCAACAGCAACACTATCCGGTTAATGTAATGGAGGACGTTGTCAACTTGTAAACTTATTGGAGGTATTCCGCTATTATTTGTTGTGCACGTTATGAGATAGGGGACGTGCCCACTTCATCAATTTATGGGAGCTTTTTTTAAGGAAGTCGTCTGTAGATATCCTTACGGTGAAGGAAACGGATGAGTTCAACGGTGTTCTATCGACATCTTTACTGAATTTCTTTGCATAGACAAGTTCCATAAATCAACCAGCCAACTTGGAAAGGACTTCTGATTCGGGAACGTATTCCCCGGTATCCCCTTCCTCGATTGCCAGGCCCAATTTCATATCCAGGATGGCCTCTGATACAGCTTCTTCCAACAAATCCTTCCTCTCCGCAAGAACGCTTATCATGGCCTCCTTGATCATATCTCTCAGTTCATTTTTGGAAATACCTTGTAATTCCATGTGGTTTCATCCGATGCCAACGGATTCAGTAAACCTCGTCATGTGTGCCAAAATCGATCAGCAGCCCCTTATCCTTATCGATAAATTCAAATAAGACCCGGTAATCGTCGTTTATGCTAAAGGCCCACGTACCCTTAAGTTTGCCGCTCAACTTGTGCGTCCTGAGGTGAGAATCGAACGGTTCTTCCAGAAATAGTGCCATTTTTTCGCGGAATTGGCGTTTAAGATGGAGATGCTTGTGGATTCGTTTACGGTAGGATCTCTTGAAACCTTGATCCCATACCGCTTCAATCATTTTCAAGGTCCTCCATCAGTTCATTGAAAGATCCAGACTTACTCTTCCCCGTTTTGTAGTTAACCCTGGCCTCGGCGATCCTGTCCGCAAGATGTTCCCTTTTGAATTCCAGTAGCTGCTTAGTGATTATTTCCGCCACATATTCCTGGTCATCTAAAGGGAGTTCCTGAAACTCATCTACAAGGGCGTTAATGCTTGAACTCATGTCCAATACCTCTTTTGATAATGGGGGACGTTTTCAACTCATAAACTTATTGGAGATATTCCGCTATTATTCGTTGTGTGTCGAGCCTTTTTTGTGCTCTGTCCGCGCACTTCCCGACCGCCATACCGGTGATACCCAGCTTATCTGCGACAGCTGTTGCGCTCATTCCCAGTTGGTTCACCGCCAGAAGACTTACAATCGACCTTACCTCACTGGTTTTTGGGTCTCTTTTCGGTGACTTTAGTTGGGCCATTTCCAAAGACGCCTCGGCGATTACACACTCAATCAAATCATCCAAGCAAATCTTGTTCTTCATCCTCAACTCGTAGGATTCATTTGAGTTTTCAATAACTTGTTCGACAAAATCACCACTGCCCAGTATCCTCGCATCACCCTTTCCACCCCCGCCATCGAGAGCCTCAGGCGAGCCGCAGAAAGGTAAGTGAATATGGGACGTCGGTTCCAAAACAACTTATATCTCTCGCCCGCTGCGCTAGAGGCTCAGAGGGTTTTGGTCTGTCTGGGTGATGTGGTGTATCTGGTTGATTTGGTG
>CAZTAS010000464.1:0-2676 GCA_964611635.1 uncultured Thermodesulfobacteriota bacterium
AACCGAAAAAAATACTTTCATTATGTCAATATAATTAAGACGTTTGCTATAGTTTTTAAGCCTTGCATCACCAGGTTTAGAGTTCCGCAGTTGGAAATTGTATGGAGCGGTAAAGACGATGGGCACAAGGCCTAAGGGGGTGAGATGGACTTAATTGGTTAGATCCTCCAATGTCCAAGGCGAGGTGCCAAGAGATGTAATGTTTTCTGGTAGAGTAGAAAGGTTCAAAGCTTTATTAGTTTAGTTTCGTTCCACTTAGAGCGGGTATTCTTTCTATTTAGATAAAAAAACAAAGAGTATTTTATTGATGCCTAAAATTCTGAGCTTTTCAAATCTCCTGCCTTGGTAAATAAAAATGCGTTCTTTTTCCCTCCGAATGATAGATATAATTGTCGCAATAACTGCAATCAGCATGTCAACTTTCCACCTCTATACCTCTTTCTTCGGAATTTTAGAGGCGTGGAGACATCGCTCGATTCATTTAATTTTCATCCTGCTTTTATATTATCTTTTGGATTTTAAGAAGTCCTTGAAAGCAGACCATTTTCGATGGAGAACATTCTTTTATCACAGTGGTTTTCTATTCCTTGCAGGTGTGCTTTCAGTCTACCTTTTGTTAGCGTACCCCGAAATTGTTTATAGAGAAGGACTACCGAACTTCTCAGATAAAATATTTTTTGTCTTCCTGTTCTTGCTCATTTTAAAAGCCACATATAGTCGCCTGGGTTGGGCAGTCACCATCCTCATTATTTTCTTTATAGGATATTTATTTCTCGGGCCATTGATACCGGGAAAATTGGGCCACCCAAGCTTCAGTTACACAAAAATTACAGACCAGTTTTTAAACTCTACTCTTGGCATTTTCGGTCCAATAATGGGTGCAGCTTCCGTATTTATTGTTATATTTATTATTTTTGGAGCTTTTTTAGAGAAATCAGGTGCGGGGGAATTTTTTATTGAATTATCCTATGCTTTGATGGGCAAGATAAGGGGTGGCCCAGCTTTAAGTGCGGTAGTCGCAAGTGCATTTATGGGCATGATATCAGGAAGTGCAGTGGCCAATGTGGCCACAACGGGAGTTTTTACCATCCCGTTGATGAAAAAGAGTGGTTATGCGCCGCATTTCGCTGGAGCTGTGGAAGCAGCTGCCTCCACTGGAGGTCAATTCATGCCACCCATCATGGGATCAGCCGCCTTCCTGATGGTTGTCTTCCTAGGGATCCCATATCACCATATCATAATACACGCTGCTTTGCCGGCCATCCTTTACTTTTTCGCTGTGGGAGCCATGGTGAGGCTGGAAGCCCTGAAGATGGAATTGAAGCCCACAATTATAGAAAGTCAATCCAAAGTCAAAGATATATTATTAGATCAAGGCTATTTTCTCCTCGTCATTTTAGTTCTGATTTGCCTATTGATGAGAGGATTAAGCCCAATGAAAGCCGGCGTCTATTCCATCACGTTGATGTTCTTGCTTGCCCAACTTCGCCGCAAGACCCGAATGAATATCAAGGATATCCTCTCCGCTCTTGAATTAGGCGCAAAGAATACAGTAACTGTATCAGTAGCTTGCGCATCCGCTGGAATTATTGTGGGTGTCATTTCTCTGACTGGTATAGGGCTTAAATTCGCCTCAACCATGATAATGGCGACCGGCGGAAAACTTTATATCGCTCTCTTCTTCACGATGCTTAGCTGCATTCTATTAGGGATGGGGGCCCCCTCCGTCTCAGCATATATTATCCTTGCGGTGCTGATCGCACCTGCTCTGAGTAAAATGGGGTTGGAATTGATCGCGGCGCACTTGTTTATTTATTATTTCGGAATTATCTCTAATGTGACGCCTCCAGTAGCCCTTGCCGCTTACAATGCTGCGTCTTTAGCCGGGTCTAATCTCTGGAGAACTGGATATACCGCTACTCGACTGGCGATAGCAGGATTTATTGTTCCCTATATATTTGTTTATAACCCCTCCCTTTTGTTAATCGGGAAATTTTTCGATTCTGTCCACATCATACTGACCTCTTTTATTGGCGTGAGTTGTCTTGCTGTTGGTATAAGTGGATGGCTTTTCGACAGACTTAGATTGATCGAAAGAATCCTTTTCCTTGGTACTTCCTTATTATTAATCAAACCCGGACTGAAAACAGATATTATTGGGCTGGCGTTTTTGATTACTTCCATCATTATTGTCTACCTGCGAAAAGGACACATTCGAAGGGTAAATCTCTTATGCTGATGGCCGCTCAAATTCAAAGTTACATTTTTTATTTATTTTGTACGTGAATTTCAAAAAGGCTGGTAAAGTACAAATTTCTTATCAGCCATTTTAGAGGAGGTATGCAAATAACTCCAATTATCATCTTCAGTAATGGAATGAGATGTGAACGGATAGCGAATAATTCCTTGAGGGGAGACCCCATTAAGAGCTTCCCCTTTTGCCTTTAAATGGGCGCTGATTCACTACTTACCCTGATTTCATTTCCATTTTCATCTTTGCCGTGAAGCACCAGATACAGCCTTACTTCCTCAAATGACAGAGTTTGGTTCATGCTGTTGATGCTTTTCTCACCCAACCTTTTGTTTTTAAATTAACCACCTTAGTTTCACCAGGTTCACCAATTATCCCAAATTTTGCAATTGAAAGTCCTCTTCCTCTACGACCTTGATTTTTCA
>CAZTAS010000465.1:0-2676 GCA_964611635.1 uncultured Thermodesulfobacteriota bacterium
GCAAGTCCGGATCTGTGAGGGGCCGGGGAAGGCAAACTCCTTAGTCTACCCGACTGATATCAATTTACATTTATCTATGGATCAGCATAAGGTCAACCAAATCTCTTTTCACGTGCGCACAATGACAAATTCCGTTTAAATGTATTTTTGATGATTTTGGTTGACAAATTATTGATTATATATTAAGCAATCTTTGATAAGGATATTGAGAATGCAAGGTGCTGATAAAGAATCTTCTAAAAAATCTTCCGGCGAAATACCGCAAGCTGTGAGTGCGGAGCCTGGATTTTTCAATATAATCTGGGATGGGCTTCGCTCCCTGAAGTTTACTATCTTCCTTTTGATTCTACTTGCTATCCTAAGCATTTTGGGTACCACCATCCCCCAGAACCAGCCCGCCTCGGAATACCTGAGGTTTTACACCCCGGTGAAATACCGGCTTTATCTGGCCCTGGGGCTCCTGGACATGTACCACTCCTGGTGGTTTATCACGCTGCTGGGCCTGCTGAGCCTCAACCTGATGGCCTGCTCGTGGCAGAGGATCCCAGGGGTCCTGAGGCAGATCACCGGGCCGCCGCCCCTGCTGACCGATGGTCTTGCGAACTCATGCGCCATGAAGCGGAGCTTCCTTGTGCCCCATTCTCTCGAGGAGTGCATGTCAGAGGCGCAAATTATCCTTGGCAAGAGCTATCGAAACCTCAGCATCGCCGCAGCAGGCGATGCCATCCACCTTGCGGCGAACCGGGGCCGTTATGCCAGGCTGGGTGTCTTCCTCACACACGCCAGCGTCCTGATCATCCTTATGGGCGGGATGGTCGGGTCGATTTTCGGCTTTAAAGGGCTTGTGAACATTGTGGAAGGGGAGAGCGTTGACCGGGTTTTTCTGCAGAAAAGTTCGGTACCCTTTCCCCTCGGCTTCACAGTGCGCTGCGAGAAGTTTGACGTGAGCTTTTACAGTAACGGAACACCGAAAGACTACCGCAGTATGTTGACCGTGCTGGAGGGCGGAAAGGAAATTCTCACGCGGGACGTGCGAGTGAACCACCCACTGGTCCACAGGGGCATCACCTTTTACCAGTCCAGCTATGGCAATGCCGGACCGCCGCTCTTCGAGCTGGAAATCCGAAATCGTCAAAACGGACCATCGGAGATCAAAAAAGTGGAATTTCAGCAGATGTTTTCGCTGGCGGCGGGAGACGGGGCATTTCGCATCGAGAATTACAGCGAATCGGTTATGGGCCGCGGGCCCGCTATACGAATTGCCTACTTCGAAGGCTCCCGGAGGGTGGGCGATTTCTGGGTTTTTCGCGGCGCTTCCACAACAAAGAATCTGGATGGGAGATTGTGGACCTTTGTTCTGAACCGGGTGTATCAATCACGTTTCACGGGCCTCCAGGTGGCCAGAGACCCGGGTGTCTGGCTGGTCTGGATCGGTAGCGCACTGATGGTGGTTGGGATGATCGTGGCGCTCTTCATGTCGCACCGAAGGGTATGGGTGCGCATCTCTCCCGAAAAGAAAGGCTCCCGCGTCCTCCTGGCGGGCCGGAGCACGAGAAACCCGGCCTCATTCCAGAAGGAGTTCGAGGAACTGGCTAAATCTTTCTCATTGATGACTTCAGAAAACGCCGCTCTCGATGATTCTTAAAATAGCACATCGGCAAGGTCGGTGATAATGGTCATCAAAGACTTACGGCACAGCGGCCCCCGGTAATTCAGTGCCTCCATTTTGTAAGGAATAATTAATGGGCAGTACCACTATCTTCAGCATTGTTACGTTTGGTTACCTGCTAAGCTGGGTGCTTTACCTGTGCTACATGGTTTTTCGACATGAGACGCTGGGCCGATTGGCCTCGGTGGCGGCGTGGCTTTTCTGGGCGATGCAGACAGGAGGGCTCGGCATCAGGTGGATCGAATCCTACCGGCTGGGCATCGGCCATGCCCCTATGTCCAACCTGTACGAATCCATGGTATTCTTTTCGTGGAGCATCATATTGATACACCTGCTCTTCGAGCTGCGCCACCGCACACTGATCATGGGCGCTGTGGCGGCGCCTTTCGGCTTCGGTGCCATGGCCTATGCCTCCCTGGCTCCCAACGTCACCGCTCACATCCAGCCCCTGGTGCCGGCCCTGCAGAGCGACTGGCTGCTGGCCCACGTGGTGACCTGCTTCCTTGGGTATGCGGCCTTTGCTTTATCCTGCGGGGTGAGCATCCTGTATATTTTCCAGGAACGGAGAACCCACCCCGGCGGCACATCATATCTCTCTTCCCTTTCCGTCCTGGACGATCTGATCTATAAGAGCATCGCCGTTGGCTTTCCGCTACTGACTGTGGGCATCATCACCGGCGCGGCTTGGGCGCACAACGCCTGGGGAGCCTACTGGAGCTGGGACCCCAAAGAGACCTGGTCCCTTATCACGTGGCTCATTTACGCCGCGTTTCTCCACGCCCGCCTCACCCGGGGGTGGCAGGGACAAAAAGCGGCTCTCCTATCCATCTTCGGCTTCATGGCCGTAATTTTCACCTATCTCGGCGTCAACCTGATCCTCTCCGGCCTGCACAGCTATGTGTGAATAATCTCTGATTTTGCAGTAGGAGATGAAAAAAACACAGAAAACACATTACCCCAGATTTTGCATTTGGGCACGAAAATACTGTTGAACAAATGGGATAAAT
>CAZTAS010000466.1:0-2659 GCA_964611635.1 uncultured Thermodesulfobacteriota bacterium
ACCTCCAGCTTCCCTATGCCAAAAGTTATATCTGTTCCTTTAGGGGAGAGGACTTTGATCCTGGAGCCGGCTTTGCACAAGGTGGTCAACTTTTCAGCCATTTCAATCCTCTTAGCTATTTCCCCTGAATCTGTCGGCATCAGCCTGTATAGCATGTCGAGGGAACCATAAATGTATCTGGCGGGTGGAAGCATCAGGACTCTTGTTCCGGCTGACAGCGCCTCGGTCGCGGCAACCGTTTGAAGGATAGACAAAGTTGACATAATTATCACAGCATCGGCTGATTTCATGGCTGCGGCAACAACTTTAGGAGGCTCCATCCCCGCCAGCGGACGGGACACGTAGTTTATAATTTGAGGCTCTCCTCCTAACATACTGATGGAGGATAAAACAGCCTCCGCAAGCGCCTCCGCCCCGGGAAATTCGCCGATGCGAGTATCTCTGACGACCAGAACCTCCTCTCCGGGCTTGATCCCAATGTAGTAATCTGTAATCACCTTAGCTGCATTCATGAACTCAAGGCTTCTCATAGGTTGTCTCCTTTCCGACTGATCCAATTTAGTCATCTAAATAGTACACACTAAAAAGTAGGGTATCAAAAGGATCATGAAGGGACTGCACAGTGATAATCCTTTGTTTTTTGTGAGAACGCTCGATATCTTTTCTTCTTCTTTTTCCTCATGCTGCTTTCAGAAGCTCCCGTTTACGCCTTTTATTGTCGCTCTTTCTCTCAAGACCGACCACTTCTTCCTGTTCTAGGCCATGGTGGCCCACACCACGTTGAAGGTATCCCCCATGGGTCCTCGGTAGCGACAACGGTTCATGCTGTGGTCAGATTTGAGATGGCCAATGACAGGCTCGGCACGGTTGCGGATGGCTGGTTGCGTCGAAACCATGGCTCCTTGCGGCAAGGGTGACCCCTCGGTCCCTTGCATGCTACGCCAGCCGCTTCACACCCCAGCGCCGTCGGCACTTCTCCATGAGATCCTCGGCCTGGTGAAATCCCCCGTCCCCAGAGACCTCATCAATGGGCCTTGCCGTGTTGGACCTGGCTCGTGCGATGCTTCGGCCCATGGTATGCACATCAGCCACTATCTCCTGATATTCCGCATGAGAAAGGACCAGTCCATCCTCATTGATCCACATAACCACCTTGGCTCCAAACTCACAGTCGGGGTGGGTTTTGCCCTTTTTGATTGGAGCCACCTTCGGCTCATGCAGCGAGTAGATGCGCTCCTGGAACCTCTCTCCGCGCAACCCCTGCGCACCAGCCCTGGTGTGCGCCACCACCTTTCTGGCCAACCGTGCAAGGGCGTTGAGCTGCCGGCCCAATTCCTTTCTCCCCCTGGCATACAGCGAGTTGACCATCCCGGAGGCCTACCGGCACACCTTCTCCACCATTGCGCTCAGCTCCGCGATTGCTTTCTGCTGGAGTTCGGGTCTGCGCCGGTAGAGCTTTTTGGCCATAAGGTAGAGCTTCCGGCTGGTGCGCGAAAAACAACGAAAAAACCCGAAAAGAGACCTCCTTGCGGATGGCTTTGACTTTCTCTACAAGCTCCCTGCCCACCTTGTGCAACAGGTCCGCATCGGTGGGATACGCGGTATTCTTCGGCTGGGCCGTGGTGTCCACCGCCATGCGTTTGGTCTTGACCAGCCCCAGCTTGCTCCACCATTCCAGAATGATGCGCTCAATGGAGGGCATTCCCTGGGAGCCGATGCACTGGCGAAATTTGGTCATGCTGGAGCTGTCAAGAATCTCAGGAGGCTGCGGCTCATCAAATCCGCAAAAGTACTGCCAGTAGACGTTCTCATGGAGGTAGTGCGTCGCTTGCTCGTCCGAGACGTTGTAGCGGTTCTTGAGGATATGAAGACCTACCATGAGCCGGACGAAATTGGGCCGTCGTCCTCTGATGCTGTAATAATAGCTCAGCTCGTCGTGAATCTTCTCCCAGGGGATGAGCCGGGCCGCGCGCATCAGCTCGTGCTTCGGGTCCAGAAACTGGTGAAACTTTTCTCGAAACATGGTCATCTGCCTTTCTTTAATGGGGAGACTCATGAAAAGGCAGTATAGACCTTTATTTATTAAATGTTAATTAAAAATCGTCAAATTCAGACATGTTTTCTTACTTAAACAAGGTAAAATCGCGGCTTTCAGGCCACATTTTTCAGTGTGAACTAAATAACTACAACAGGAAACGCATGAAAACAACTACTTCTCCCTGCTTTTTCTCCATGGGCTCGCCCTTGAGGGAAGTTAGATGTGAGAGCAAGACTTTATAGCCTGACCAAACTTAGCCACCTACGCCGATTGACGGCACTGAGGTAGACCTTATCTCAAAGCCAAATTTTAAGTAAACACAATTCCATGTACTTGTCAAGGGAAACTTCCTTCCCAAAAATAGACATTGATTTTGGCACAGCTTCTTTTTGATCCCTTTTGGGCATTTTAAAGCCATGAGCAGTGGGATAGTGGTCTTATTTTGGCCTTAGTGGCTGTTTAATGACATCGGATCGCCTCACAAAAGAGCCAAAAACTCCCCTATTGGACGCGCCTATCCCCTGAGGCGCTTAGCGCTTTGTTTTTATGTTCTGTGTTGGTTCACCCCCCAGGAGCAGTTCATACGTTTTCCGTCTCATCTCCAGGTACAATCTGTACTTG
>CAZTAS010000467.1:0-2617 GCA_964611635.1 uncultured Thermodesulfobacteriota bacterium
CTCAGAATTCATGTAACCTTTTTTCGAGCTGCTCCGTCAGATCCAATAAACAGTGAATAATACAACTGAACAAAGGAAGTCGCTACAAGGACATATCATGAACAACCAGGAATTCAAAAGAAGACGAAGCACCATACTTACAGCCGACGTAAAGGATTTCAGCCGGCTGATGAGCCGCAATGACGTCGAAACGGTGCGCGCCATCAACCACCACCGCCGGTTTATGAGCCAACAGGTGGCGCAGCGCCGAGGGTGGGTGGTTGACATGTCCGGCGACAGCCTTCTGGCCGTGTTCAACAGCGCCGTGGCGGCGGTGAGCTGCGCTTTGGACATACAGGAGCGGCTGAGGGCTGCCAACCGTAGGCTTCCCCGGGAGGACCGAATGTGTTTCAGGCTGGGCATTGACATGGGTGACGTACTGCACCAGGGCCGGCAGGTTTACGGCGATGCCGTGAACATCGCCGCTCGACTGCAGGCTTTGGCCCCGCCCGGGGGTGTTTTCATTTCCGGTGCGGTTTACCGCCAGGTACGAGGTCAACTCTCTCGGGACGCTGCTTATCAAGGTAAGAAGAAACTGAAAAATATCCCGCGCCGTGTGAGGGTTTACGCCCTGGCTCCTGAGAGCGGGTACTGCAGTCATGAATGCGGTGGCAATGGCAGCGTGGGAGCCCTCAGGCAATCGGTCAAAATCGTCGTAGGAGCGGCGATGCGTCTTCAAGAGGTTTTTTTCAACTGCGCATCAATCTTGAAAAGGGGAGAAGCTACAAATGCCAATACATCTTAATGATTTGGAATTGATCTCTGAAGTTGAAGGAATTAGTTCCGCTTTGATCGTTCCTTGTAATATGTGTCCTGCAGTGACTGTGGCCGTTAGAGAAGACAAACCCTTCCTTCAATTTTTTAGGAGTTTAGTGAAATCCGCTCCTTTCGAACATTATATCAGGAAACTGAAATCCCGATTAAAAGAAAGAGGTGTAAACGCAAAA
The DNA here is from genome assembly GCA_964611635.1 of uncultured Thermodesulfobacteriota bacterium. Lineage (GTDB taxonomy): Bacteria > Desulfobacterota > JAFDED01 > JAFDED01 > JAFDED01 > JAFDED01. The sequence goes on from CAZTAS010000467.1 coordinate 987, forward strand.
GTGTTCAAGAGCACTCTCTATCACCATTGGTTCTTGTGCATGTGGACTTTAGGTAGACGCAAAAAACTACAGAAATGCGCGAAACAACATGAAGCTGTGATAGTTCTGGGATGTGGTTCTGCGACCGAAACCGTGCGTGATTCGGTCAAATCAAGCGGCTGCAAGGTGATCGAAGGAATGGAAGTTGCTGGGATTATGAACGCAAAACTGAGGTTCCATTTGCCAGGAAGTGTATCGTTTGAAGAATGCAAAATAACTCCCTTAGCCTGACATCTCAGAAACGACGGCTATGAGAGAAAATCTTAGCCACTGCAAATCAGTTACTAAGGAGATCAAAATTATTTATACAACCCTATTGATGAGATGCAGAAAATTTCGGCTTTTTTCCAGTCTGCATATCTAAATACAAGAAATTAGTCCTCTAATAGTTAAAAGGTAAAAGGAGATGACAAAAATGTGTGCATTAGGATTCTACGACGCACCGTACTGGTAGTTATTCCCCCTCGTGATGATCATCCTCTGTTTTCTTGTTATGAGGCGTCGGTGGGGTTCAATGACGTGTGGATTCCGCCCCCGTGGGACAGATAACCACAAGATCAGAGGTTTAAACACAGCCATGGAGATCCTAGACAAGAGGTATGCTTCTGGCGAGATAAACAAGAAGGAATACGAAGAGAAAAAAGAACTTTAACCGCATCACCTGATTTTATAAATGATTGAGTATAAAAAAGTGCAAATATATTATTTAAATTGCCTCGGCTTAAACAAGGGGCTTATCCAGAATTTGCTGCCCTGGATGGCGCTATACCGCTTTTGGCTTGGCTGAAAGTGAAAGGATCAGTGTGGCCAAAAAATAGATTCATATGTCATCCTTATGACTACGAGAGACAATGCTCAGCCACAAGGCGCCTTCGGTCTCGAAAAAGGAGAAAAGATATTCCAGCCACCTTTAAAAAAATCCTTACTACCCCCGTTTTCCACTTACTTCATAATTTCAACTCGCACTTTATAATCCCCATATAGAACCCCCAAAAAGTCCAAAACCGCGGCTTCGTTCATTCTCGTTTTATCAATAATCCCGCTCCAAAATACCACAATCTGATTTTCTGATACGGCCAGAGTTTGACCACAGAGTTCTGGCCTTTTTTCCGGCGGGACTATAGATAAAACCATATTTGAATATTCAAATACTGCAAGAATCTATGATATCACCGAACCCTGATCTCAAGGACTCTTTCATCAGTCCAAACCGGCTATGGGCTGAAATCCATTTTCTAATAATATTGGTATCACGAAATGTTTGCAAAGCCGATTTCTTTCCGTTTGGATAATCCTGGAATCCAGGCTCGTTCGGGAATTGGATATCACATGTTATTGTGAGGGCCATATTTTGACGATTTGGAGGTATCGCCGGTTCCAAGTCTCTGATGGCCTGGCTACCTTGCCTTCACTTCTGCCATAAGGGTTTAGTCAATAACTTGTCAAATACAAATTCTCGTTGCTCCTCAACTTTCACTTACGATGTAAAGAAAACTCTAGATTGGAACCACTAGTCCTAAGTTTTTGGAATATTATGACCTACATTCCGCACTTCAGAGAGGGCAAACTTTGGAATTTTGAGCCCTGTGAGG
>CAZTAS010000468.1:0-2587 GCA_964611635.1 uncultured Thermodesulfobacteriota bacterium
ATACCTCCAACAAATCTGTGAAATAGGGTTCTCATAATAGCCTGTAATATTTAATTCTCAATGCGCCTGGATTCCAGAATTATCCTATTCGTGAATTGTATCCACGTTCCGCTTGTCAACCTTATCAAAGGATTTTAAGCGATTCCAATTGTAACGAGTAAAAGATCTCATGGGCGGAATTGTTGGATCTGTCACCTATGAACAGGGATTATCACGGGAACTAAAAAATACTATTTTTTATTCAAAGCCATATTGTAGTCGCTTATGATGCATCCAGGGAACTACGGTTTCAGGAAGTGAGCTGATCCAATCCATGATTAGTGGATTAAATGACTTTTTGCCGAAAATGACTTTCACCTCATCGGAGCCGATATAAATCTTAGCTGCTCCTTCGACTATATTTCGGTAGACGGTTTTGGGCTTGGCTTTGTCGAACAGCTTGAACTTGCCGGCCAAGATTTTATACAGCGTATTGGCGATCAGGGTGATGGCAATATCAAAATCAACCTTTACAATTATAGATGAGGAAAGCGCGTTGAGGCTGAAAAAGTCGACATTTTCCTGGATGTTGTTTTCAATCAACCACCGCAGGGCATAGGTTTCGATGATTTGCTTTGGCGGTGTATCAAAATCATTTGTAATGATCAGCATGGGTAATTCTCTGCCTGTGCCGGAGACAACAATTTGTCGCAGCTGCCCGCCGTAGTCTTTAATGGTCACGAGTTGTTGATGGATTTTTAGAAGTTTGTGTTTCCGGGTGTTTTTGTTGAGCCGGATCTTTTTCCAGTCGGTGATTTTGTTGATTTCTTCGAGGATCTTTTTTCCTCTTCGCTGTAGGGTGATAAACTGAATGCCGAAGTCTTTATCAAGCACATCGAGGTTCTTGTAAGTAGTCAGTTTCGAGTCAAACACTAGACATTTAGGAAGCTCCCCATGACTATCTTTATAAAAGGAGATAAAATTCAGGATTTCATCCGGAGCTTCTTCTTTGGATAGCTGGCCGTTGGAGTAGCATAGGTAGGTGGTCTCAAGATCCTGGGCAAAAAAGCACAACACGCTTTTCATTGCTTTGCCCCGGGTAGGTACCCAGTGATTTTGCAGTTGACTTTCTTCTCCCCAGCAGGGGCTGGAGTGGAAATCCAGGTTGATATGCTGGCCTTGGAGGTATCCGTTTTCATGCAGCACGCGGTTCCATTTTTTCAGCAAGCTCACCACCAGTGTATGAGGATTTCGGTAGGAGTACTGGGTGATGGAAGCAATTTTTGGCAGCACATTCAATCCGGCAAAGGTGCCAAGTCCGTAATCAAAGCTGAGATCGTTGACATGGGAAAGCCTTTCTTTTCCAATGAGCTTTAAGGCGATAAAGCTCATCAGATAATTGAGCCTGGGGATTTGCTTGGAGCCATAAAAGCCGACTTGGTTAAAGAGGGTATGCAGTTGCATGTCTATGATCATTGGAATAAATAGGAACACGCCGCCATAGGCGGTTTTGACAAATTCATGGGCCCCGAACTCTTTTACACTGGCCATCTCAGCAGGGTCTTTTGCCTGCTGCAATGCGAGGCGTCTTTCAGCATGGGTTCTTCTAAACAGCCTGGCAAAGCCTTCGTCTTTCAAAACTTGGTGGATGGTTTTGGCAGTAATGTCATAGTGTTCTCTAAGCAATACTTCTTCAATTTCTTCAATGGAGTAGTTTTGTTTGCGCAATTCGACAATACGGTCCTTGGCCTTCAGGGTAGATGCTCTTCGCTGTTTTGGCCCCTTGGCAAGGGGTTGGAAAAATGGTGGCAGTACACCGGCTTTAAAATCCCTTCTCAAGCCGTTGATTGTATAAACGGAGTAGCCGAATTTTTTGGCCACTTCCTCGGCGCTGAGCTCATCTACAAAAGAAGCTCTGAGAGCTTCATAGCGCTTTTGCATCGGGTCCTGCGGGTGGAGAAAAAAGCTTTTGGACATTGTGTACAGCCCTTTAATAGTATTTATTAGGTTAGCTATACACAATATATATAATGTTAAAATATTTTTGTCAAGATAATTTTTACGATAATTCAGCATGTTAAATCGTATGTCCATATATTTAAGGTTGCCAATACCCCATGTTTCACAATTATTAAATACAACTTTGATATCCACTGTGAGGGCTCTGCTATGAAAAATTGTTTTATTATCAATTGCTTCGACCGTCTAAAGCAAAGCCGTCTAAAGCTAAATTAGGGTTTTTTTATTACTGTGATAATCCCTGTTAAACGGCTAATTAAGACATGGGGCTTAAAACTGGATTGCAGCTGAAAATTTCTCATCTATAAGACGAGGGGTTCACTTGGTGTCGATTAGAGATTGATTGTTAGCAGTAACAGGATCGCCTTCCTGTTCGCAGATATACTGTAGGATCGTTTCAACCGATATATACACTAATCCTACGGATCCAAAGTAATTGAACTTAATCAATGTTTTTATGGATAGGTGTTTAGCTTTCTTAAATAAAGAAAGAAGGTGGCTATGATGGGGAGTAACATTCTCAATCGAATTGTAGACTTGTGCCTCATGATAATCCTTTCATCAATGATTTTTATATCTGCGCTTCAGG
>CAZTAS010000469.1:0-2578 GCA_964611635.1 uncultured Thermodesulfobacteriota bacterium
GAGGATTACTGGGAGTCTCGCCGTGCCGCATAATCACCTTTTATGTCGCACACCCCTTAAGAGGGGACGTGATAATACTGGAGTTTCCTGAGTTTTGCAGGATAACGCAAACTCCCTATACGATTTTGGAAAAGAAACTTTCTTAAGTATTTGAAATGGTTAGATCACGATTTTCGAAAATCAGAAAAGGATAATTTCAGATGCTCTCGCCTCCAATATATTGATATTGCTAAATAAAACCGTTTTGTATTTCAAAAACTCGGGAAACTCCAGGTGATAATAATATTGCTTTTTTGTGAAAAAATATATAAAATTAAATGATACAAAACCACTGAATTTAAAGGAAGTGCCATGCCGGAGTTTCGCCAGAACTTCGCAACAAAGGAATGGGTGATCATCGCCACCGAACGTGCCATGAGACCCGACACGTTTCGCCATTCCAAGCGAGAGCGCAGAAATCCGCCGCCATTTGACCCACAGTGCCCTTTTTGCCCCGGCAACGAGGACATGACCCCTCCGGCAGTGTTTCAGATCAATAACAATGGTGGCTGGGTGTTGCGGGTAGTTCCCAACAAGTTTGCGCCCCTCAGGGAAGATCTCGATACATGGCGATCTCATGTGGGTCGATTTTTACTGGCGGGTGGATATGGTATCGCGGAAGTCATAATCGAAACCCCTGACCACAGTCAAACTCCCGCCACCATGAGTAAGGATTTTATGCGCAACGTGGTGATGGCTTACCGGAACCGTTACACCAGCATCTCTCGACAGCAAAAGGTGGAACTGATCAGTGTGTTCCGCAACCATGGTTCCAGGGCAGGCACATCGCTGGAGCACCCCCACTCGCAAATCATTGCCACGCCCATAACCCCGCCACACGTTCGGGAGCAGATATATCAAGCGCGCATATCATATGACACATTCGGTTCGTGTATTTATTGCGACATGCTCGCGGAGGAGGTGAGTCAAAAAGAGCGGATTATCATGGAGAATGATCACTTTGTGGCCTACTGCCCGTTTGCGTCGCGCTCGCCCTTCGAGACACGTATAATTCCCAAGCTGCACCGAAGTTCCTTTGGAACCATTAATGATGAGGAGGTTATCGCATTCTCCCATATTCTCCAGGAAATTTTAAAAAAAATTTACATCGGACTGGGCGACCCGGATTACAACTTTATTATTCGTTCGGCTTCCGTCCAGGACTCCGGTGTCAAGCACTACCACTGGTACACGGTGATCGTACCGAGGCTTACCACACCGGCCGGGTTCGAGATGGGAACAGGTATTTATATCAACGTATCATACCCTGAGCAATGCGCCCAATTTCTGCGCGAAGTGGCCACGTAACCATTCATGGCCTTTGATACTCGTGCAACGGTGTAAAGTTAATGAATCCATGAAAAAGAAAAAACAGCCATACTTACATGAGTGGCTTAAGAAAACTGAAATTTCCGGCATTGATATTCTGGGAATCCTGGGGGATGCCATCGCAATATTTGCATATCCCCATGGGGAGTTAATCTATTGTAACCGTCGATTCCGGGAGCTCTCGGAATATACCCTGCAAGAGCTAAAGGAGAAGGACTATTCCGACTTCATCCTCGAAGAATACTTACCCATGGTGCGAGAGCGATTTGCTCAGCGTATCCAGGGGTTGAATCCACCAAGCAATTATGAAATCGGGGTCATAAGCAAATCAGGCCGATTATACACCATGGATATCCTGGTTCAATTGTATCCAGACATTCAAAACCCCAAGGGTATCTTAATATCCATGCGAGATATAACCGAGAAACGGGAGCGACAGAGCAGGCTGGAAGAATCGGAGGAAAAACACAGGACGCTGGTGGAAAGATCCCTGGAAGGAGTGATGATAATCAAGGGGACCAGGGTCCAATATGCCAACCCCAGGATGCTGGAGCTTATGGGGGCCGCAGAATCTGAGTTACTGGAGTGCGATGTTACGGATTTTATTCACCCCGATGACAGGGCAAATGTGAAGAAACATATCCAGGAGCGCCTTGAGGGTTCACCCCTTCGTCAATCTCTAGAGCTAAGACTATTGAAAAAAAACGGCAACATGATTTACGTGGAGGCCCTCAGTATTCTTATCGAGTACCAGTCTGAACCGGCTCTCCTGATTACCTATCGGGACATCACGGACCGCAAGCACCAGGAGGAAAGGATCCAGGAATTGATCATAACCGATACCCTCACAGGGCTTTTCAATCGCCAGCATCTTTACAACCAGCTTAACGCGGAAATAGACCGTGCCCAAAGACAGGGGAGCCCTCTGTCCCTGATATGATCGACATCGACAACTTCAAGCAGTACAATGATACATACGGTCACATTGAGGGCGATCGCGTGCTGGGAAGCCTGTCTGAGGTAATTCGGAAGTCCAAGCGCCGCTATGATTCCGGGTTCCGCTATGGTGGAGAGGAGTTTGTGGTTATCTGCCCGGGCATCATTGGCAGGCAAGCCATAATTGTGGCAGAAAGGCTTCGGATGGAATTTGAAAAAGAGCGATTCAACCCCGGCAAGAATGGCTTCAAAAAGGTCACCATCAGCCTTGGAG
>CAZTAS010000470.1:0-2576 GCA_964611635.1 uncultured Thermodesulfobacteriota bacterium
TGTGAAAACCAAGATTTGATCTGGCAGACACTGTCAAATCAAGTCTCGGCCAATTGTTTCACCTACTACTATTCAGATGTACCAAGGCTCACAGATTGACGATTACTGAGTGAAAGTATGAATGATGTTCTTGGAATAAATCTTTTGTGATATTCTGAGACATACGCAGAAAAATTTATTTTGTTTTGATGATAAATTCAGCCGAGACAATTTTTGTCATCACTAATCATCAAGGAAGTGATTATTTTTAATATTTTTTACCCAGTAAATGGAGATGGGGTCTCTGACATTTTTAACTTCTCGCTGCCCCATAAATTCACAATAGCACGAATTCTCAAGTAATTGATACGTCTCTAGACCCACGTAAAGTCGACTCTCACCAGACAGGGCACCAATTCGAGCAGCCAAAACAGTAACCAATCCCGAAGCAGTATAGGTCCACCGTTCTCCGATGAGGCTCTTCATTTTTGTGCATCCAACCCATGCCTTACCGGAGTTCACACCCATATGCAGCCCAACCCTGCCCCAGGGATATGCAAATTCTTCATTCAGTCGCCTGTTTTCAGAGATGATTTCCAGCCCAGCAGCAACGGCTTTCCTGGCATGAGATTTTAAAGAACCCTCCTTGAAGATCACCATCAACCCATCACCTGAAGTCTCATTGACTTCGCCGCCATACCGATTGATGCATTCCAGGTATCTGGAAAAATGGCGCTCCACCATATCGTTGACCAACCTCTGGTCAAAGCCTTCCGTGATTTTGGAGAAATCCTGGATATCGATAAATAGTATCGTCACATCCATGAGGATCTTCTCACGTGTGAGCTTATCTGGGTCTTGTTCCACCAACTTGGCGACTGAAGATGGAACAAATTTGGTCAATTGAGCCTTAACCTTTTCCAGTGTTTCGATATGTATGAGGGTGCTCTTGAGCTGTTCTGAATGGTTTTTTACCTCTTCATAGAGTTGCGCGTTCTCTAGGGCGATTGCCACATAGTGAGATATGGATGTGAGCAATTCTCTGTCCTCATCCGTAAAATCACCCACACTCTTGTTTAGGGCCTGCAATACCCCAATACATTGCCCTTTACGGTTTATAAGGGGAACGCAGAGGATGTTTTTGGTTCGAAACCCTGATTGCTTGTCTACCTCTGGATAGAAACGTGGGTCATGATAGGCATCATTGATGATCAAGGGAATTTTCCGCTGGAAAACCCAGCCAGCAAAGCCATAGTCAGAGGGTATTCGGATCTCATTTTTCTTCATACCGGTGGCCACCATGGACCAGAGCTCTGTGGAGTTTTCGTCATAAAGTAATACTGTACTTCTTTGGGTGTATATGATTTGATTGGCTTGCTCCATAATCACGTCAAACAAGACATGCAAGTTCATCTCTGAAGTGATGATCTGGCCAACATGAAAGAGCAGGTTATGTTTGCGAATCTGATCTCTTAATAGCCAGTCTGCTTTTCGCCTGCAAATGCTTCTTCTCTCTCTCCGTTCCTCACCCATGGTTCCTAATAGACCCCCTAATTGATCGGCGAAAAGCATTTACAGGCATCCATACACATTTCAATCTAAATATTGCAGTAAGGAGCTTATATTTCATAACAAACGTAATATCTATCAATATAGGCGGGGCGTCCCGCCCCGCACTTTATTATTCCATGGAAGCGGGATGAGACGCCCCGCCTATAATGGTTTAAGGCTATTTTGAATTCATTAAATGCATTTTTTGGGTTCAATTTTCTTGAGGAATACTAAATATAATTTACACCTTTCAGCGGGATAAGTCAAATGTGGCTTCAGGAAGGAAGAGTTGAAAAGGGGGTTGTCGCTTCCACCTACAACTATTCAGATGTACCAAGGCTCACAGATTGACGATTACTGAGTGAAAGCATGGACAATGTTTTTGGAGTAAACGGATTTATGCACTTCCTTTACACAATTTCACTGAACAGATGAATATCATATTTAGCTTTTCCGGGGTGAGGCCATAGTTGTGGGCGCCCATGCGCACATCACGGCTCAACCTGTGCGCGAAATAGGCCGGTATTCGCTTGACGGGATCCATCGGGAATTGAGATAATTTGGGACGTGTCAGGAGTAAAGCGAAGTTATGGGGTCATACGGTGGTAAAACGCTACCCACCCAGGTAAAGTAAAAGGCAGAGCTAAGTCCATCTCTGGCTTTGCTGTTGGTTAGCTGAATAATAGTGCCAAAACTATTAGTCGCTTTAAGAGCCGAGTTCAATATATAAGGTTCCACTCGTAGACCCAAAGCCAGTGACAACATTGCTTATTCCAATCCCTGTTCCAACGCATTTACTACCTGTAAGCACCCCCCCGGTCCCCTCAGTGCACCTCCCGAGAAAGAGAATGCAAGGTCTCCTGATGTCAAAAATGCACCACCAACCAGGACAATTCCCGAGCCAGTCAAAGTGATGGTTCCGGCACCTGGAAACGACCAAACAGCAGTGACAATAACATCAGAATAAACCACTACCTGCTAAAATATTACTTAATGGCTATTGAGTTAGCTCAGCATAACAAACCCTCTTAGAGTTAACACAAGCA
>CAZTAS010000471.1:0-2565 GCA_964611635.1 uncultured Thermodesulfobacteriota bacterium
TGTGTCGTTCCCTCTTTATTCCAAATGGCTTAATCCAAAGAAAAAAGGGACGAGTTTCAGCAAGTATACTATTATCTTTGATTTTGGCCGAATCCCACTTCTCCTTTGGGTAATTTTTCTGTCTTGCCTTGTTATTTGGAGCATTTCTCTAGACACTTTTACGTGGGGCTTTATTTTGCGTTGGGGATTCGTTTCTTTTGTTATTCTTCTTCTGATAAGTAGCGACTTAATGGGCAGCACTCCAATTTACAAGAGCGGCTTGCATGAGGATAGGTTTCTTAAAGTCATTCTCGATGAAGAAAAGTGCAAAGGTGCCGGCTTCTGTGAGCAAGTTTGTCCGCGTAATTGCTATGAAGTGGATAGAAAGCAGCATACTGCTGCGATGTCCAGACCTAACCGGTGTGTACAATGCGGTGCTTGCATCGTTCAATGTCCGTTTGATGCTTTGTATTTTGAGAGTCCAAAAGGTGAAATAACACATCCGGAAACCGTGAGAAAATTTAAACTAAATCTTATAGGTAAACGTCTTAAGGAAAAGGGGAGCGGTTAAATCCCGCAGGCTGTTTTGTCAGATAGCCATAAAGAGAATGGGATATTCTGGAGCTGATGTTGCGCGATTTCTTGGCATCACAACTTCTGCGGTGAATCGCCTAGCCGTTTCTGATGAGTTGCCAGAGATAAAGAAATATATTTAAGTTGTTTTGGAACCTACGTCCCCCCCTAAAACAATTCTGAGCCAAAAGAAAGGGTATTGCATCGATTTATGATGGAGTTCCTTTACTTATTTTGATTTAAAAGTCGTTATTTTATTCGAAAGGGGATCAGCATGAGTAATATAGATTTTTTTAGACAACAACTATCAGAATTTTCAAAAAGATCTTTTCACCGACGTCTGGTGGGAGGGACCGGAGGTAATCTAAGTGTAAGGATCCCGGATACGGATACGGTCTTAATCACGCCTACAGGTATATCTTTAGGTGATGTAGAACCTGAAGAGAGTATCCTTGTTAGTTTGGAGGGTCAAATTCTTGATTCGCCAAAAGGCCTAAAAGGAACAAAAGAAGCCAGTTTTCATTTGGCGGCCTACCGATTGCGACCCGACGTCGGGGCCGTTGCCCATGTCCACCCCCCATATGCTACGGCTTATTCAAACAAAGGAAATCCGCTTCCACTGGTGACCGTGTCCAGCCGGGTAAACCTGAAACATGTCCCCTGTATCGAATGTTTTCTCCCTGGCTCTCCAGAGCTGCGTGATTGCGTCATTCAGGGGATAGAAAGTAATCCTGAAGCAAATTCCCTGCTGATGAAAGAGCATGGCATTTTGACCTTGGGTAGGGATTTAAAACATGCTTATTATTTGGCGGATTTACTCGAGGATACGGCCAAGATTGCCTATGTTGCTGCGACCATCCCCGGTTAGAAATTCAGCTATAGGGCTTATTGTGTAAGGGATCTCAATGGGTAGGATTATGTCTTCAGTAATTAAGAAGGCAGAGGTCAAACCTCGGATTTTCCCATCTGAAATCTCCATGATTGCGGATGATCTTGCCGGAGCATGTGATACCGGAATTGAATTTCTCGATTCAGTGGGGTGCGTAACCGTTATCCTTGATTCCGACATACCTGAAATGCAGAAAGGGCAATTTGAAGGCCTTGTGGTCTGGAATACAGAGACCCGCAGTTTTTCTGGAGATGAAGCGTACGACAAGGTTCGCAGGGCGTGCAGACTTGCCGCAACAAACGAGAAAAGAATCCTGTTGAAAAAAACCGACAGCGCCTTTCGTGGCCAATTTGGACGAGAAATTTCGGCTGTCATGGATGAATTGAATCTTGGACTCTGTTGTTTGGCTCCCGCCATCCCCGATTTCGGCCGGGCTACCCGAAACGGCATACAGTACCTTGATGGAATCCCGATTGCAGAATCTTTTTACAGTAAAGACCCAAAACAACCTGTGACGGATTCGAGGGTTTCTGAAGTTGCTGCCTTGGGAAATAAAAGGAGAATTGACCTATTAGATCTGGAAACGTTGCGGAGCAATGAAAATCATAAACATATTGAGCGTCTGATTGCTTCAGGTGTTCAGGTTATAGTGGCTGACAGCGAATCCCAAGGTGATCTTGAAAGGGTTGTTAAGCTCTTTTTGGAACGCCCGGGGCGCTTATTTTTTGTAGGAGGTCAAGGCCTTGGTAAGGCACTGGCCAAATATTGTTTGTCCTGTGCCGAAATTGAGACATGGACAAAGGTTCCCGATGGCCCTGTGGTAGTTGTCTGTGGAACACTTCACCCTAAGGCCCGAGGCCAGTTAAGGCGTTTATCCCATGTCCATGGCATTGAGCCGGTCTTAGTTGATATAGATGATCGGCTGGATTTGGCTTCCATTGAGGCGCAAACAGAAAAAACAACTTCCCTTCTAATGGGTCAAATCGAAAGCCACGGGTTGGGTTTGCTGGCGTCACCGGAAAACGATGTTCATGACCCCTGCCTTATTGAAGAAGCTTTATCCCTTACGATGTAACCGTTCACGGGGATACCTGTCTGAAGCATGCTTGGTAGTTGAGAAGGAA
>CAZTAS010000472.1:0-2559 GCA_964611635.1 uncultured Thermodesulfobacteriota bacterium
ATATAAAACTCATAACCAAGTTGCCTTTTATCCTTTAAGTGGAGATAATTGTGAAATATTATATGTGTCTTATTATTATTCTGGTAGACATGATTTTTTATCTTTAAGTTACACGTGGCCATCTATTGGGCCTAAATATAATGGAGTTACATGCTCACAAAGCAATCCAGCCCAAGATAGATATAATGGCAGTGTAAAAACCTACTTACCTGATCCAACCTCAACTGTTACAACTAGTAGATGGTTTCATAATTATCATTTCAATATTAAGCAACTTTAGAAACCGTAGCAATTTCATTTAATTTATATTTCCACCTGTGGATGACTGGCATTTTATTGATTTCATTGAGATAAGTTGCTATACGCTGTTCCAATTCCTCCACCGTTTCTACCCGTAGTCCGCGCAAGAATGAACGGGTCATTTTGCTGAAAAATGTTTCGATAATATTCAGCCAGGAACCATGGGTTGGGGTAAAGATAAACTCAAAACGATTGGGAACTGTTTTCAAATAGGATTTGGTCTCCTTTGAAATGTGGGAAGAATGATTATCCAGAATCATTTTTATTTTATGGTTTTGGGGATAAACGGAATCCAAATATCGCAGATGTTGAATAAATTCGAAACTGCGATGCCGCTGATAGGTTTGACCATGTACCTGTCCGGTCATTAAGTCGATTGATGCCAATAATGAACGAGTGCCCAGGCGCTTATATTCATAATCCCGACCTACCGATGGATGCAAGCCCGGCACGGGCGGCAAATCCGGCGTAATGTTCTGAATGGCTTGAATACCGGGCTTTTCATCATAGGAAAGGTAGACAATTGTTTGTGATGGAGAATCCTTGAACTGGGTTCTTAGCAATTCAACTTCGTTATAAACATGCAATACTTGAACCATCTTTACATCAAAGTCAGGATCGCGCCGTTGGATGTAATAATCAATTTTATGCGGACGAACTATCGCCTGAGACAGAAGCCTGGATACAGCGCCTTTATTTATCTTGGCTAAGGAAGGATGTCCGGCATCCTGACAGTGTTCTCGAATATGATTTGCCAAACCGGACATGGTCCAAAGCTCTGCAGCATAGCCAAAATCTTTTGGCTTTTGACAAGCAAGGGACAAAACCCATGTCTTTGCTTCCTGAGTAATCTTTGGCGGTTTGCCGGTTCGGGGAAAATCATTCAATGCGGCAAGGGCACCCACTTGGAGGGCCCGGTTAATTGTTCGTTCTATCTTGGGACGATTGGTTCTTAGCCGCTTGGCAATAGCTGAAACTGTTTGCCCCTGATGATAGGAAAGAAGAATATCAGCCCGTTGGGTTCGGGCCAAACCTTCGGTGCGCGAACGTTTGATTTTGGTAAGCTCCTCAATCTCTTTGGACGAAAGCTCTAATTTGGGACGCTGGCTGACAAATGGCATTTGAGTTCCTCCTTCTTTTATTAAAAAGAATTCCGAACTCAATGTATAAATAAAAATTAGACATTGCAACATTATTATTGATACCATCTACTAGTTACTTTTGTGAAATCATACAAACCAAGATCTTCCCATGTATCAAATGAATTGTCGATTAAGCCGTCAAGACCGGATGGATAGCTTAAAATCTTGTATTTTATTTCATCATCATGCCATTTAAGAAATGGCGGTGAACTATATTCATCTTTTTCATCAAAAACATGATAGAGACTGCTGGCCTGATCTTCAACGATGACACTCCGAATCGTATCATCCGATGCCACAATGGTGACATGCTGACCTTTCAATACATCCTGAAAAAGGGTATCCATTGACACAATTTCTGCATCGCCCTGTATGGATCCACCTTGAAATTGAAAATCTTTCAATCGCACTTGAATGATGTTACCCCTCATCTCCTGTTCCTGGTACCATAGAACTGGCATATTACTAAGGATAAGCAAATCCGCATCAGATAGATATTCAGCACTTTGGCAGCCTGCTTTTAAATCTCCTTTTTGAATGAGGACACTGTCCGAAACAAGAACACGCTGTTCTCCTCCCCACGCCTCTATCTTCAATCCAGTAACAACAATCTCTTCACCAGAGGTTGTGTCAATGCCTTCCAATCGGGGCTTATCTTCAACCAAACCGTAATCCAATCGACGGTTGTACTCTGCGCGATCCCCTGTCAAAGTTACCTTTTCAACAAGATCGGCGATTACCACATCCCCAAAAGCAAATGCGCATTCCTCACTCTGAAAATAATCGATTCTCTGTGCAGTTAAGAGCCTTCTATTGCTCTCCAAAGAAACATGACCGGAGGCACTTTCGACTCTATCCTTTCCCGAATAATCAACTCTATCACCTTTCAATATCCGTTTCCCGTCATAAATTGTCACACGATCACGAAGAATGGCCCGGTTCTCTTCTTCCCACAATCGTGCCCAACCGCAATCAATATATGCACTCCCCTGGATTAATCGCACATCTCCAACCCATGTCAATATCTCTTCCTCGTTCACTGTCTCACTGATGAGACTATCCGCTCGAATGAGTTGAATCCTTTCCTGTGCAAATGCATGGAGACCCATTATAGACA
>CAZTAS010000473.1:0-2537 GCA_964611635.1 uncultured Thermodesulfobacteriota bacterium
AGTACACGAAAACTCCAAAAAACACCCTGCTCAATGTGCGGAATGTAGGTTTTAAGCATTTACAATAGATATTTTATTACAGAATATATAACTTTGAAATATTTCAATCCTCTTAGGATTGTGTCAGCTCTCACTGGAGGTTCCCAAACTGAATGGTGTTCCATACTTCAAAGTAGGCTCATCATATACGATAGAGAAGGTCAATCTGTTTGGGAAGCTAAAATAGAAAAAACCTCTGATACAAAATTCCCAGGGACTTGGGTTGCTAATCTTATACTCCCTGTTGAAAGAAAAACGTTTTCCAATGAAATGTTTATAGCACTCCCTCGTGAACTTAATGCTTATCAGATAAAAAGAACTATAGACATGATGAAAAATGACGAGGTATTTTAGTCCTTGAAACCTTGTATATCTTAACTAACAATTAAAGGTTTTGAATCTAACAAGGCTTTTGCAGCGGACGCAAAAAGCTGCGCCGCTGAAAAGCAGCGTTGGCCAAAGCGGAAATCGATTTGACATAGACTGAAATGTGGATTAAAATAGCTATAAAAATCCACATTGTTGAGGTGTGACATGAAAACCATTCAGATGACCCTTGATGAGGATCTTGTCCAAGCGGTTGATCGCGTTTCGAAGCAGCTCCGTACAAATCGTTCCGCTTTCACACGAAAGGCGCTCCGCGAAGCGCTTGCCCGTTATAGCCTTGAGCAACTGGAGCGAAAGCACCGACAAGGATACGAACGGCATCCAATCGGTGCTGATGAATTTTCGGTTTGGGAAAAGGAACAGGTTTGGGGTGACGAATGAAACACGGTGAAATCCGTTGGTACAAGTTCGCCCGGCCAGATAAAAGGCGGCCGGTTCTTATCCTGACACGAGATTCGGTGTTGGAATATCTCGGTGAAGTAACCGTCGCTCCCATTACAAGCATAGTACGCGACATACCATCCGAGGTCTTTCTCTCGAAGGCCGACGGCATGCCAAGGGATTGCGCTGTTAACTGTGATCACTTGCAAACTGTTTCGAAGGGAAAAATCGGCTCCCTGATCTCAACGTTGTCCCGATCAAAGATGGCTGATGTCGGTCAGGCAATCCGCTTTGCCCTCGATATCTGAAACAGAAACGGCCAACAAATCATTTGAGTGGACGCGGAATACGGCGGGGTTTTTTCACGGATAGCCCAGGCCGCGCCACTCAATTCCACGTTGTCTGTTTCACTAAAAAACAACGATTAAGAATGGAATAATAAACAGCATGTCAGCAATTAACCAAAGAGATACAGCACTATCAATTCTTGATACACACTTGGCGCAGCTCTCAAAGCTTTATAAAGAGTGCTTTCTTGCAATGGGCAGAGGTGCCATGCTAGTTTACGCAAATGATGTAATTGAAGGAAGACTTCCAAGTAAATATGATTACAGAACAAAAGAAGAAATACTTGATGTGTTTGATGCTCCAATCTCGTATGCGGAATTAAAAGGGATGATAGAAAAATATGACCATAAAAATGAAGGCATTATGACTTTGATTACGAGTTATTCAAATGCTACGTTTTTCATTACGGTACAATTCAAATGAATGGAATTATGAGGTACAATCAACGTTTGCTGTTGGGTTTCCGGCAAGTCAGCTTTGCGTTAGCCAAGTGAGTCAAAATGTTTATTTACAGGTTAGCGGCTTTGCATTAGAAAAATAGGAAAGACAACTCTGCGAGTAAGGAGAAAAAATGATGTTGACAAAAACTATTGATGTCAAAAAGAAACTGCCAGATTTGAAGGGCTTATTGTCTCTTGTGGCGGAAGGAAGGGAAGTGGTCCTCACGGAGGACAATACTCCAATAGCACGCTTGGTTCCAATTTCAAAGAGAATACCAGGCTTACATGCTGGAGCAATTTCAATGAGCGAAGATTTCGATGAACCTCTACCAGATTCGTTTTGGACAGGAAACGCATGAAATTACTCTTAGATACCCACACTTTCATTTGGTGGGATAGCGAACCTCAAAGGCTTACCCAACAAGTTTTGAACATGATTCAAGATCCTAAGAATGTGCTACTGGTTAGTATGGCAAGTCTTTGGGAGATGCAAATCAAGCTCCAATTGGGTAAACTCAAGCTCAATACCCCCTTGGCAGAATTGGTGAAGGGACAGCTGGAAATCAACAAGATCGATATTCTAGACATTAAGCTTGAACACATACTGGCATTAGGGAAAATGCCATCTCATCATAAAGACCCCTTTGACCGATTGCTTATTGCCCAAGCTGGTATTGAAGAAGCCATTCTGGTTAGCAAAGATCAAATATTTACAGAATATGCGGTTAAAGTAGTCTGGTAAAAGACCATTCAAATTCAATAGATGGCTAACCAGGCGCTCAAGACGGACCGGGGGGGCCTGCGCCACTAAAGGGATTTCTTCAAAAATCAAAGATCCAGACTTCAAGTTATGCTGTGCTGGCTCGTCCCCGGCCGCTTAGCTTTGTCGTTACCGCCGCGCTGCGCGCGGCGGTAATGCGGCGGTGACCTGCGGATCGACTG
>CAZTAS010000474.1:0-2525 GCA_964611635.1 uncultured Thermodesulfobacteriota bacterium
TACCACAGAGTTCCACTCAATTGCAACAAATATTTTAATCGCCGAAGGTCATGTTATAAAAAAAAAGAACGCAAAAACCTATGGTGTATTGTCGCGAGATTTAAACCACATCTTTGAGCACACGAAATCATTATGGCAAGATTTGCGTGAGAAAACGATTTTTGTGACTGGTGGAACAGGCTTTCTTGGAAAATGGCTCATGGAGAGTTTTCTTTATGCCAATGATCAAATGGAGCTGAATTCTGAGATGCATGTCTTGAGCCGCGATCACCATTCCTTTAGAGCACGGTATCCTCGGTTTGCCGAAGCACCGGGTATCAGGTTTCATCAGGGTGATGTACAGGATTTTGATTTTCCTGAGGAACAATTTGACTTCATCATCCATGTGGCGACGGATGCCAGTGTACAACTGAACGCTGAAGATCAGCTTCTCATGTTCGATACCATCGTGGAGGGGACGCGCCATACCCTTGAGTTTGCCCGGCATTGCCAAGCGAATAAATTGCTGTTCACCAGTTCCGGGGCTGTTTACGGGAAACAACCATCGGACATGAGCCATGTTCACGAAGATTATTGTGGTGCACCCGACCCAACCGATCCACATTCTGCCTACGGCGAAGGTAAGCGTGCGGCAGAACTCCTCTGTGGACTTTATTCAAGAAAGTATAGTATCGAAACGAAGATTGCCCGGTGTTTTTCCTTTGTCGGCCCATATCTGCCCACCGACATTCATTACGCTATTGGGAACTTTATCCGGGATGCATTGAATGGGGGCCCCATCCAGGTCAACGGGGATGGGACGCCCTATCGATCGTATCTCTATGCAGCAGATCTGGCAATATGGCTCTGGACAATCTTGTTTAAAGGAGAGTCATGCTGGCCTTACAACGTAGGCTCAGAGGAAGCAATCACCATAGCTGACTTGGCTAATGCCGTGGCACAGTGTTTTGAGAAACCTATTGAGGTGAGGATTGCAGGTATACCCGATCCCAATAGACCGCCGGAACGTTATGTGCCGTCCACAAAACGGGCGCACGAAGAACTGGGCGTCCGCCAATTGATTGGCCTACGAGAGGGAATAATTAAGACAGTGAAAATTGCTAAGGATGTTCAACTGATCAGCTACAATTGGAAATCTGCAGCAACATGAGCGTATCTGGTTTTGAATGGTCTGATTGGAGACACAAATTGAGAGGTTTGAAATGAAATTGATTAGCGTTGTAACGCCATGCTTCAACGAAGAAGAAAATGTCGAAGAAATATACCAACAGGTAAGAGCAGTTTTCAGCAGGCTTGATCAATATTCATATGAACATATTTTCATTGATAATGCCTCAAAGGACAGGACAGTTTCAATATTGAGAGAGATCTCGAAAGATGATAAGCACGTGAAGGTAATTGTGAATGCAAGAAATTTCGGGCATATAAGATCTCCCTTTCATGCACTCCTCCAGGCCCGCGGCGATGCAGTTATAAGCATATCTGCAGACTTACAGGACCCCCCGCCCCTAATTAAGGATTTCGTCGAAAAGTGGGAAGATGGTCTTAAGATAGTTGTTGGGGTAAAAAAAGAGAGTGAAGAGAACCCGTTAATGTTCAGCATCAGAAGGCTATACTATAATCTGATTGAAAAATATGCAGAGACGGAACAAATAAAGAATTTCACGGGATTTGGGCTTTATGACAGGGAGTTTGTCGACACCTTAAGAAGACTTGATGACCCCTATCCGTATTTTCGTGGGCTTATAACGGAAATGGGATTTGAAAGGGCAGAGATCCCGTTTGTTCAGCCCAAAAGGAAGAAGGGAGTGACCAAGAACAACTTGTATACTTTGTATGATATGGCCATGCTCGGCTTTGTGAGTCATTCCAAGGTACCATTGAGGATGGCCACTTTTATCGGGTTTTCTGTCGCCATTTTCAGCCTGCTGGTGGCCGCTGCTTATTTCATATACAAGCTTATCTTCTGGGAGCGGTTTCAGTTGGGAATGGCGCCGATGGTTACAGGAATCTTCTTTTTTGCCGCTGTGCAATTATTTTTTATTGGGATAATTGGGGAATATATCGGGGCAATCTACACACAGGTAAAGAATAGACCTCTGGTTATTGAAAAGGAGAGGATAAATTTTGACCCCGACGATTCGGATGCAGTTTTTAATGGACGGGATCAACGGGATTGACATGATGTTTACTCAAATTTCGTACCCCTAAATTGGCGTAGAGGCACATATAATCTGTTCCAGAATATTGGTATAGGGAGAACATTGCTCCTCAATTTTGAAGAGCTCAAAGAGCTTTGAAATAGCCACGGTGAAAAGGCCGCGAAAAAAATCCCAGAGCCTTTGAGCGTAAGTCATCGTAGCGGATTCATCAGCCAAATGCTGAGGAGATTTAATAAGTCGTCGCGATCTGGCGCGGGGGCTACGGATTTCGGATTTCGGGAGAGGGGGACGTTCTGAAAGCGCCGGTTAAAACCGGCATGAAGTAGGAGGTGAGGTTTTACAGCCAAGTCCTCTACGGAGTAA
>CAZTAS010000475.1:0-2519 GCA_964611635.1 uncultured Thermodesulfobacteriota bacterium
ACAGGTCTTTTGAGGTCTTCAGCGTTCAGATCGAGCGCAGATATCGCGACCAGAATGACCAGTGGAAATCCACCAATTCCTACAAGGTAAATGACCTGCCCAAGGTGAGTATGCTGGCAGGTAAGGCTTTTGAGTACTTGACAGCTGCGAGTGAAGAGGCTGAGCTTGGCATGTAAGATCAGGGGTGATTCCCTGGTCTTGAATTCTTTGCTGTTAGAAATGACAACTGTTATTCGAGATAGAAAACAGTTTTTGATGGGAGGCAATGAATTAGGTGGGTAAATGTCCGATGGAACTGCCCGGAATAGAAAAATTCTCCTCTTTTTTCCCTTTTTTAAGTTTTATTTATAAGTTTTTCGGTGATAGAGTATATATATGAGTAAAAAATCAATATATTTTTATTCATCTCCGATTTCCATCGGAAATCTTCTCACCCACCTCGTTGTAATCACCGACAAGTGCTCCTGAAAGCTTTAATAGATGCCTTTCTTATGGAGCAACATGAAGAAAATGTCCGATGGAAAAACTCATATCATAGAGGAAAGAGGCCATAATCGCATAGAATTTTTGATTGAATCGCTCCATGAAGCCAGCAAAATACGGTCGCTGGTCATTAATCCGGATTACCTTGATGATGAGAAGCTTCCTGAGGAAGAGCGGACAGCGGTTTTAAAAGAGATTTTCAATCAGAATATCAGAGAAAAACAACTCCGCAGAATTATCGCGTATTTGACCCCCATTCTCGACGGCGCTCACCCGCCATCGCTGTTCATTTATGGACCAACCGGCTCCGGAAAGACAGTGACCCTGCTCCATGTACTCTCAACCTTCCAGAAAGTCTGTGAGAAGCAAAAAAGAGCTTTTCGATATGCGTATATCGATTTGACTTCTCCAAAGACATATTTCGGCGCCTTAAACGAGCTGGCGATCTCCTTGGATGGAGTGAGCAGGCGTTATCGAAAAGGAATCCCTCTGGACTATATGCAGGAACTCATCGCTCAAAATATAGACGGCCAACCGGGATTCTTGTGCCTGCTTATCGATGAAGCTGATAATCTGAAGCCCAATGCTGATGCGTTTCTCACCTTTCTGGGCAAAACGCTCCCGCGCAGGGTTTCAAGCCGGATTATGCTCATCCTTCTCACCAACCGCCTGGACTGGGAGAGGACGCTTGACCCGAGAATTCTCAGTTTCCTCAAGAAGACCGACATCATCTTTGAGCCGTATGACGCCCTTGATTTGCTGGCCATCCTGGATCTGAGGGTAAAAAAGGCTCTGAACACCAGCAAAGTCCGTGATGGTGCCTTGCAGAAAATAGCTGCCTATTCATCCAGAGAGACCGGTGATGCACGCAAAGCAGTGGAGTTACTGGCTAAGGCGGTGAGGATCGCAGAAGAAACCTCTGGAGAGCTTTCAGAGAAAGAGGTGGACATGGCCGAGCACAGCCTGGAGGTCGACAAAACCGAGGAGTTGATAAAATCTCTGGCCAAGCAGCAGAAACTCTCTCTGATCGCGTGCTACGCAAGTCTGGCCAAAGGAGTAAAAAAGCAGACAACCGGGCAGGTCTATGAAATCTACCGGACTCTATGCGAATAAGAGAGAATTCGTGCCCTCACCCAGAGGCGATTCTCTGATATGATCTGCTTTCTTGACCTCTACGGACTTATTAACGCAAGGGTGATTTCAAAGGGGCGATACGGAAAAAGCCGGGAGGTGTCTGGTTCCTTGCCGACAAAGATGGTTAAAAGGCTGTTGGACGGGAGAAACAAGGCACAGAGAGTAGACTGAACGGTGCACAAATGTACCGTTTAATCTACTGTTTGTCTCCCGGATGTCTATTTTCAGCGTGACACTGGATTATTACTTGAGGGTGAAAACAAAGAGATGATCTGGCTGACACTGTTATAGTAAGCTTCTGTCGATTGTTACACCTACTACTCTTCAGATGTACCAAGACTCACACATTGAAGATTACTGAGTGAACTATGCACAATGGTTTGAAAGGAGACCAATTTATGCACCTCGTCCAATTGAATGCATGAATGTCTTATAGAAATTTTTCTGGGTGTGGAAAATACCGGATAGATAGCAGACATCATGAACGCAAAGCACTAAAAAACGGTCTCATAGAAGCCACTACTAAATACGGGTTTACACTGCCAACTTACAGATCCTAATGGCCGGAAGTGTGGTCCTTTTCTTCTTAAGCTCTTCTTTTTGACTCTACTTGTGAAAGTAGGGATCTCCCATTTCTTTAAGTGAGAATTTGCCCATGAACGAATAGCCGTTGTAATCCAGGACCCTGAGATCATCGGTTTGATAAAGATCTCCGAGGATTAAATTATATTTAATGACTATTGAGTTAACTCAGCATAGCAAACTCCCTTGGAGTTAACACAAGCAGTAACCAATCTATTAAAAAGCTGTGGTTCCCATTTCCTCCAATTGAATCGATAACAAAATTCATCTAGTGCTTACTTGTATAAATCAGAGTAACATTTTTTGAGTGGTACAGCACG
>CAZTAS010000476.1:0-2505 GCA_964611635.1 uncultured Thermodesulfobacteriota bacterium
AATGGGCTCGGGACTACGGGATATATGGACCTGATATCAGACTGGAAAAGTCTGATTATAGTTTGAAGACGCTAAGAAACTTACAAAAAAGAAGGTGTCTGCCTAATAAATGAGTGGGGTCCGTCCTATGAATGACAGAAGTATCCTTATTTTTGGGGGATATGGAGGAGTCGGCAAGTCTCTTTCGCGGTTAATTCTAAAGGAAACGGATGTTGATGTAATAGTTGCAGGGCGCCGCGAGGAAAAAGCCAAGGAGTTTGCGGAGGTTTTGGATAGAGAGTATGCTGGTAAACATGTTACCTCTAGATATGCTGACGCGGCAGATTCCAATAGTCTGGCGGAGGCCTTTCATGGCGTAGATATGGTGATTGTTGCTGCCACGACTCCTCAGTGGATTGAGCAAGTCGCTCGGGCAGCCCTCGATTCTGGAAGTGATTGGATTGATATTCTGGTCCAGCAGAACACGATTCCATTGCTCCAGGCGCTGTCATCAGAGATAACAGAAGCGGGGCGCGTCTTCATCACCCAGGCGGGGTTTCATCCGGGCCTGCCTGCTGTCTTTGTCCGGGAGGCAGCGACATACTTCGATGACTACCAGAAAGCGGTTATCAGTATGGCAATGAATGCACGGTTTGAAAAACCTGAGTCAACCCATGAGATCCTCCATGAGGTTGGGCAGTCCAATGCGGAGATCTTGAAGGACGGAGAATGGAGGAAAGCCACTTATAAGGACGCTATCATGGTTGATTTTGGTTCAAAGTTTGGCATCAAGAAATGTTTCCCATTACAAATGACGGAAATGAAGCCCCTTCCGAAAATGTTTGCAATAAAGGAAGCAGGTGTCTATGTTGCAGGTTTGAACTGGTTTGTAGATAGCTTCGTCTTTCCACTCACAGTGCTCTTTGGGAAGATCGGGAAGGGTGTGGGGATAAATTTTCTTGGGAAGTTGATGTGTTGGGGAGTGAACACGTTTTCATCTTCAGAGCTGGGAGTCATTTTCGTTCTTGACGCAGAAGGGAAGAAAGAAGGGAAAGCTATCAAGGCCAGGATTGTTGCTGAACACAATGATGCTGTCTTTTTCACTGCGGTTCCAGTCGTTGCGTGTCTGAAACAGTATCTTGACGGAACCCTAAACAGGCCGGGCGTATGGTTGATGGGCAATGCTGTCAACAGCTCTCGTCTGATGAGGGACATGAAGGATATGGGTATTCAAATGCGAATAGAGGTCACAGATGAAAATTGTGGGATAGGGGAACACGCATAGAATCACAAAATTAAACACCTCCTTTTAACATTTAACAGACTTATTTGCCTTCCGCATTCCTTAACATGGGACTCCTGTGATTTTTTTTTGAATGTTTTTACTTGTACCTGTCATTGTCGGATTTATCTATTTTTATCTGGCTGTGCGGTTTTGGTTTTATCTGCCAGCTATTGGTATTTCGTTAGCTACGGCATGCTTTATTGGTGCGTGGTGGTTGTATTAACCCACCTAGGTAGGTGGACGTCCATAAAATCATAAAGGTGAAAACTTTCCTTTTAGCATCTACCAAGCTTATGGACCTTCCGCTTTTTGGTTAGCATTGGGTTTTTGTAATTCTATGGACGTCGCGGAAGCTGTAGGTGAGAAATGAGGGGGCAAAGATGAGCGTAAATATTTATCCGGTTACTCTGGGCCTTGACCATTGCTATATTATTCAGGAGAGGGGAACAATCATGATCGATGGTGGAGCCCCAAAAGGGCTAAAAAAATTTGGCAAGGCCATAGAGGAGATCTCAATAAGCCCAGAAGACATCAAGCTCATGATTGTGACCCACGGGCATTGGGATCACATAGGATCTGCCAGGGAGATCAAAGAGCTCACAGGCGCCGAAATTGCGATGCATGAACAGGAAAAAGAGTGGCTTGAAATGGGCTTGAAGCCATTGCCTCCTGGTGTAACTCCCTGGGGCAACATCTTTAAGGCCATCATGGCGATGTTTATGCCTCTGGTCAATATTCCTACAACAGAAGTGGATGTGGTTTTGGGGGATGAAGGGCTCTCCTTGGAAGAATACGGGATTTCCGGTAAGGTAATCCATACTCCTGGCCATTCTCCCGGATCAGTAAGCGTTTTGTTGGAAACAGGGGATGTCTTTGTGGGAGACATGGCCATGAACAAATTTCCTTTACGGTTTGGGCCCGGCATGCCTATTTTTGCCGAAGATATGGGTCAACTAAGAGAGAGTTGGAGCTTACTCCTGGGTGCGGGCGCTAAAACTGTATACCCAGCACATGGTAGGCCTTTTCCGGTTGACCTCCTCCGTAAGGAGTTATCGTAGGCAAGATTAAGAATAAGATGCCCGAAACGCCAATTTGAAAACCCCGGTGGGATGGTATTTCGTTCGTGTAGGAGGCAGGTGGACGTTTCAAAGATGCCTACTGATTGTTAGGTGAGGCACCCAGGTCAGAATGACGAAGAATTCAACAATAGGAATGGGCCCGACGGGTCTGGTTGCCATCGA
>CAZTAS010000477.1:0-2504 GCA_964611635.1 uncultured Thermodesulfobacteriota bacterium
GCCCCGGTTTCAGCCTTCGCAGCACTTGGCCGGTGGCTTTCTCCACACGATCAATTAAGCCCTCACCTCCAAGTGGCCTCCCCGTGCGCTCGTGGGACCGAAGGAGCCTCACATCCTCCAGCGCGACCTCCTGGGAAAGGAATTCCCCCCCAGTCTCCCACCATCTCCCAATTTCATGGACAGCATACCAATTTCCCCCCTCGATTCGCTTCTCAGACCGGGCTGAGACCTTGATGTGTATTCACTGAATATGTGTCCCTGAGTACCGATAATAATATAGCTGCTCTCAATGACAATAATCATTCATCAGTGTTAACATCAGGTAAGAACTCAATGCATACAGTAAATGATGGCTGCTCGGCCTCTAGGAACCTCGCTTCGATACTACATACCTGGCAGTCATCCTCATACACGAGGGGAAGATACGTAAATGTGGTGCCGTGTCCGCCGCCCAGCGTGTCGCAGACACCATCCGCATAGTCATTGAGCGAACGATGCGGTTCGAGGCTCGGCCCTTGCACCCGTAAAAACAGGCGAATCGGACCACGGTACCATGCTCTCCCACGCATCGCTCGAATAGCGGCCTTGCGCAACTCACAAAAGCGTCCGTGATCCCGATGGCTTATGTTCCGAATGGAGAAGTGGACATCCTTCCAGGGCGGCCAACCCTGCAGTTTTAGTTCAATCGATTCACCTGAACGCGGTGCTCGATCCGAGGGCAATGGTCCAGGATCATATGGAATAATGTCTTGCGGCATTGGCCCCTTCTTCTTTTCAAAAAACTATTAACCTGTCGTGCTTGCGACAATCATCTTATATGGCTTCTATATAAGATACTATCTTTTTTGGCAGTCACACGGCGTATACTTATGTACTTCCCTGCGATTCTGGTTCAAAATATGTGCATTATTATTCTGGCCCAGTAGATGACTGTTCATCTATTTTCCCTATTAATTTTAATAATTTACATCTTTTATCAGAATCTGTCAATCGTTGATTCAGGAAGTAATGCCCTGTGAGGATTTCTGCAACTAATGAGCAAAGGATTGCCAGAATCTGACACTATCTGTTGGCTCAAGTCCTGACTTTTACATATAAATTAAAAATCATTCCAAATTTTCCATTAAGTCCATGATCTTATCATTCCAATTTTCGGTTTTGGGAATGCCGAGAAAATATAACTGAGCGGTTGCGGTGCCGGAGGAGGCAATATAGAGATCGCCTACACCAAACAATCGCTGTTGGATGCCCCGTGTGGGGGTTTACAAAAGGGGTTTCCTGCAAGCTTCACTCATTTAACAGCATTTTGGTACTAAGCAAGAACTGGAAGACATTCAGGGGCTTCTTAGACCCGAAAGGCATCGGGGTTAACCAGATTGGGAGGCCGTCTTCCCTCCAGGGCCGCCAAGAGGTTCTCCGCTGCAATGAGGGCCATCTTTTCTCTGGTTTCCCCTGTTGCGCTTCCGATGTGGGGGGTTAGAACCACGTTTGGCAGGTCAATAAGCCCGGGGGTCAGGTGGGGTTCATTCTCAAAAACGTCCAGAGCCGCCCCTGCAATTGTACCATCCCGAAGAGCATCGAGGAGAGCTTTTTCATCCACAACCACGCCGCGGGAGGCATTGATGAGAAATGCGGTCGGCTTCATCATAGTCAATTGGGGCAGGCCTATGAGATGCCGGGTATCTGGCGAGCTTGGAACATGAAGTGTGACAAAATCAGACTCTTTTAATAGTGTTTCCAGATCCACATAGGTGGCCTTCAGTTTCTCCTCCTTAAGAGGCTCAACGCGTTCTATGTCATGATAGATCACGCGCATGTCGAATCCCTGGGCCCTCATTGCCACAGATGACCCGATGCGTCCCATGGCGATAATCCCCAGGGTTTTGCCATGTACGTCGGCTCCCAGGAAAGCACTGGGCGGCCAAAAATCTCGTTCCTTTTCACGAACATATCGATCAGATTCCACCACACGCCGCGCAACGGCCAGGATGAGGGCCCAGGTTAAATCGGCGGTGGTCTCTGTCAGGACTTCCGGCGTGTTACATACCAGTATGCCCCTGGACGTAGCCCCGGCAACGTCAATGTTGTCAAATCCAACCGCATAGTTAGCCACAATCCTGAGGCGGGGCGCCTTGTCCATAACCCGGGCATCAATGCGGTCCCTTGCAAAGGCCAACACCCCCTCAGCCTCGCGCACATTGCGCAACAAATCCTCATATGGGAGAATCTCTTCCGCGGGTTCGGCAACCAGGTCGCAGCAATTGCGTATTATTTCCATAGCACTCTTGAATAGACGACGCGTAACCAGAACTTTCCAGCGTTGCATTTTCTTATCTTCCTTTTTCACATACACTGCCATAAAGGACTTTTATACCCGACAGTTTTTACATCCCATCGCCTCACCGGCATGATAATAATTAATTAAAGGAATAAGTCAAGAAGAATTCTTTTCCCAAAAATAGACATTGATCTTGGCACAGCTTCTTTTTGATCCCTTTTGGGCA
>CAZTAS010000478.1:0-2501 GCA_964611635.1 uncultured Thermodesulfobacteriota bacterium
TTTGTAACACTTTAGCTCTTTGAAAGAAGAATAAGCTAGCAATTTAAGAAATTCACTGGTGATCGGGCCTCAAGGACCCTTTTTGAGATAGTAAGGATGATTTCCACAGGATTGTGGCCTTGCAGTTCAGCGGATCGAAACAAGGACATCAGAACCGCTTGTGTTTTTGCTCCTTGCTCAGATCGGTTTTGCTGGGAGATCTTTCGGGTCAACACGGGTTTGCGCATCTGCTGTTCCGCATGGTGATTATAGGGACTGACGTCCGGGTATTCCAGAAAGGTGAAGAGTTCCTTTTGATGCCGTTTCAATCGTTTGATCATTCTTTTGGCATCCCGGTCTGAATAAGGCACTGCCAGGAACTGATCCAGTCGGCCGTATAATCTTCGTTTAAGACGATGATAGGTTTCAGCACGCAACTGGCTCTGTTTGTTCGACAATCGAATCGCATCCTTGAGCAATCGGGATAGCTTTTTGCGAAAGGCTTTCCATCCCGAAGAGGCATTGAGCTGATCGACTCTCACCAGTGCCGTAAAGAGGTGATAGAGGCACCTCTGTTTGGCCAGAGCGCTAATTTTATTATAGGCGCCCCAGAAATCACAGATCAGGATACCCTTGAAGATCCGGCCCAAGACCTTTTTGACTACGGGAGAGGCTCGGCTTGGAGTGATCAAATAATAGCAGAGCCTCGGGGTGACGAAGCACCAGAGCCAATGCGTGATACCGTTGAGCCTCCAGCCCGTCTCGTCGGCTGAGAGGACAGCGCTTTGGGAAACTTTCTGACCGATTTGATCGTAAAAAGGCTCCAAAAGAGAGGCCAGGTGTTTCCAGGCCTGGGTGAACCCACCGGCGCTGACCTGAACGCTGGAGAAGACAGAGACCATTTTGACCACATTATTCACACTGACTCCCACTAGGTAATGAAGCCATGCGGTGAAGACCAGCAGTCTGAGTCCGATCATAGCATTGGGCAAAGCGTCTGTGACGAGAGAAGAGACGATCTTTTTGCACCGGGGACACCAATATCGATGGATCGTGTGCTCAGTTACCAGAGGCTGAACCGGTGGAAGATCTTCGATATAACGATGGTAAGTGTCCAAGGACTCTTTGAGCAGCGTTTGACAATGAGGGCAGCGATCCAGGGTATGTTCTTGATACTGGTCGATGCGCGCAGGCCGTGGACGTGCTACCCCCGGATGCCCTTTGTCCCTGCCAGGGGGTTTTCTTCGCCTTCGGTGAGGTGGTTTTAAATAGACTGGGATCATTCCAGAAGGAGTGGTAAGGCTGATGTGGCCGCAGAGGTGATCGTACTTCTCAGCCTTCTCTGCCAGGGTCAAAATGATCACAACAGCCTGTTCCCGTGCTAAATCCAGAATGGCTAGAGCTTCATCCCGAGTCATAAGCCAGCTTTCTTCGGAAGTTCCGATACAGGGGATAAAGATAAATGGCTTTGGATTGACCGTGATCATAGTAACGGTTGCCCCGTTTGCCACTGCCCTGCGTCTGGCCGATATAGATCCAGTTGGCCGCCTGATAGCAAGTCCCCTGAAATCGGCTCGTATCCACAAAGGTCTCGGCCAGATACAGGGGATGACCGTAGGTCTGCTCCCAGTCGACACTGAGGCACCTGAGGTTGAGGGCTAAAAGCTTGGAAGCTAAATGGGGAATCCTAACCCAGGGGAGAATGAGAAAGCGGACATTGTTCGCGATCAAACAGAGGCGTTGACGTCGAGTTGAAGGAGCCCAGCCGATAAAGCGGTCTCGGGGCTGAACCTTGAAGGCAGCACTGGCCCAACCCAGACACGCTACCACTTGACCATCGAGGAAAGCGAGGTAGCGCAGATGTTCGCCCACGAGTCGGGGATGTCCCAGATAATGATAATGGTGAACCAAGTAATCCCACAGATAACACTCGCTTGACGTCACTAACCGCAGAGAAAGATCACTATGCTGGCTGAGCATGCCTTCCAGAGAGGTCTTACAGAACAGTGGAGCCTGAACAAAGGTGTTTCGTTTGAGGTTATTCTTGGGTCGCAGGCGAGGAGGAAGCTCAATGAACCCTTTTTCTTCCAAGCGCAACAACAGATCTCGTGCCGCACATTCCTTGAGCTTACCATTGGGCTGCACCCAACCCCAGGCTTCACAGATCACCCTAGAAATCTCGGACCTCCCTTTCTCGTAGAACTGGGCAATGACGGTCCGAAGGAAACGAATGTCTTGAGCCCTGAGATCCCGAGATCGGTACCGGAAAACAACAGAATCCATAACCTTCTCCTTTTCTGAAGAATGTTATACAACATTATTGATTCTGTCGCCAGCTTTTTCTTTATTCTTTTTTCAAAGAGCTAAAGTGTTACCTATGATCTAAAAAATGCATGGTTCCCCCAAAATAAGATCATTAACAATCTTCCTTTTAACCTTCTTCATTATCCTTTTATCTCCCTTCTTTTCCAGTTACCAAATTCTCAAATGTCTCAAAATATTCGATGATGAGGCTGCTACTC
>CAZTAS010000479.1:0-2499 GCA_964611635.1 uncultured Thermodesulfobacteriota bacterium
CAAACTCAAAATCATGGCCATTCATGAAACAAAGTACGCTTTAGTCGGATGAACCCAACTTAATATAAACAGCTCCATTACAGATAAGTTTTGATAATATTGAATTTTTCGCCTTTCTTTTTCAAGCCTGATAGCAAACATTACAACATCTATCTCAATCGGCTACTATACGATGTATGCACATTTTTTCTGAAAGGAAGGGCCATTTAGTCCTTGCCTTGCTATTTTATAATTCGGAGAATTGAAGAAAACAATTCGTTTTTAGGCCAGGACTTAAGTATACTACCAGTATAGAGCGTTATCGGTGTTGAAGCCATGCCGTCGTAGGCGGCTCATAGTCTGCAAAAACCAAAATAGGATGGCGGCTGCCCGTTTTGCGCAGCCGCCATCGGTCATGTCTTTGTGCCGGCGGAATCATAGTGCCACAATACCGGATAACCCGGCACCATGCAGAGTAAGGTGCTTGACCCTTAAGTTATGAGTGTTAGTCGAAAAAACCTCAAATTTTGTTATTTTTTCATCTTTTTCATGAAAATTGCTTCGGCCTTACGAGCAGAGTCCTCCGCGTCTTTTGCTGCTTCTTCAGCCCGTTCTGCCGCCTTTTCTGCTCGATCTGTCGCCTTTTCTGCGCTTGTGGCCGCATTTTGTGCGTCCTGGGCAGCCGCGATGGCTTCTTTTGCTTGTTTGGAGCAGTCCACAGCCTGGGCTTTTGCGCTTTGGGCCTCTTTTAAAGCCTGGTCTGATTTTTGCGAGGCTTGTTGGGCTTGATCTTCCACGGCCTTGAGTTGTGATGAAGTGGCACAGCCCATAAGGACGACTCCAAAACAAGCCAGCATTATGAAGAACATCGCAATATGACCATATTTTCGATTGATCATTGAGTTACCCCCTTTTCTGGTTTATCGAATTAATTGTTACGTCCAATAATACCCATAGCATCCTTAGCTTTATCACCTCCTTTCTCTATGCACCCAACGCGGACGGGAACACCATTTTCTTGTTGCAATGCTTCTTTCACATCGTCCATGGAGATATAATCAAATAGACCTAATTCTTGCATCCGTTTTCGTGTATATTCTTCCATGTCACCGATCTTTCCGTATAGATCGGGGTGGACTTCCAGGAATATTTCCCCATTCTTTACTCCGAACTTCACGGGCTCATAAATGATTTCTACAGGAGTGAAAACAGGGACCTCCTGAAATAGTTGAGCAATATGTTCCGGGTATAGGCGAATGCACCCATGGCTCACCAATCGCCCTACGCCCCAGGGGAAATTAGTCCCATGGATGCCGTATCCTTTGCGTGAGAGTCCAATCCAATACTTTCCCAGGGGGTTGTTTGGCCCTGGGGGAATTATTGTTGTGTTGTATTTCTTTCGAAGGAAGGGCGGAATCACCCAGGTAGGATGAACCTTACGGTTCACCACCCGGTAGACGCCTTCCGGGGTCTCCCAACCCATATCCCCCACCCCCACTGGATAGGTCTTCACCATTCCGATCCGCGGAAAAAATCGGTACAGCCTCAATTCTGGAAGATTGATCAACACCCCCTGATACTTTGTCGGTGGCAAAATCCATTCTGTCGGGATGGATAGTCGAAGTCCAGGTTCTGGGATCCAGGGGTCTATCTGAGGATAGAGAATCTGGATCTCATTGATCCCTAACTCATAGTCTCTGGCGATGTCCAAAAGGGTTTCCTTCGGGGTAACGGTGTGAATCCGTATGCATCCCACCACCGTCTCCTTTATTCCTAAATCATCACCGGGAGATGAAAAGCGATACCTGAATCCACCGGCATAAGCAAGTTCACCACCAATGAGCATTAAGATGATCAATATATGGAAGATACTTCTTACTATCATACGCTTGAGCAAAATCCTGAGGCGTAACGTAAGCCCAGGCTATATTAAAAATGTGTTTTATAAATCGGAAGTGTTTTCCGGCACCATCTCCTATGGGTTTATTTTTATCCGGCGACTGAAGAGTAAAACCTTCCTCAGGTAAAATGAGCCCCTGCTGGATCCTTCATTTCGCCACCTTCTTTTACCTTTTTCTGTGATTTGAATTGTCGGTTTGGTAATAGCGATTTCTTTAAGGATTAAAGTTTTATATGGCCATTGTCAAGTAAATTTTTGACATTCAGGCTTAGAAGTTGACATAACATAATGATGAGCGGATAAGATGTCTTGTTGTTATAAATTACGAACTAATACTATTTCGCTATTAATCTTTAAATTATTGCCAATGAAATCCCACAAGGGATTGAATCACACTTTTAATCTTTAAAATGTCATTAAGATCTGTAGCTAATGATTCTTCAAGTTCCTCGATTGAGTTCCAGGAGCGATTTTTAAAATATTTTTCACGGATATAATCCCACAAATGTTCAACTGGGTTAACTTCAGGAGAATAAGCAGGTTGAAAGACAACACGAATATTTTCAAAAATGGCTATTGAGTTAGCTCAGCATAACAAACCCTCTTAGAGTTAACACAAG
>CAZTAS010000480.1:0-2490 GCA_964611635.1 uncultured Thermodesulfobacteriota bacterium
CATGAGACAAAGTACGCTTTAGTCGGATGAACCGGATTTTTTCATATTTCAACTGCAAATCAGTGAATGTCTTAGCAGGCCACTCCTCACCCTTTGTAGGTGAAAGTGCGCCACGAGGCTGTACAAGAGATGAGGGTAGGCCCCTCGAAGTCGGCTTACAGGAGCAGGCTTCAAACCGCCTCAAGCTGCATGGGTTAAGAGCCCTTGTGGTGAGCGTTGAAGGAAAAGGCATGGCATAAGATCGTGTCAGGTGTTGTCATGGTGGGTGATTTTTTTTGTTGACATTCACAACCTTATCGGAGATGTGCAGCTTATTGATTTTTCTTTACCGCATATCTTTCTCTCATGAATTTTCGTTGTTTAGCCCTGTATCCCTCCGGGTCTTCCTCACGATATCGTCTCGCAGTGTAACGCAAATTGCAGCCGCGGGTGCAAAATCTCCTTTTTTGTCTCACACCTTTTCCTACCGGAAGGAAGTATCTGCCACAGCCCTCACATTTCAGGAATAGATCTATTGGGAAAGGCGCCAGGTAACGAAGCGTCAACCGAAAGTTTTCCAACGCATAGGCGACAAGGGTTTCATCGTTGGCATCTGCGTAGGTCTCGACGTCCCAATGAATAAATCCATCCTTAACCTCCATCACTTCATGTTCCGAATGGAAGAGCGGTTTCAATTCAGGGGACTTTCTCCCCTCGCCCGAAAGCAGCGGCTTCAAAAAAGTATCAATAAACTTACGAAATTCTGCCTGGATTTTCTCAAGATCGAGTTCCGAAAGTATAGACTCCACATTGACATGCCCGATTTCCTCTTCATCAAGGCCCACTTGGAAAAGTAACCCCTTCGGTTGGCCGGTGAAACAATGTACATATTTATCCGCTCGCATCCCAAGCAAGTGTTTGTCGAGATCTATTGAGAGTTTCAACCTTTCAGCTCCGTCCAAACGCGTCAGGTCTGTGTAGATGAAGTCCAGCACCCACGCAACGGCCTCTATCGGGCCATAAGCATCGGCATTCATAAATTCATCCCTCATCATCAAACTTGGTAATGCTTCGAATATTTTTACCTTAACAAATCTAAATAGAGATGTCAACCTATAAAAATAAAATGGACCTTATTTTTAACTTGACTCTACTAATAATGTATGGTAATCTATTTACCGACACAGGATAATACAGGAGGATATTAAATGGAACGGTTATTTACGAACAGCGAGGCTGCCGCAGTTCTGAGAATATCTACCCACACTCTCCGGGCGTGGTTGTGCCAGGGGCGCGTTCGACCGGTTAAACTCGGCCGGCGCACAGTGTTCACTGAGCGGGAGTTGCAGAGGATTATTGATGTGGGGAAAAGGAAAGGCAGACGTCCTCACGTAGGCTCACCCCCGGGCTGTTCACAAATGTGTCCTGAGTAGTCAACCCGATGGGTTCACTTTGGGGGGAACAATTGCTTGGTTCAGATTCTTTCGATTCGACCAAACTCGATGAAATGACCGCCGAGGTGGCCGAGGAGATCGAGCGCGAAAAAGAGGATTTCGGGCCAAACCAGCAGGCACATGAGGGAGGCGAGTTTGGGCATGCAGAACCAGAAAAGGGCCCTGTGCGACGCATGGCTATTCATCAAGGCGTGCAAGGATGCGAACGACGTGCAGTGAATTAGACCCATTGACAAAGAATTATAAGCAATAAGCAACAAAAGGAATTCTTTCCATGGACGGGCTCGAGATCAGCAAACAGAATAGCAACCGGGTTCTGAACGCCATCAATTTCAAGGAATATTACTCTCAGCGGGTAAAAGATCTCAAGCCCGCCGGCGGCCAGAATCAAGTACTCGGCATTTGCCCTTTTCATAACGACACCAAAGGGAGCCTGAGCATGAACATCGCAAACGGTCTCTGGAATTGTAAAGGCTGTGGTGAATCAGGAGATGTATTTACGTTTCACATGAAAATAAACCCCACCGGTAAGGGTTTTCCTGGCGCATTAAGAGATTTGGCGAGGCTTTACAATGTGGAGCTTATTCCCCATCCCTCCGAGAAGAAAGACTCTCAAGACAAGGGGCAAAAAAAGCCTCTCTTCCCTCCTCCGAAGAAATCGAAAAATTCCATCAGGCTCTCCTCGATAGTAAGGAGGGTCTGAAATTTCTCATTGAGAATCGCAAAATCTCGCTGGAAACGGCTAAAGCGTAGAAGCTCGGCGTAGTAGCCAACAAAAAGCGCCTGTCCATCCCCGTCTATGACGAAAAGGGCCAACTTCTCACCGTCAGGCTTTATTCGTCCAAAGACTCCCAGAAGATGATCTCCTGGAGCAAAGGAACCGGAAAAACTACCATCTACGGCCTGAACGATCTCAAGAATTACCCCCTCGAGCAAAGTCTTTTGATCTGCGAGGGTGAATTCGACCGGATCCTTTTGCTTCAAGCTGGCTTCAACGCCATTACCCACACCAACGGGGCGAACAGCTTTCAGAAGGAATGGGTGCTCTATTTCAAGG
>CAZTAS010000481.1:0-2456 GCA_964611635.1 uncultured Thermodesulfobacteriota bacterium
AGGCAGCTGTAGACGTCCTGGGCCATCGCCTCATCCCAGTAAAGCGCATGGATTTGAAGTAGCCGGCCGAAAGCGATTGCGTTGCTCCAAATGAGGGATCTTTATTGAATTGATCCATTCTCCCGCATCCGGCGGGATTGAACCTATAAAATCCTGCCCAAAAATACTGAAGCGATTTTTCTTGACTTTCCCCTAATTTTCAATATTATCCCTATTGTTGAACTAGCAACCCTAAACCTCTGAACGCTGAACCTCTGAACCTTTCGTTGAGAGTTTCCCCATGGAGTACCACCTCAAAATGGGCCTACCCAACTCCTGACAGGAACTTTGTTTCTGTTGGGAGGACATCTGCCGTCACGAGTCCGCAGGGCCAGATCCGGCTTGAATTGCCGGATATCACTTTTGCCCAGCGGCCTATCAGTTATCATGGATATCTTACATAGATAATATCCGACAAGCGAGGAACTGTTTCATAGACTTTTTGGGTTTTTTTTCGTTTTTCGCGTTTCAATATCAAAATCAACGCCCCAAATCTGTCGGATAATATCATGTTACCGCCGCGTTAGGTGCAGCGCACGATGTCAACTGTTCCGGACCATATCCTTAATATGAAGAATAATCTAAGCCAGATCTTGCGTCTGTTGGATATACATACTCATCTCACAGGGTCTGGTCCAGGACGTCGGCACGACGTACAGGTCCTCAACAAGAGTGCAGTTCTCTTGCTGGTTGCAACTTGGGAAGCGTACGTTGAAGATCTAGCAATCTCAGCATGTCGTTTTGCTGTAGAAAACTCCGAAAGCTTCGATCAGTTGCCGAATCTCGCTCTTGTGAAAACGTCCAGTCGGCTTGAAAGAGAGAAGGATAACAACAGTATTTGGAAGCTTGCTGGCGACGGATGGAAGAATGAGCTTATAGCGCAAGCGGAAATCGAAGCCTCTAGATTAAATACACCCGATGCGGAAAGAGTCGACACCTTGTTTAAGGATACATTAGGTCTTCGAAAGCTGTCGAAATATTGGTATTGGGCCGGTTCTAGCCGCGAGAATGTTGCCAGAAGGCTAAATATGCTAATAGAAACAAGAGGGGAGATTGCACATAGGGTTCAAGCAAGCGATCCCGTTACGAAAGCCTATGTTGAGCGAAATGTAGATCTTGTAAGAAGATTGGGAGCAATTTCCAGTAACTGCGTTCGTGGCTATATATCAAACATGGTGGGGATATATCCATGGCCACATTACAGGCACACTTTGGTGAGTTGAATATCAAAATATCAATAGCCAATTTGGTATTAGAAGGAGGAACAAAATGCCAGAATCGACTGCCCATAAGCGATCAAAAGCTAAGGCAGCTGGTCGCTCGCGAACGAAAGAGAAGGGGATTAGTGGTGGCCGACGATTGGACGCCATATCTCGAAGGAAGGCGACAGAAGTAGAGCGAAGCGGTACCGAGGACAGCCTAATCAAGGCTGCACGCCGTCTCCGAGATAGCGGTAGACCGCAAAAGGTACTTCAGGTCCCACAACCGGATATGCACAAAGCAGTGAAAGCCATGCGCAAAGTTGGCATAAGCGGAACAGTGAAGAACATGAGCGGCACAAAGCGTCAATCGGTATCTAAGTCGAAGAAAAAGGGCTGAACTGCACCTAATCGGGTAGCCGGGGGTTTTTCTCCCCCGGCCCCCACACCACCCCTCGTGCGGGTCCGCAAGGGGCGGTTCACAGAGTCTACCGGGCCGTAACCGGGTAATGGATGTTCACCCAATCCTGTATTCCAATACATAAGTGAGACGAACTGGAACAATACACTGACAGGCAACAAATTCCAGACTGACTTCGCATACGATCTTTAACGTTATGAGGAAAAATCTGTTGCGTCTGTAAAGGAATTCAATCAAATGAATTGCAGTAGCTATGACGGATTCTAATGCCTGGGAAAATTCACCAACTACTGGAAAAACTAAAGAATCTCATCCAATCATCTCAATATGTGTCATTCTTGCTGTTGTCATTATTGGACTCGCAGACTTCACAGATGCTTTAGAAAGATTGCTGAAATATTTCCCTACTTGGGGAAATCATATTACCTTGGAGGATCTTCCTGGCGATACAGGGTGGTTGCTTGTTGGCGACCTTGATACAAAAAATGGTGTTTATGTTAGAGGGCCTTTATTTCGAGTGGTGAAATCTATTTATAAGGATGAATCAATTCTTCCACGAAAAGGTGAGTGGATTAAACTTTTGGCAACTAGAAATGTTGTAATTTTAGATTATTTCAAAAGAGCTAAGCCTAACCATCCCTCAAATTTAGGCAGTGAAGTCTCCTTTAAATCCATACAATCACAAAAATGTGATAATAGACTTGAAGCTTAAACAAATGCTATAACAAAGTGCAAAATTACTTAATACATAAGTTTCGGCTAAATACTCTTTGTGTTGCGGTTAAATGATACTAAAG
>CAZTAS010000482.1:0-2456 GCA_964611635.1 uncultured Thermodesulfobacteriota bacterium
GAATTACGTCAACTTAGCCTCGATTGAATTCCCGGCTAAAGCCGGAATCCAGATTTTCTGATAATAAATATGTTTACCTCTAATTAGTGAGAAGATACATTAAAACAAAATATCTTGAATGAATCGGATAAAATACTTTCTAAGAATGCTTTTCTGAATTCCCGCGCCTGCCCCGAATCCCGGATCCGGTCCCAGAGACACTCTGATCCGGGTTTGCGGGTATGAGAGATATTTACCTCATTTCGTCATTCGCACCTAGAGCCTCCCCTGGCTAGAATAGAGGTAGAAACCCAATCCAGATGCTAATGCACTACTTATTAAAGGGAAAGAACCATACTGGATTGCAACGTCATTTGCAACAAATAATGACCGTGCCGTGCCCCTTTTTTCCTTGATTATTTAAATGGCATATGTTTGATTTTTCAGGCTAAAAGATGCTGATTTCCTGGGTTTCTGGTGCTCCGTAGGGGGGTTATACAAAGCCAATAAGCCGAACTTTACCTGAACCGGATTTTACGGCTGAGCGTATGAAGTTTGTGCATAGGGAGGATGCAATATCCATATGAGGGCTTATCGTTTAGAATTCGGGATCTGCCTGTTCTTGGTTGCCGCAACTGCTTTAGTCTATTTGCAATTGCTTGGCCACGATTTCATAAGTTTTGATGACGGTGTTTATGTTACTCAAAACCCCTATGTGCAAACCGGGCTTACTGGAGAGACCATCACGTGGGCCTTGACCACAACACATGGCAACTTTTGGCATCCACTGACCTGGTTATCCCATATGTTGGACTGCGAACTGTTTGGGTTGAACCCGGGGATACACCACCTGATCAATTTGCTCTTTCACATGGGAAACAGCATATTGCTATTTGTGGTTCTCCGGAGGATGACCGGCGCCATATGGCGGAGCGCCATTGTTGCGGCGCTTTTTGCGCTTCATCCTCTTCATGTGGAGTCGGTTGCATGGGTAGCGGAAAGAAAGGATGTGTTGAGCACCTTTTTCTGGATGCTGACCATGTGGGCCTATGTCCGATATACAGAACGACCGGGAGTAGGCAGATATGTTCTCGTTCTGATCCTCTTTGTCCTGGGTCTTATCTCCAAGCCGATGGTTGTGACCCTTCCATTTGTATTGCTTCTCATGGACTATTGGCCCTTGGGCCGAATCCGATTGGGCCTGCCTCTCCAGCCAGATAGTATAAAGCCGCAAAAAAGGACAATTTTTGAGTTGGTCTGGGAAAAATGCCCTCTTTTCGCGCTTGCCGCCTTCGGAAGCGCGGTAGCCTATTTTGCCCAGATGACAGCCATGGTTTCCTTAGGGATATACCCTGTCAAGGTTCGGATAGCTAACGCGGTTGTCTCCTACGTAACTTACATGGAAAAGATGTTTTGGCCGCAAAGCCTCTCAGTTTTCTATCCCTATCCAGAATATTTACCTTTGTGGCAAACCGTAGCTGCCGGGCTTTTCCTCTTAATCTTTTCTGCGGTCATTTTCAAGGCGGGTGCTAGGTTTCTCTATCTTCCAGTGGGGTGGCTGTGGTATGTGGGAACTCTTCTTCCGGTGATCGGCCTTGTTCAGGTCGCAGGTCATGCGATGGCAGATCGATACACCTATATTCCTCTCATTGGGCTGTTTATCCTGATTGCCTGGGCCGTTCCTGACCTCCTAGAAAAATGGCGTTATCGATGCGTCGTGCTTAGAGTTTTTTCAGGGGGCCTATTTTCAGTTTTGATGATATTGACCTGGGTGCAGGTCCGCTACTGGGAAGACAGCATGGCCCTTTTCAACCACGCCATAAATGCGACTAATAACAACTACCTGGCACACAATAGCCTGGGCGCAGCCTTGCTAGGGGAGGGAAGGCTTGCGGAGGCCATCAAGCATTTTCGTGAAGCGCTGCGGATTAGGCCGGATTATGCCGAGGCAAACAACAATTTGGGGAATGCGTTTGCAGACCAAGGAGACATTGAGACTGCGATCAGGCATTATTCAGAGGCGCTACGGGTCAAACCCAATGCGGCAGAGATCCACGTTAATCTGGGATCGGTCCTGTTGCGAAAAGGGAGGCTGAATGAGGCGGCCAGGCATTATTCAGAGGCGCTCCGAATCAAACCAGACTTTGCCGGGGCACACAATAACCTGGGAATAATTTTGGCCTATCAGGGAGATCTTGCCAGAGCCATAAGTCATTTCAGGGAAGCACTACGCCTTGACCCTGGGGATGCTTCTGCGCGGCGCAATCTTGAGCGGGCCTTGATACAAGAAAAAAAAAGCGGTACTCCAAAAGGGTTAGGACGCTAGAAGTTATGGCCTTCGTCATGGATGGTTCTGTCTTGTCTTTCTATTGGGTGAACCCGGAACCTCTGAACCCGTGAACAGTTAGAGAAGCGATATACGTATGCGGTCTTATCGTTTAGAGTTTCTGATCTGTCTGTTTCTGGTAGTGGCGAGC
>CAZTAS010000483.1:0-2437 GCA_964611635.1 uncultured Thermodesulfobacteriota bacterium
GTCGATGCTCCCGTGAGTGTCAATCCAGTTCATCCCCTCCATTGGGTTGTTGGTCAGCACCAGCTCACCCGGGTAGTTACCGGGGC
Organism: uncultured Thermodesulfobacteriota bacterium; assembly: GCA_964611635.1. Classification (GTDB taxonomy): domain Bacteria; phylum Desulfobacterota; class JAFDED01; order JAFDED01; family JAFDED01; genus JAFDED01. Next base: position 87 of record CAZTAS010000483.1, read on the forward strand.
CGGAGTTACCCGGCCCCTCCCATCGAAGCATGAAATTCAACCCCACACCTATGGCGAATAATTCATGTCTCCCGGAGTCGCTGGCAAAGTTGTTGATGGGCTTCACCCAGCAGGCGAACGTGCCCTCGTCTGGAGAATAGTTCCCCGCCACATCGAAGATCAAGTATGAGCCAACATCAAACCGGGCGGCCTGCCCGATAACGCCTGGCCCATAAGTGATGTTGCTGAAATGGGTGGGCAGCTCCCCGTAATCATCTGTCAGTTCACCCTCGAACCGTACCCACAACTGAGGCTCCTGAGCGAGCGAGACCCTCTCTCCGAGCAGGCCACCAACCATCAGGCATATCCCGAATGCCAGGCTCATGCAGCCCGCTCTCATTTTCTGTTTCCATCGTGTCCGATCCATTACCGCCCTCCCTGCACCAAGGATATTAGGCATAAAGTCGTACTAATAACAAACTATTTTTTCTTTGCATGCAGCTATGAAACACACAGGTAAATCATTGGACCACTGTATTCTGATAAATCACCATGCCCATTGGCATGGGATTTGGGAAACACATTAACAATCATTTTGCTCATAATAATATTATCGGATCAATATTGCAATAAATTCACAAAACGAATTTAACAACCCATCAGTTTGCCAACATAACAAGGAAGATATTGTTATTCCCTCTCCATCTCAAAGGTCATAGTTTATATCACGCATGCCTTAATACCGGGGATTGAGGCAAAAATGTCGTAAGGGGAAGGGCATGAATGGCTCGAACAATAGATCGTTAATAATAACTTCAAGACATAGGATTTTATAGAGTAATTACGGGAAAAAGGGGGGACCGGATTCCCTCTTGGGTATAAATCGGAACCAGATAAAATGTCAAGCTTTATGAAATAGACCATACTCACGGAGCACCGCCAATCTTTTACGAATGCTCTCCGGGGAGCGTTGGAGCCTCAAAGCAAGTTCTTTTCGATTCCCCGGAAAGGTCAGGATGATCAGATCTTCAGAGAGAGTCCAGTTCTTCCCTACTGAAATTCTTTTTTGAAAACGAGGGATGCTTCGGAGAGCTTTGAGCTCATCTCGACAAAATTTCTGAACCCTTGCGTAGATTTCTTTGATCGTGTCGATTCGCTCCTCCTTCCCTTTGCGAGAGGCTTTTGTCGAGCGCTCGCGGCGATGAGATCGCTTGATAGAGGGGTATTCAAATTCCTCAAGCTCATTAAAATCATCAATATCATCGATAATGCGAAATCCAAAGGCATCATTATAATCAAGCTCCATCCGGTATGCTCTCCTTTCCCTGTTAAAATGGGTGGCGTTTTTATTCGAGATGGGTGCCCTTTCCGCAATCCCACGTTTACCACAAGGCTATCAAACCATCCATAGCTTTCTATTCGTTTTACATTATTAACACCAATTCCTTCAACATGCAATACATTTTTTCTTTAATTATAATGATTCATTACAGATGGGGCCCTTTTCACGATCTTGTCTTGACTTCCTTCACAGGATGACGTATATGCATGGCAAGCGAGATATGAGAGATGGATAAGCTTTGCACATATTCCGACCAGCGTACATGATATCAGGCTGGCTTTACTCGGGATCAATCCCTCAACGTTAAGCCAAAATGACAAAAAGGCCCGCCGCATTTCTTGACAGAGATGGTGTGATTATTCGGGACGTGAATTATCTCAGCCGCCTGGAAGATATAGAGATCTATACCAATGCCTTTGAGGCCATCCGGCTTTTAAATAGGAATAAATTTCACGTCATCGTCATTACAAACCAATCAGGTGTTGCTCGTGGCTTTCTTTCCATTCAGATGCTTGAGGAAATCCATGCCAGTATCAGCCGCGCAATGATCCAAAACGGCGCGGCGATAGATAAAATTTATTACTGCCCGCACCATCCAGAATTCGGCCCACCCCATCTCCGGGTCCACTGCGCCTGCCGAAAACCCAAGATAGGAATGATCAATAAAGCCGCAAAAGACTTCCTCATCGACATTGAGCATAGCTTTGTAATGGGCGACAAATGGAGGGACATGCAAGTGGCGCTGAACGCCGGCCTTATCGGCGTAATGGTCCGTACAGGCAACGGCCGGGCGGAGATCCATCGCCATATACCAACCTTCACCCGGCTGATGAAAGGATTTCATATTGCCAATCATGCTCTGGACGGCGTGCGGTGGATGCTGAAGCGGCGTTAGCCGCGCTTTCCCAGATAACCAAAAACCCTTGAAATTCTTGATATTTTCGACCTTCAGGCAGGCATGGCGCTCATGTGATGATTTTATTTTTCCATACACCTGGTTTAAAACCTTCGCCTTTAGGCGAAAAGCTTT
>CAZTAS010000484.1:0-2435 GCA_964611635.1 uncultured Thermodesulfobacteriota bacterium
CTTGTGTTAACTCTAAGAGGGTTTGTTATGCTGAGCTAACTCAATAGCCATTTATATTAATATAACCTGTATGTCAACTAATTAATGTCGTTTTCTATAGATAGATATTTGCTGCCATGAATAAACCTTGTGACGGTGAGAATTCTGAGAGAGGAGGTTTTTAAATGCACTCGGTAACTGAAGAAGTTGCTGGCTTTATTGTGCGCACCGATTTTAATCAGATACCCGAAGAAGTTATCAGAATAGGCAAGCGCGGTGTACTTGACTGCCTCGGGGTTGCGCTAGCAGGATCCACGACAAATGCGGGCAAATTAATGATGGAATTCGCTACAAAAATTGGAGGCGAAGCCAAATCCACAATAATTGGAGGAGGGATCAAAACCAGTCCTGTGAATGCCGCCTTGGCTAATGGGGTCATGGCTCATGTTCTTGACTACGATGATATTATCCCTGGCATACCGGGCCACCCAAGCGCTCCATTACTTCCCGTATTACTGGCCGTGGGTGAATGTAGAGCTTTATCCGGCAAACGGATATTAGAGGCTTATGTTTTGGGATTCGAAATTCAAGAAAAGCTTTCTTCCGTGATCATTCATAAACATTATAGAAAGGGGTGGCACTCTACAGCCACTATAGGTACAATGGGAGCCGCGGTTGCCGCAGCTAAACTTCTCCACTTGGATAAAGAAAAGGTGAGAATGACTCTGGGAATAGCGGCTTCACAAGCGGGGGGTTTGCGAGAAAATTTTGGAACGATGACTAAACCTTTCCATGTTGGTAATGCCGCCAGGGGTGGTGTGACGGCTGCTCTCTTAGCCGAGATGGGCTTTACAGCAAATAAGGATATTTTTGAGGGCCGTTTCGGATTTTGTAATGTCTTCTGCGGGGAGGGAGAATACAATCTTGATGACTTCACTGAGTCATTGGGAAAACCCTTTGGATTAATGTCGCCAGGAGTAGGAGTAAAGAAGTACCCTTGCGGATATATAATGCATCCTGCAATAGACGCTGTGCTATTCCTAACTGATAGGCATGGTATATCTGTTGATGACATAGCTGAGGTAACATGCGAGGGCCCACCATTATTCAAAAATATGCTTCTCAGCCATACCCCTACTACAGAGGATGAAGCGAAATTCAGCATGGAGTATTGTGTGGCAATCTCCTTATTGGATCGAAGAGTGGGGCTTGCCCAATTTACGCTTGAAAAAGTCCGGAACCCTGAGGCCCGTGAGTTGATGAGAAAAGTCAAGTTCCAGATCCATCCAGAGCTAAAAGATAGAAAAGATGCTTCGTTCGCCTTCAGCGTTGTCACCATTAAATTAAAAGATGGCCAGACATATTCTCATAAGGTGGACAGACCAAAAGGCGCGCCGATAACCACTTTGAGTAATGGGGAGTTGTTCGACAAGTACGAGGATTGTGCTAGACTCAGATTATCCGGGGAAGAAATTCAACGGACCATAGATATGTTGGAGAATCTGGAAAAAATTGAAGATATAACTCAGCTGACTGATATTGTGCGAAAAAAGGAAATTAATACGTAAAGCAATAAAACCGGATTTTGCAGTAGAAGATCAAAAAAACACAGAAAACACATTATTCCTTGCTATAGACGCGGAATATGGGCACGCACTTTTTCATTGCGTGGCACGGGCTTCCAGCCCGTGGACAAACATGGGCAAGATGCCCATGCCACAATGAATGTCCATGAGGTGTTGAGGGTATTTTGATTAATTAACTGCATTATTCGGAATAAATAGTTTGCATTTTATGTTGCTTCATATTGAACGTATTTCTTCGGAAAAAAAGATATTCTTTCTCATCCCTTCGGCTGCAGCGATGTCTGATTCTTGGTAGACGCGAGGGGATTTTATGTTGCCAGGGGAATACATTATCCTTCCCTAAGCTAATGCTTCCCTGTCCAGATGGCTCAGCGGACTACTGGGAGAGATGAATGTCTTTTTGTAACTTTTAGTAGCAGTTTTGGCCTTGAGTTTACTTTGGGTTTTACTACCAGGGTCGAAAAGGGTCTGAAGATTCGCGGGTCGTGTCTCCCGCATGGGCGTCAGCTCTCAAAAAGCCGGGCGATCTCGTCTCGGGCAAAGCGAGGCATTTGAATCTTTCGATCACCTTCCACAAGGACCAAGCCGCATTCCGGTTCCACGGCTCGGCCGATCTCGAAGGCGGGAATACCCCGATTGATCAGTCCATCGCGTATGGCATGGGCATCATCCGGGTGGACGGCCAGAAGCAATGCACCCGAGGCAATGACACCCATTGGGTCCAGGCCGTATTCTTCCAACAGGAGGCCGGCCTCGGGAAGAATGTGAATTGAATTCCGCTGGATCTCCATTCCGATTCCGGCTGCGATGGCCATCTCGTACAACCCGCTCGATAGCCCGCCTTCAGTGGGATCATGCATGGCATGGACG
>CAZTAS010000485.1:0-2428 GCA_964611635.1 uncultured Thermodesulfobacteriota bacterium
CGGTCAATTGATCCCGTCCGGGGCGCACCATCGCACGACGCAGTTTATGAAGCCAGTTCCATGCAGTATTGTAACTGCCAAGGCCAAGGACCCTTTTCAATCCGAGAGCACTGGCTCCGTGTTTTTGACTTGTCACAAACCACATAGCAAGAAACCACATTCGAAGAGGTTTGTGACTGCCATGAAACAATGTTCCCGAAGTAATGGATGTCTGCCTTTTACATTTTCGGCAAAGGAAAAGACCACGCTCCATCAAAGAAGGCTTGTCTGTTTCTTCTCCACAACCGGGACAAATAAATTCTTTAGGCCATCGAAGTTTCGAGATATATTCAAGGCAAGCATTATCGCTGCTAAACCATTTATCAAATTCCTGGAATGTTCCAGGGTAATCAATGCCCGAAAAGGGATGTCTTGGCTCTTCCATGACCACATTCTACATCTTGTGGCCGGTTGAGTAAAGTGCATACCCACTATTAATTAAAAACACATAATATCAAATAAGTTAGCTAGTGTCTATCCACGAAGTGATAATTATCTGAAATCCATATAAAAAAGCGCATTTTAAGGTAGACAAATTCTCTGGAAAGTTGTTATAAAAGAAGTGTAAGCAATCAAAATAACAACAAAAACAGAGAAAGGAGCCACCTCAAAATGCGCAAAAACTACGAAAAACAGATGCCTCTCACCATAACACGCATAGATCATCCCCGCGCCGAGGAGCTGGAAGGCATCAGCCAAATTCTCGACGCCAACCCTATCACTTACGAATGGGTTTTGCAAGATCTTACTTGCGACGTGAAGCGCACTGATACCGGAGCCGAAGGGATGAGCGCAGAGCAAGTCTTGCGGGCTGCTATCATCAAACAGATGGAAGGTTACAGTTATGAGGACTTGGCTTTTCATCTCCTGGACTCAGTGAGTTATCGTGGTTTCTGTCGAATCGGTATTGCTGATAAAGGATTCCAAAAATCTGCACTGTGTAACAACATTAAAGCGATCTCACCCAAAACGTGGGAGGCCATCAACCATATCCTGGTTGCTTACGGCCAGGACAAAGAGATTGAAAAGGGAAAACAAGTTCGAACCGACTGCACAGTGGTTTGTTCCAATATCCATGACCCAACAGATTCAAGTCTTCTTTGGGATTCAGTTCGGGTCCTGACCAGAATGATAGGCCGGATCAATGAGCGGTTTGCTGATTTAGCCATACCATTCAGTGATCACAGTAAGAGGGCCAAGCGAAGGATGTTGGGGGTCATGAACGCCAAGAGTGAAAAGGCCCGAAAAAAACACTACAAAGATCTCCTGAAAGTTACCCACAAGACCCTCAACTATGCGCACAATGCCGTATCTTTACTTGAAACCTCTCCTTTTCAGAACCTCTCTATAGCACAGACAGCGCAGGGTATAGCTGAAGAAATGAAAGAAATGATCCGTTTGACTCATCAGGTCGTAGAGCAAACTACTCGAAGGATCATCCATGGTGAACCTGTTCCTGCAAGTGAAAAAATTGTCTCTATATTTGAACCCCACACTGACATCATTGTTAAGGATCGCAGGGACACATTCTATGGCCACAAAATATGTTTGAGCGGCGGAGTATCCAACCTCATAACCGATTGCTTAATTCTTGATGGTAACCCTGCTGACACTGATCTGAGCGATCTCATGCTGGATCGACATAAAGAAATCTATGGTTATTATCCTCTAAAGGTAGCCCTTGACGGAGGGTTTGCTTCAAAGGTAAACCTGGAAAACGCCAAGGGCAAAGGCATAAAGGATGTTTGCTTTGCCAAGAAACGTGGTCTTGAAGAAGAAGAGATGTGTCGTAGTGCATGGGTATATAAACGGCTTCGGCGGTTTCGTGCCGGAATCGAGTCGGGGATATCATGGCTGAAGCGTTGTTTCGGTCTTTATCGATGTACATGGAAATCATTGCGATCTTTTCACAGTTATGTATGGGCATCGATTGTCTCGGCAAACCTCCTAACCTTGGCCAGAAGCCAGTTTCAGGGAACCTAAAAAAATTACAGTGAAAACAGCCAGTGTCTGTAAAATAGATGGTATAAGTATGCCCGATTAAGAATAAATTGCCATAATTTGATTGGTAAAAAGGCTTAAAATTCCCGTCTGCTCTGGATTTAAGCATTACCATCGATTGGCAAATCCCCGAAGTCTTTAAAATCGTTCATTTCTGGATGGGCACTAGTTAATAAAAACTCAAAACAGACATAATTTATGCCGAAAACTACTTTAAAAAAAATAATCGCTCAATTTAGGTCTCAGTACGGTTCCTCGGGGGATGCAATAGGTGAATTCTCGGAACAATTTGAGCGCCTTGTCGTCCCGTATTCTTACACCTACCAATTCAGATTTGCCGTTAGCAGCTTCGCAAAAGCCTTCCCATTCTTCGTCATCAAAATAGGTC
>CAZTAS010000486.1:0-2354 GCA_964611635.1 uncultured Thermodesulfobacteriota bacterium
ACGCCGGGATCTGGGCGGGGGGTGCCGGGTAACCGGCATTCCTACCGCGACTTAATAATTTAATTGACGTTCTTTTTGGTTTAGATGAGCGATGAGAGAATCCTGGGTGATTTGGATTTTGTTGATTCAGTCATTTCACAATCTGAGGAACACTTTGAGCGGAGGCATAAACTCAGGCGACGAGGATATGATCTGGAACGTATAGCCGAGGGGGTATCGGAAGTATTAGGGATGAAACCTGATGAAGTTTTTTGAAAGGGGAGACAGGATAGAAAGGTTTAGGCGAGGAGTCTTTTATGCTTTTGGGCTTGCAGGGATTAGGTCTGCCTCATACAACCCTGGCCAAGAAATTAGAGATGAGCTTAGCCAATATCGGATTTTCGGTAGAGCGGGGAGAATCAATCGCAAAAGAAGGTAATTATTCTCTTGAAAGATGAGTTGCTAAATTATTAAAGAGCGTCCCCCTCCCACTCCCCATTTTGTGGCCACTGGAGTCAACCCGATACCCCCATATTTTTATAAAGCTAATGCAATCTTTCTAAGGTGGATAAAATGGAAGTCTATAAGATTAAAAAGAGCATTATGCCGTTGTTTTTTGCATTTCTCCTACTTTTTTTCTTGTCTGCTTGTTCTGATGAAAACACAAACCAGATAAACAACATTGGAAATAATCTTTCCACTAAAACGCCTTATCCAAATCCTGATCAAACTCAATACACTGACCCGCCAGAGGGGTGTATCCCTATTTTTATTAATCATGTCGGCCGGCATGGTTCCCGTAACCTAACTAAAGATAAGGCCTATAAAAATTTACTGGCCGAGGTTAATGCTGCCAGCCAAAGTGGCGACCTTACAGGAGAATTCGGCCCTCAGGTTGAAGGCTGGCTGAAGGATATAAAAAAACATGAAGATCCTGTTTTGGGAGATCTAACATCGCAAGGCAAAGACGAGCTTAAGGCAATGGCCATCAGGATGTATGAAAACTATAAAACTTTACTAAACTTGGCTTCTCCAATAAAACCTATTTATACCCAGTGTACTTATAAACAAAGGGCAATCGACAGCCGAACTGCTTTTCAAGAAGGCCTTAAGGAAAAAGCTGATGAGGGCTTTGACCCAAAAGCTATTGATGAGCAACCTCCTTCTAAAAAATGCCACGACCCTTTATTAAGATTCTTTGAGATGTGTACAAGCTATACGGATTTTCTTGATACTGATCCTTGTGCAAGTCTTTATGATCAATTCGTATCCCTGTCTGAAACACAGGCCGCCTTTAAGACCATTCTTGAAAGGGTTTTTTCTAAAAAACTGGTAGACTCAAAAACCCCGCACGAAATAGACACCCTAATTCAATATATGTATGAGTTATGTCAGCTTGAGGCTGATATAGATAAAGATGATTATCTAAAAAGATTCTGTCTGCTATTTTATGATGTTGATTCAGACGCTATTCAGCGTTTGGCCTATTTGGCTGACATATACTATTTTTTTAGGCAAGGCCCCAACCCGGGTAATGATAATAAATCTTATAAATATTCATGCCCTTTGGTAAGGGATTTTATCCTTACTACCAATAAGGCCATCTCTGAACCACAGACTGCCCCTACCGCTAATCTGCGTTTTGGTCATGCTGAAACAGTGATGCCTTTTGCTTCATTTTTAGGCCTTTATATTAATGCCGCTTCAGAAAAACTTTCTTTTTCGACTGACCGGGCCTGGAATACAAGTAAGCTTTGCGCTATGGCAACTAATGTACAGATCATCCTTTATAAATGTGAGGATTCGTATAAGGTAAAGGTTCTCCTTAATGAAAACGAGGTGGTTTTGCCGATTCCGGCATGCCAGGATGTTTATTGTAACTGGCAAGATGTTGAAGCATATTATACAAACCTGACAGCAAGTCTGGGACTATTAACCTGTACATTTCAAGAATGGGAGGGCAAGACTATTTGTGATGGCAGCAGTTGTCAGTAGTCAAGAGGGGTAACATAAGGGACAGGGGGATATCATCAATGCGCTTTTCACATGTCTGAACCATGGGTCATGGGAGGCCAGCCGTCGTACCGAAGAGCTTTATGAAAAAGAAATTAGAAAAATCGTGGAGGAAAGATTGTGATTGATTCGCTTTTGGGGATAAATCTGATAGTCAGCCTCCCGATATTCGTTCTCGGAATAGTTTTGACGGGGTTTATCCCCTATCTGCTGGGTTACCGGTTTTTTGGCCGGACGGCTGATGGAAAAACCAAAGAAGTGGCAAACATTTTGTTTCGTGCGGTTGTGTGTGGAGGTGGGACGTCCAGAAAGCGCCGGGATAAACCGGCATAGAGTAGGGGATGAAAGAGCCCTACATGAAA
>CAZTAS010000487.1:0-2345 GCA_964611635.1 uncultured Thermodesulfobacteriota bacterium
CCAGGAAAGAAATGCCGGCGATCACCATAGGCCCAAGCACGATACTGGCAAGGGAAAGCCGGGGACGAATTTCCGGCGGCAGGCCCCACTGGCCCATCACCTCGACCAGCTCTTCGAACACTATACCGTGGAGCTGGTAATAATAGGTGACTCCGCACCCCAGGGCCATACCGGCGGCAAGCCCCAGGCCTGTCAAAACGGCAGTTTCCACCAGGACCATCACCACGATCCTCTTTTTGGCGCACCCCATGGCCATCATCACACCGAATTCCCGCGTCCTCTCCAGGATTGCCATGAGAAATGTATTGAGTGTTCCGAAGGCCACTACCAGAATCAGGATTATGTAGAAAATCCATCCGCTTATCATATCCAGTTGGATGCCCTGTTTGAGGCCGGGCAGGATCTGTTCCCACGTCAATACCACCAGGTTCCCGGCTTCGGGGATGGAAGCTAGCCTTTTTTGAATAGTCTCCTGGAGAGAGTTAATTCCGGAGAAAGCCTTTGCGGTGAGGACGATCTCGTGAACTTTTTCCCTAGTTGAGAATATTTCCCTGGCGGTTTTGATGGGGATGTTGACAATGGCGCGATCGAACTCGTCCATTCCTGATCGGTAAATTCCCCGGACATGCAGGATTGCAGCTGCGGTGGAGCCATCCATGCCCTGGCCGAGGATTACCAGCTCATCTCCAACGCTTGCCCCAAGATTCTGTGCCAGGGACATGCCGATAAGGGCACCCTCAGAGTCGCCTGGCTGGAGGTATCGCCCTTTACGGATAATGCTGGCAACAGTGGAAACCCTAGCCTCGCTCTCCGGCTCAATGCCGATGATCATCGCTCCGTAAGTGCTGACCCGGGTGGATACAAGGGCGAAAGCCTTTACCCTGGAGGTTACGGCCTCCAGGCCAGCCAATCCCTTGAGCGCATCTAAGACAGCCGCAGGGTCATCGATAGTCTGATGGATCTTATGCTGATCGAGGTAACCTCTGCGCTGGATTTGTAAATGGCCGGTATGTATTTTCAGGGTATTGTTTATCATTGCTTCATAGCCGCCGAACTGCAGCGAGACCATGAATATCATCAGGAGAGTCGCGAAAGCGATGGCACAAAGTGTGAGCACAGATCGGCGGGTATTGCGCCAGACATTGCGCCACGCAATTGTAAGGGTCATGCCCATGCCTTCACATTCCTGGATTTCTGAGCCGCTGAAGGGTGAAAAGCCTCGGCGGAAGTGCGGGGGAGAAATCGAGTTCTCGATAAAAGATCAGGGTATACTCGTCGGGGTAATCGGCCTTTTTCATCCGCCATATGGCTGGGAACAGGCGGCCGCCCATGGTCTGGATTTTCTCGGTCTTCATGATTTTAACCAACCTGTTCTCCTCGTCATAGAAAGCCTCGCTGAGGAAAATATAATCGTCCCGGATCTCCAGGATCTCCTTTCCCCAGACCACGGGTGCATTGGGCTTTGGCGTGCATTCGATGGTATAAACATTGTGTTCATCCCGAAGCTCGGTCCGCACGATCCGGTGGGTGTAATCTACCAGAACGCTGTCCGCCTTCGCCAGGTCATTATTGGAGAAGTCCGAGCCCATCCAGGCCTGGGTCATCATGGAAGGGGGAATCTTGATTGTGCGTCTTATGGCAGGGATGTAGTTCCACATCTGCCGGCCTATCCGGAGCGATCCACTGCCCCTGTCCTTGGGCGGGGAGGTGATGAGGACCAGGGTCTTATCCTCGCCCTCGGTCCAGGCCCGCATGGACATTTTCCGCTCCCACTCGGGGCGGTGGATCACCATGTCCAACTGGGCGTAGCTCCTATCGCCGCGCCAGTAATCGTAGGAATTCTTTACGATGGTATCGGCATCCTCCACCATTCTTGGTGCTGGACTTGCCCAAGGAGCGTTCAACAGGATGGTGATTAAGGCTGTTGTAAATAACAATTTGCCAAGAAATCTGAATATAAGATGAGACACCATAGTCTGATTATGTTTATAGATTCAATAAAATATCATTTTTAGGGAAGACTGATGTCTATTCCCGGTCATGACAGAGAATATCGTCTCTCGCGCGATGGAACAATGGGCCGGCGATGGAGTGCGTGGCTGTTGACAACATCCATTGGCCGAAAGGCCACCGCTCGCGAAAGATAGATCATTTCTTGCTTTTCTAGCATCCTGATATGGTCGTGTCAAGACTTCAACTAAGATTTCGGATACAAATAAAACATGTTTCTTGATCCATCATTGTGCCTGATCTATAGATTTAAGATTTTAGCTTAATAATTACACAAAAATATGGTTCATCCGACTAAAGCGTACTTTGTCTCATGAATAGCCATGATTTTGAGT
>CAZTAS010000488.1:0-2337 GCA_964611635.1 uncultured Thermodesulfobacteriota bacterium
ATGCCCAAAAGGGATCAAAAAGAAGCTGTGCCAAGATCAATGTCTATTTTTGGGGCAATTGACACCGGTGTTATTTTATGTTATGCAAAGATATAAACTAGGAATTTAATCACTGCTTGTTATTATGCCTTCGTTGCAGATGCCTTTTTCAAGTGAAGAAGTGAAGATGATAAATTTAAGAAGATGATATATGAATAAGGAAAAGCCCTTTGCCTGAATTGGAAAGCTTGACAATAGTTATTTCCCGCACATAATGCGGGATATGGAAAACAGTCATTGAAAATGAGCAAAGAAAACCGGAACATAATTTCCGTTCGCAATATAGGCAAAGCTTTCTGGACCAGAAAAAAAGAATGGCTCATCGCCTTAAAAGAAATAAATTTCGTAGTAGATGAAGGTTCCTTTGTTTCTATTATTGGTCCCAGCGGCTGCGGCAAGAGTACGCTTTTAAAAATCATTGCCGGGCTCATTCCCCCCTCTTCCGGTGAATGTTACGGAATGGTCGTCCTGTCAGGGAGCCGAGCCAGGACATGGGATTCGTTTTTCAAAATCCGGTGCTCTTACCCTGGCACACTGTCCTGAAGAATGTTTTGCTGCCCATCGAAATTCAAAAGCCCGGTGAAATGAATCGTTACCTGGAAAAAGCGAGACAATTGCTGCAAATGGTTGGCTTGGGGGGATTCGAAAAAAGTTACCCCTTTAAATTGTCGGGAGGCATGCAGCAGAGAAACGCCATTGTCCGGGCCCTGATATATGACCCCAAAGTACTTTTGATGGACGAGCCTTTCGGAGCACTGGATGCGATGACGAGAGATCAGATGGATATGGAACTTATGCGGATCTGGTCGGAAAGCAAGAAAACGATCCTGTTCGTTACCCATAGTATTCAGGAAGCCACGCTCCTGTCTGACAGAGTGATCGTCATGTCCGCCAGGCCGGGCAGGATTGTCGAAAACTTTGCCATAGACCTTCCAAGGCCCAGGACTGTTCAATCCATGACGACCAGTCGTTTCGCCTGCCTTACATCCCATTTAAGAAACTTACTGGGAATTGAGGGTCTATAACTATGAGTTTGTTAAAAGCCATTCCCATAGAAAAAGTACAGTGGATTCTTTCGCCACTTTTTTTTAATTCTACTTGTTCTCTGGGAGTATGGGGTGAAGGTGCTGGAAGTGCCGTCTTATATTATTCCTCCGCCCTCCCAAATACTTGTCTCTTTGAGAAAAGGGCTCAGCCTCAATTTCCCCGTGATAGGAGTATACTATGAACACCTGGCATATACCCTAGCTGAAACCTTCATAGGGTTTGCTATTGGAATTATTCTGGGTATTGTACTGGGGACGATGATCTCTCAATTTCCATTATTAGAGAGGACGATCTTCCCTCTCATTGTAGCTTTGCAGAGCATGCCCAAAGTGGCCCTGGCCCCTTTATTGATGATCTGGTTTGGCGCCGGGATGGAATCAAAAATATTTATGGCTGGCATCTTATGCTTTTTCCCCCTTTTAATTAATGCAATAGCAGGCTTTAGCTCCGTTGAGCAAGACAGAATAGAATTGATGCGCTCCTTAGGGGCCAGCAACTGGCAAATTTTTAAAAAGGTGAAATTCTACACCGCCCTTCCCTTTATTTTTGCTGGTCTGGAATTGGGCATCGTCTACAGCCTGCTGGGAGCCATCGTGGGAGAGTTGGTTGGCGGAATGAAGGGGATCGGGGTTTTACTCATTCAAAGGCAGTATATAATGGATGTGGCAAGTATGTTTGCTCTTTTCGTTATTCTATCTGCAGTTGGCGTCTCATTGAATGCAATAGTCAGACGTGCGGAAAAAAAAGTTATTTTTTGGAAACATCGAGAAGAAAAGGCCGTGATCGGGGAGATTTGAAATCTTTCGGCATACATGCTGCTTAATTGCAAACTTATGGGTATTAATAAACGCTGTATCAAGTCCTGGGTCAACAGGATTGATGGCAGGCTGATTGATGATCAGAATTGTGTAAATGAAGAAAGGAGGATAATTTTATGAAGATCAACAGATTGGTTCTTGTTTTGATGCTTTCAACAGGTTTCCTTTTCTCAGTGACTGGGTATGGACAAGGCAAGGAGTTAGTAAAGGTACAGATGGCCCTAGGCCAAGCCACCGTGAATCCCATCTTTGTCAATTATGTTGCGGCTTAGGGAATGGGTTATTTCGAGAAAGAGGGCATTGATTTTGAAATTTTGCCTGTGGGTGACAGTGCCAAGTTGTTACAATCGGTAACCTCTGGAGCCTCACAGCTAGTGCTTACTTGTATAAATCAGAGTAACGCTTTTTGAGTGGTACAGCACGAACATTTTTC
>CAZTAS010000489.1:0-2307 GCA_964611635.1 uncultured Thermodesulfobacteriota bacterium
TCGTTGAAGATGCTTTGTCAAATAAACTCCAAAAATTAACTGCGAAACTTTAGTTACTTTATTCTTTCTTTAAGTTACTTTCACTTCCTTGCCATTCTCCCACAACCCGTGAATATTGCAGAAGCTGAGGGCATAAATGGTTCCTGATCTGTTCAACGTCGCAGCCACTGTGGCTGAATGATCGGTATATGCTAGCCCCTTATCCGCCCCCTGGATTGATTCGCCGTGAGCGGTAAATTCGCAATTGGCAAGTTGGTACGTGTATTTTTCATCATCAGGCTGAAAGAATATCTGCATCCACCGTATGTGGTGCTCGGTGGTGTTTGGATGGGACACTTCCTTCCCGACGGAGACCTTGATCTCAAATTTCTCCCCGCTTTTTACCGAAGCGGGGCATTCAATCACCGGGACATGCTTTTCTGCTTTCCAATCATCAATCTGAAAAAATTCTCCTCATTTCTTCATGGCGCCATCTCCTCTCCCTTGCCATTTTTTCTGATATGAATCTTCTGACTCTAGAGACCCTCTTCTTCCACAAGAATGGCCTCCACTGGGCATGAATTCATCTCACCTTTGCACGACTCCACCAGATGATCGGGCACTTCTTCATCTGGATCTATCTTTGCCACAGCCACGTCGCCCTGTATTTCAAAGATTTCTGGGCAGATCTCCACGCAGGTCTCATCCCCCACGCACTGGTCTTCCTCAACCCGCACCTTCATGATTCATCCTCCTCCGGACGTATCTGATGTTTACTTTCTTTTCTCTTCTTCCTTGAAGCTTTCAATGTATTGAATCGCCAGGTACGTTTTGTCCTCCGAGAAAAAACTTTTTAAAACAAGATATTCCTGCTTGACCTCCTCAAGAACGCCGAGATACGACTCCACTCCGGAGATGGAGTAAATTCTCAGCGTCTTGCCAACGAAGCTCCGTAATAATTCTTTCATGATCTTTTCCGCCTCCCCATCTTTGAGGGACTGCAAGTCCTATTTTTCTTTAGCGGTTCCAACAACCGGTCATGCCGTCCAGAAAAGGTGCCACCTGGTGCTAATCGGGTATTTTCTTCAAGCCGCTCCATTTCCGAAAGGCATCGATCTCCCTGTAAAGATCATTCGCCAGGGCAGTTCCGTGAGATGCCGCCAGAAGTTTGTACATTTCAATAGTGGGCTCTGCCAGCCTGTCCTGCGCACGCAATATGAATACAGGCTCGTCTTCAGCAATTCTTGGAATATTGACTTTCCCATATTTCCCGGATATGGCCATCCTGCACCTCCTTCCCGGATAACCAGCTTTCTTTATGATTCTTATAAAATTTTTGGGCCACCTACTACGTTGCCCAGCCGACACCACAACCTCATTTTTGTGAGTACAGTCACAGCACCCGCCGCCCATCCTGGAGCTAAACGCCAGTGTATGACACCGCAATGCACCTGAGATAGACCTTAAACAAGAAGCGTGCCAAATCTCTTGAGCCTCTTACTCTGAGGAAAACATTATCATAACTCGAGCACATTTTCAACCTCGGGGTGAACACGACCTCCGCGTTCATGAACGTTTAGGCTGCAAAGAGTGCGTCACTGTGTGCCATGCGGAAGGGCAGAAAGAGGTGGGCATCCTGGCCTCCGAGCTTACCATTTCCAGGAAAACCCGAGGCCACCTTAAAGAGCTGGGACAAATCCACAAATTGCAAGATATAATGCCAGTGAAGGACTGGCGTACAAGCCGTGACGGCGGACCGAGAAAAGTTGTGACGGAGGACTTGAGACTATGAAATCTAATTATTATTAACACATAAATATTGGGTATGACCCTCTATTCGTTGATAATTAATTTAAAACACATAAGTTCTCGGAGCGTCCAAATATGATCGGTCAGGCCAGCAGCAATAGCAGGTGTTCGGCGAAGCCATCGATGAACACTCGCGCTGATGACGCCTTGGGCAAGACCACGATGAGGGCGCACCCAATTGTAGTTGGCCTGATACAAGTGCATCTGCCTTTCGAGCCAGACGGCCTTTTTGGAAAAGCCAATCGTCTTACGGGTCAAGCGTCGGTTCTCGTGTCGCAGATTCAAGTTGTGCCGTTCGATGCACACCGTTTGAATCCATTGCAAGGGGACATCCCCAAAGATCGCCCCTTTGAAAACGCCAATTACGCATCGTTTTTCATTCCGTTTCTTTATCACCTGTCCGTAACGCAAAGTTGGGCAGGCTACTACTTTGGGACGCCTGGGCCTGCCTCGTTTCCCGGTGCGGGGAAAGGTTTCGATGACATGGTGACGTTGCAGCAAGCGCCATAGGCGTCAAGT
>CAZTAS010000490.1:0-2303 GCA_964611635.1 uncultured Thermodesulfobacteriota bacterium
ATGTCCTTCTCATCACTGGCGTCTTTGGGCGTCAGGGCAGTTTTAAGCCCTTCAAGCTGGCGCTCCAGCTTTACCTCCAGGTTCTCTATCTCTTGCTTGACCAGGGCACTCATGCCTTCATCCAGTCTGCCGGCTAGCATCGCCCTTGTTTCCTCCAGCTCCCGGGCGGTTGCCTTGTAGGCCCGATACTTGATTACCAGGTCTTCGAGGCTTGCCTTTTCCTGAGCCAGTTTCTGAAGTTGCTTGGGGTCGGTGGCTATCTCCGTCCTGGCTATCTGCCGGCTTAGCTCTTCATAATGCCTCTCTATTTGCTCTAATCTGTCCCACATAGCCCTTTATCCTTGTGAGGAAATTATAGCACAGGTATAGCTATGGCTCAAACGGAGAAAGAAAAAGGAAAGTTAAAAAACGAGGAAATGGAGAAATAGCTGGCTCCCCGAGTCATTCAATAGACAGAACTTTTAGAGCAATCTTCTCGTTTATTTTATTGACACTACGGAAAAACTGTGTTAATCTTCAGCAAGCATTCAACATTCCTGGGTGAGTTAATAAAATACTTGCCGCAAATATACTATTACGGAGGTGAGAAGGGATATTAAATTTTATATAACAAGGCCTAATACAGTCTAAAGGAGGGAAACACTTGAAAAAGTTTTTTCTAATCTCGCTAGCATTGTTGTTAGTTACCATCTTGTTTGCTATCGGCTGTCCGACACCATCGCCAACAACAGCGCCATCAGAAATTCCCACGGAAATTCGTATAGGTGATGCTGTGTCCTATACGGGTATGTATGCCACTTTCGGTATTAACAAATTTGGGGTGGAAGCGGCTGTCGAGGATATCAACAAACAGGGTGGCATATATGTAAAAGAGTATGATAAAAAATTGCCCGTCAGATGGATAACCCGCGATTGCGAGAGTGACGTGAATAAGGTAGCGCCTCTTACCGAAGACCTGATTCTCAGCGACAAGATAAACTTTATTGGGTGTGGTCTGGAGGTGCCAACTATGCGCCAGGGTACGGCGGTGATGGCTGACAAGTATAAGATACCAGCCGTTATCGGAATTGGTCCTTTTGAATCCTGGATGGGGATGAAGCAGTCGGCTGGGGCAGAGTGGAAATACACCTTTGGGACTGGTTTTGCTATAGCCACCCCGCCTGAACCGGGAGACTGGCGGTATGGCAACGATGGATATCTGATGTGGCCTACAATGATGGGTGTGCTGAATGCTTACGCTGAGCAGACCAACAAAAAAATAGCTTGCTTTGCCCTTGATGACGCCGACGGCAGAGCTTGGTACATGACATTTACTGAAGCGGCAAAAGAGGCAGGTTATGATTGTTATGGTGCCGATAAGCAATTTGGCATATTCCCAGGGGATACTACTGACTTCTCGCCCCTAATAAAGGAGTGGATGAAGGCAGGTTGTGAAATAATGTGGGGCAATTGTCCCGGGCCCCATTATGGGATGTTATGGAAGCAATGTCATACGCTGGGCTTCAAGCCTAAGTTCGTTTCCGCTACCAGGGCAGGAGGTTACTATAATGATGTACAGGCCTGGGGCGGTGACCTACCGAACGGTGTCGGTATGGAAGAGTTTTGGAACCCACAAGTTAAAGGCGTTGGTATTGGTGATACAACCCCAGAATCGCTCTTTCAAAGATTTCGTGAAAAGACAGGGCAACCATTGGCCCAGGGTATAGGCTATGAATATGCGACAGCGCAAGTACTATTTGATGCCATTGAGAGAGCGGGCACGCTTAACGGAGATGCGGTTGTTAAAGCTTTACTTGCAACCGATATGATGACGATGAATGGGCGTGCTACGTGGGAAAAAGGGACACAGTTTTGGCGATGGCCAGTGGCATGGGGCCAGTGGCAGAAGACTGATAAACCGTATGTATGGGAATCGCCGACAGTCTTTTCCTATAACGACTTCTTGGTGCCGACGGCTAAGTACATATTCCCCATGCCTTACTAAACCGGGTATGAATAAATCAAGCAGGGCTTGGGTGTAAAGCCCAAGCCCTGCTTGACGCAACCAAAATGACAGGCACACCAAGGTATAACTTATTGACATTTCAAATATGGAGTATTAATCTCTAAAAGATTTCAACATTCCTGGGTGAGTTAATAAAATACTTGCCGCAAATATACTATTTTAGAGGAGGCACCGGTATGTGAGGAAAGAATTTGGATAATGAATTCATGGCTTGAAACCTTAAGCAAAGGAGAACATTAGAGGTGAAAAAGTTTTTTCTAATCTCGCTAGCATTGTTGTTAGTTACCATCTTGTTTGC
>CAZTAS010000491.1:0-2301 GCA_964611635.1 uncultured Thermodesulfobacteriota bacterium
CCATTCTTCAAGGAATTGGCAGAAGAAAATTTCACACAAAAAACTTGACAGTACCCAAGAAACAGAGCCTTAAGAGAAACAAACTCAGATATAATTATATTTATAGATGATGATATTCAAATTAATTCGGATTTTGTCTCGAAACACTATAATAATTACATTAATGATAAAAACCTAACGGCCGTAACCGGTCGAATTGAAGGGTATACAAATGATAAAAAGACGAAAAATACATTTGGATCCATATTTGATTACCGTTTTTTCAACAATGAAGCAATGGATAGACTTGAAGGTATTGCACATATTCAGGGAGGAAATCATTCCATAAAAGTCAAAGATGCTATAGAAGTTGGCATGTATGATGAAAACTACCCCGGAGTCGCCCTAAGAGAAGAAACTGATATGGCTATACGACTGTTTAAGTCAGGATATAAGATAGTATATGATCCAGAAGCAACCATCATTCATCTAAACTTATCTTCAGGGGGTTGCCGTAAGAAAAGTATCTGGGATGATTCAGCAGGTTTAAGCTTACTGTATTTTGCAGTTAAATATATTAGCGATTTCAAGCTTGCTGTTTTATATGATTTTTGGTTTGGTTTTCGAATTATGGTGCTTACTAAAACCAATTTATTTAAGCCAATATTAATAATTATTAAGTTAGTAAAATATTTATATTATTTACTTATTTTATTTTTAACAAAGGATAAGCGTGATTAATACTAAAACGTCAAATAAGAGATACCTCATTATAAACGGAGGGCATTCTCGTTATTCGAGACGAGTTGACAACGTAATCAACAATCAAGCGTCTGTATATAACTCGACTTTGGCCAATATCTAGGAGGGTATCTAGCAAATCACTATGGAAATAAATTGAATTAGGTTGATTTCCGAAAGGATTTACATCCACGTTTGTCCATAATGCCTAGCGCACCATATAAAAGTGTAGATTTTTAGAATAAATGGGAAGGAAGAGGGAGTAGATTTTCACAATAGATTGACAAAGGGGAAAGGATTGTCGGAATAAAAGGGCCTCATGGTAGAGGCCCTTTTTATTTAGAGAAGAGAAGGGCGGTAGGATTGTAGGGATCGACCGCCCTTAAAGATAACGGGGCTTGGGTAAGCCCCCAAGAGACAAGGATTTTGATACTGTTTGTAGCGGTAAGAATCAAGGGGATTTTTTTCTTTGGCAAGGCCTACCCATGGCCGAGACCTGAGGTGTGTCCGCGGTGCAGGATTTCAGGGGTATGGGGACATGGTTTTGTGCAGGCCTATTTTGACGAGCTGGGTGAAGGGGTCTGGCTTCGGCGATATCGATGTCCTGTGTGTGGATGTGTGATGAGGTTACGGCCTCAGGGGCATCTGAGTCGCTTTCAAGCCTCGATCGAGTCTATCCGCTTGAGTTTGTCTGAGCGGTTGAAGAAAGGGCGCTGGCCTCCGAATCTATCCCGATCCCGGCAGGGACACTGGATGAGGGCTCTGAGGAGGAAAGCGGAAGCCTACCTGGGGAAGAGCTGGACAGGGGGTCTGATGGCTGCCTTTGATCATCTCCTCGTGCAGGGGATCAACCCGGTGAGCCGGTCCATATAGTATGAGATGCTTTTTGATTTTGATGCACCCTACCGAAGAGTGTCCTTCCAAAGGGCTATGTAAGGCTGTAAGGAGGGTAAAACCACAAAAAGGAGGGTGCATCCATGAACGAAGAGCAAAAAAGGGAGGTGGCGGTTTTTCGTTTTGGGGTAATCCACGATTTTGTCGGCGCAGTGTGTCTTGAGCGAGGAGAGCAGCAGAGGTTGCTAAGGGAGAAGTGTGAGAGGAAGTGGATGATTCCCCATTCCTCCAGAACCCGGCTGAGCCGAACTACGATCTTGCGGTGGATCCAACGTTACAAAGAGAGCAACGGGAAGCTGGAGTCCCTCTATCCCACGGATCGTTCAGATCGGGGAGTGAGCCGGGGCCTGGATGAGGAAACCTCCCTTGCGCTGATCCAGCTCAGGCAGGAGTTGCCCAAGATGCCGGTTCCCGAGCTGATCAAGATCGCGCATAAAAGGGGGCTGGTCTTGCCCGGCAAGGAACTGAGCCTGTCCACCGTTTACCGCCTCTTTCACCGTCGCGACCTGATGAGTCCAACGGCGGCAACCCCGCGGGACAGGCGCAAGTTTGAAGCAGAACTGCCCAATGATCTGTGGCAAAGCGACTGCATGCACGGTCCTCAGGTAGAGGAAGGTGGCCGGATGAAAAAGAGCTATAGATTTCAAGAAAAAGATTTTGGAAAATTGATACATTTTATGTTAAGAA
>CAZTAS010000492.1:0-2297 GCA_964611635.1 uncultured Thermodesulfobacteriota bacterium
TATCCCCTTTGTTCAACAGTATTTTCATGCCCAAATGCAAAATCTGGGTTGATAGCTGACCGAGCAGACTCCTATGGCGCCCATAGTGGGAATATGGCTTTAGAGGTGAAAGCAGCGCTCAAAGATGACCCGAAAAATACCACCCTCTGCCTGGCTCGAGTGTACGGACTGGGAGGGAAGGACTTCACAACAGAAGATGCACAGCGTTTATTCATGGAGGTCTTAGATACCAGGGAGCGCGGGCGTGTCCGTGTACTTTTCGACTATTTGGGAGCCACCCCCGGGGTAGCCGGGATCAAAATCGAAGCTCCCCGTCCCCCTATCTCAAAGGGGGAGTCCTCACCAGACATCGTTCGAGCAGAATGGGACGAGAAGGCGGGCAAAGTCAGGGTTAGCGTGGGAAGCCGACGCCAGCTTATGGAGATGCCTGACCGGATAGCTCCAGGACACGGTGCATGCCCAGGCTGCGGGATCTTTCCCAGCCTCAAACAATTCCTGATGGGTATTCAAGGGCACGTTGTGCTCCTTTTTCAGACAGGGTGCGGCATGGTTGTAACCACAGGTTTTCCTTATAGCTCCCACAGAGCTACATACATACACAACCTCTTCCAGAATGGCGCGGCAACCCTTTCGGGAGTAGTTGAAATTTTTCGCGAGAAGAAGGCACGAGGAGAAATTCCCGAAGAGCGGAAGATAACCATCATCATGGTAAGTGGGGATGGAGGTATGGATATAGGGATGGGCTCGAGCATTGGGACTGCCTTGCGTGGTCATCCAATTATCATCTTGGAATATGACAACCAGGGTTACCAGAACACAGGCAATCAGCTCAGCTATGCGACACCCATGGGGCATTACACCTCCACCAGCCATGTGGGGCCAGCTGAGGTAGGAAAATGGTTTCATCACAAGGATACTGCCCAGATTATGGCAGCAACTCACATACCTTATGTGTTTACTAGTGTAGAAGGACTGGGGCTGGATCTTGTTCAAAAAGCCGCCAAGGCCCAGTGGTATGCACTGAATAGAGGGACGGCTTATGGCAAGGTGCTCAGTGTCTGCCCTTTGAGCTGGCGTTACAACGAGAAGCTGGGGACAGAAGTGGCACGGGCCGCTGTAGACTGCTGTTTCTTTCCGGTATACGAAGTAGAAAATGGAATAACCACTATTACCTACGATCCAGATGAGAGAAAACGCAGGATACAGGCTTCCCAATGGCTGGAAATGATGGGGAAGAGCCGTCATTTGCTGAAGCCAGAGCACCAGCCTATTCTAAAGGCCTTTGAGCAGGAGGTGGAGCGCAGGTGGGGACGGCTCAAAGCCATGCATGAGCATCCCTTGCTGTGAACAGCTCCACGAAGATTTGCAAGAATCTTTTCACGGGGATTAGCCGGATTGCTCACCATTGTCGCGGATGAAAAATGCCTAATTTATAGTCATGATTATCGAGGGTAGCTTGCCCTCCCCGCAGGATGAGGAAATTCGAGCTGCGCACAAGCAGGTCATCTATGAAGGGCAAGTTGGCGGTCGATACCATGGATCGCTGTTGTTGCCTTGCGGTTATGATGGCTGCTATATATCTGGTATTTTCAACAGCCATAAAAAGTTTAGATGGGATATTAATACATTCAAGTGGTCGAAGTGCATAAATTTGTGCCCTCTCATTCAGACCATTGCGCATAGTTCAATCAGTAATCGTCAATCTGTGAGCCTTGGTACATCTGAATAGTTGTAGGTGGAAGCTACAATCCCCTTTTTAACTCTTCCTTCCTGCTATTCATAAATTCGCTTCCAATGAAAAATGAATGCTTCAATCGTAAATCAACAGAATCAGGCTTTAGTGTTCCGTATTGAATTCATCTTGAAACCCTGATCGATGGCGTTGAAGATATCAATCTTGCGCCCGGAAGAACCGGACCAGACTCTACCATCAAAACGCCGAGGAGGGTCGAGAAACTTTTGGAGTCGTCAACGAGCCGTTCATGAGCTTCTAGATTACCCAGACCTTCAGCCAACAGACAACGACATAGTGGACGCTCCCAAAAGTGGCTTGTTGACGTCTAGCGGTCCGACTGGTCAGGTAACATTCACTAGGCGAGAACTTTTTCTGGCTATTTAATCCGGATAATTGAAGCGGGCAGAAATCGTAATGTCTGGATGAAAACTGGGTTTGATCGGGCACATTTCCGCAGCCCTCTCCAACTTCACGCGATTCACTGCAGAAAAGTTTGTTGGCATGATGAAAGTCAACTACCACCCCTAAAAGGGGTGGCTTGTGGATGACCCTAAAAGGGTCA
>CAZTAS010000493.1:0-2294 GCA_964611635.1 uncultured Thermodesulfobacteriota bacterium
AAAAGGAAATGGGAAAAAGGTGTATTATCTATTAAATGACGTTGTAGGGTTAAGCAAGCTGGAAAAAATTGAAAGCACTCCAACGAGCGATGCACTCATCCTAATGCAGCACGCGTAATTACTCCCCAATAATTTTAGAACGGTGACCATGGGGATGGCGCTCTACATTTCACATCAGTGACAACGTCAACAACGACCGGTGCATCGGCCTCCAGAGCCGTTTTCAGGGCTTTATATATTTCTTCCGGGCGCTCCACCCGAATACCCAAGCATCCCATTTCTTTTGCAATATTGGCGAAGTTGACCTCTCGGAAATTATAAAATTCCTCTCTTTTGCCCGGCGTCTCCCCATAAACCCGATGTACGGGTTCCACACACTGTCTCAGGCAGTGGTTGTTGTTCACCACAGTAATTGTTTTTATGCCGCACCGACTTGCAGTCTCAAGCTCGCCAAGGTGATACCAGAATCCTCCGTCTCCAGTGAAACACACCACTGGCCTCTCAGGTGCCGCGCATTTCGTCCCCAGAGACGCAGGAAAACCCCAACCCAGGGAACCGGCGCACCGAATATAACTCTGTCCGGGATGGGTCAGATACACCATGGTACCTGTCCAGATGCCAGCGAAGCCAGTGTCTGCCAACAAGACGGCGTTCTCCGGAAGCACATTGGTGAGCTCTTTGCATAGTCTTTCCGGACGTATGGGTGAAGAATCGGAGTTACGCAAAGGTTCCAACTCATCCCGCCATTCTTGGACCAATTGTCGAGCCCTCTGAGCCCATTGAGGCTTAGTGGCCCCGGGGGCAAGGGATTCTATAAGTCTGCGGACGGTCACTTTGGCATCTCCCATCAGTGCCACGGTGTTTGGATAGTTTCTGCCCAGTTCTGAGGGATTGATATCTATCTGTATTACCGGTGTACCAGGTCGAGGCACTTTCCATTCATTCGTGACCTGGAATCCGGCATGGCTCCCGATAAACACCACCAGATCAGCCTCTGAAACCACCCGGTTGGCACACCAGCGGGAATAAGTACCCACCACACCAACGTTAAGGGGGTGATTTTCCAGAATTGTTCCTTTCCCATTCAGAGAGGTAGCTACAGGTATAGACAGCTTCTCGCCCAGTTCTACAATCTCAGGGCCCGCCGAGGAAGCTGTCGCACCTCCACCTGCGACAATCACGGGTCGCTCCGCGGCCTGCAAAACCCGGGTTGCATCTTCTACACGCTTTGCCTCGGGCTCTGGCCGGTTTGAAGGGTAGTGAGTAAAGGGCTCTTCAATAATCACTTCCAAATTCGCCTCGGCTATATCAAGAATTTCTCCTCTATGGTTTGTCACGTCCAAGTGCACTGGGCCGGGAGTTCCTGATGTTGCTTCGCGGAAAGCCTGACGGAGCAGATAGGGAAGCTGTTCTATCGTTTCAATGCTTACATTATATTTAGTAACCTGATCAAACATGGGACCGTGGAGAATTTCCTGGTAGGCGTGGCGATACCGGGAAAGCGGATCCCTTTGTCCCGTTATGGAGATCACAGGTGAACAAGCCAGGTACGGATCCTGAAGCCCAGAGGCCAAATTGGCGGCCCCCACCGATTGACCCATACACACTCCAGGCCTGCGGCTGACTCTGGCATATCCATCCGCCATGTAAGCCGCTGTTTTTTCTGAATGAGTCAGCACCCGGCGTATTCCCAGAGTTTCCATCTCTACAAGAGCTCGCCTCAGAATAGCGTCTACAAAAAAGACATGTGTTACACCATAGCCTTTAAACGTTTCGGCGATGAATCTTGCTCCGGACATAACGGGCGCAACATTCACACTGCCTTGCGGTTGTCCATTATTGAGTTGATACTTGGTTTTTTCAAAATTTATCCCGGACACCATAGTTTCCTTTCTAGTGCTAAAGTTTAATGCTTCAGCTATGAATTAGCCTTTTTTCTCGGCCTTATCAAGAATTGATGGAGCCCAACGTTTACAAGAATCTGGAAACATTGGCCACCAGAGATTCTTATAAATCGCTTCTTGTAAGGAATAGAGCCATTCATCGGATGGCCAAGTAATTCAGTCAATCCCGCTTTGGGGAAATACCATTTTATACGAAGTTGCAGTCATACAAGTAATTATTCCGTATGCCTTCTCCCCCCTCACCCTGACCCTTTCCCTCAAGGGGAAAGGGATTTATAATGTCTCCCTCTCCCCTTGGAGACTGTGTCGTAATTAAGGATTGGAGAGTAATTTAACATAGAACATAAAAGGTGCTTCAAACAAGCCATATCGATATGATATAATGAAATA
>CAZTAS010000494.1:0-2230 GCA_964611635.1 uncultured Thermodesulfobacteriota bacterium
AGTTAACTGCTTGTAATAATAGAAATTTATTTTATGCTATGGTAAACTTGGGCTAAGGCTAGGGATTTTGCGGAACTCAACGCACACCTGAGGAGCCAGCTTATTGCCAGGGCAAAGACTCACAACCATCCAACCATCATCGATAAGGCCGTCTGGGACGTCTATGAAGTTGAGAGGCCCTACCTGATGAAACTTCCTTCTGCTTTTGATAGTTACGCTGATCGTCCGGCCCGGGTAACACCCAGTTCCCTGGTCACCTTTGACCGGAATCGTTACAGCATTAATTGCAGCCAGGTGGGAAGGAATGTTCAGTTAAG
This sequence comes from uncultured Thermodesulfobacteriota bacterium, assembly GCA_964611635.1. GTDB lineage: Bacteria > Desulfobacterota > JAFDED01 > JAFDED01 > JAFDED01 > JAFDED01. The sequence goes on from CAZTAS010000494.1 coordinate 318, forward strand.
GGTATATGCTGGCCGGATTGTGATTGTAAGCAATGGCCAAGTGGTTGGAAAGCATAAACGGCAGTTTGGCCGTGAAAAGACGCTTTTTAATCCCTGGCATTACCTGCCTTCTCTGGAACGTAGGCCTGGGACTTTGCGCAATAGTAGCCCTTAAAGGACTGGAATCTACCAGAAGCCATAAAAGGAATCCTTGAGAGTTTGCAGGGATGTTGCAGGGACTGGGATCGCCAGTTTGTTGTTATTTTTAGTGCTGTTCAACTGTATGGTCTTGAGGCTGTTGAGAAGGCCTGCGCGCAGGTCTTGTCCATGAGAACAGCCACTAAGAAGTTGGCGTTAAACCTCCTGAAACGCAACCAGGATCAAGGCCCCGCCCCCGGTATTGATCTTCCGGCTCATTCGACCGCCAAGGCTTGGCGCACCGCGTCTTGCTTCCATGAACTTGCCAAGAGCATATGCTGGAGAGCCTGCTCGTTTGTATCCTCCATGGAAAGTGCCATACCCGTGGCGGTCTTTCTGACAGGGGAATCGAGAAGAAGCCCCCAAATATATACCTCGGCCCAGTGCCGTCTCTCGCTCCGTCCCATGAGCATGGTGAGGTCTGTAAGGAACCTCTCCGCGCGCTTCCGTACCGCTTTAAGCTCCTTCGGTGTCATCATGAAAACATGATAAAGGAATCAAAATAAAATACAAGCTACTTAACGAAGTAATACTAAGCGGCCTTCGTTTTACTTCGCTCTTGTAATTCGACCTTTTGAGATTTTTTGTCAAACCATCCTTCGAATAGTATCAAATCCGGGTGGTCGTCCAGAGTGAGATAGTTCTTGACGTCTACTTTCTTTTCTGCTGCCTCGGCCTGATTAAAAACCCGCACATCGAAGGAGGACTCCGCCTCCGGCCTTTGCCGCAGCACATTTTTCAGATTCCAGACCCAGTCAGGGTTCTTGCCAAACTCTATTACCAAATGTCTCCCCACCAAATCATTTATACTCTTTGGCCCGGGCAATTTTTTTTCATTTGCTTTTGGCGTCTCTATTTGTGTTGCCTTTTGCCAAAATTTCCAGTGCATTTTTGACCTCCTCGTTATTTTGTTCTTCATTTCAACACACTACAAATTCCTAAAGCAATGGCCATGCCAATGTTATAACCTATTGATATTTAAAGTTTAATGAATTTTGGTCATTAATTATCGGAACTATCGGTTCCGATATGCCTTTGAAAAGGCAATTTAGATAGTCACATAAAAATCCGTGAGAACTGAGGACACAATGGGGCCCCCCATTCGTCCTGGATTGCCTTTATTCCTATTTTTTATGATTCACAGGGATGAGAAATGCATCGTGAGAAACTGCCGTAGCCTCGCTCTATTCGATAGTAATTCTCTTCTTTTTCAAGATATAATCTTATCCATGAAGCACCTGGTTTCTTATTCAGTTGGGGAGGATTTTGCGTAATAGGGCGCCCACTATAGTAAACGCCTTAATTAAGATGACATAGTGAAAGTATTTTTTTAGACTTTCAGCGTCGCGATCTTTTAAAAACAGAGGATACCAGGTCCTCAAAAGACTCATATTAGATCGTTAATTATGAAATTCGTGTTTTTTCTGGCAGAAAATATGCTCTTTCATGCCGGAAGATGTGCTGCGAGATCAGGTATGATTACAAGTTCTTTAAGTTTCAGCCCGGTTGCTATGACCTGGCAGCCAAGTTTTGTAAAGTAATATTTGTACGTATGGCCGATGCTTTTTATCATTCCATGGACCCCAAGACGTTTCAATATCCGAGAAACCTGAGCGCTGGTTTTGCCTGAGAGCTTGGTGCGCAGGTTTTTGTTCTGGAAACCACTGATGTTGAATTCTCTACTGGCTATTGACTCAAAGAGCATCTGGTCATCATCGCTAAAGAGGTTAAACCCT
>CAZTAS010000495.1:0-2223 GCA_964611635.1 uncultured Thermodesulfobacteriota bacterium
GTGCGCACCACATGGCCCTTTTCACCGATCCGTTAACTTACCGATCCCAAACTCAAGCCGAAGATATATATCCAATCTATGCTAAAAAAATAAGCATTTCAAGAAAAAATGCAAAAGGGGACTCCGCAACCGCATATCGCAGGGGAATTCCGGCAATTCCGCAATTCCGGAAACAGCATAACTGTTCTTTCTTCTGCCTCGCTTTTCGCCCCGGTTTCAGCCTTCGCACCACTCGGCCATGCTTTCCAGAAAAGCCCAATAATCCTCCTCACAGAAGAAGGTCTCCTGGCAACTATTTTCCCGCTGGCTGATGTGATGCGGAATGCCTGGCGCCACTGCCCTTGCCATCCTCGCCATGCCCGATCTCTACCAAACCCACTACTCAAAGTAAAGAAATAAATATGGTGTCCCTGGAAAATTGAAAATACCGTTGAACAAATGGGATAAATATATAAAAAAATGCTCCTTGTTTTGAGCTGGTAAGATCTCTCAACAAGTAGCATTTTTATTTACTTATACTCCCTCTTCAATATTATTTCCTGACCCTAATGCAAAATCTGGATTAAAAAAGGGGGCTGAGCACCATGCTGCCCATCCCCCTTAAACTTGACTGATAATTTCCTGAACGTCAGTTCATTATCTAAGGAATCCGCCTAAATTCAACCCTTCGGTTCCGGGCCCGACCTTCTTTGGTTGCGTTGGAGGCTATTGGCCTTTTCAAACCGTATCCAACTGTAAAAAGCCGCTCTTTCTCGATGCCTTTTTTCACGAGATATTCCATCACCGCCTTGGCTCGTTTTTCTGAAAGACTCTGATTATACTGGACGGTTCCGGTGCTGTCCGCATGGCCTTGAATCTCCACTTTCAGGTTGGGATTTTTCTTCAAAGCTGTCAGGACTTCGTCCAGGACAGGATAGAACATACGTTTGATATCCCATTTATCGAAATCGAATTTAACGTCTCCAATCACCCAGCATCCCCTCTTATCCACCTTAACTCCCATTGGTGTTCCGGGGCATTTATCTTTGTAATCATAGACGCCGTCTTTATCTGTGTCCAGTGGGCAGCCCACACTGTCGACCTTCACACCTTTGGGGGTATTGGGGCATTGATCCCGATAATCAGGCACTCCATCGCCATCTGAGTCCAGAGGACATCCCTTTGCGTCCACCTCGACTCCTTTTGGGGTTCCCGGACATTGATCCTTGTAATCCGGAACACCATCACCATCAGAATCAATGGGGCATCCCCTTTCATCCACTTGTACACCATGAGGAGTGCCCGGGCACTTATCAAGGTCATCAGTGACTCCATCACCGTCCGAATCCGGGGCTTCCGGAAGACCCATGGGATGGGCGAGACGAAGACCGATGTTGTCGTGGTAGCAATCCGGGAAGTCCCCGAAGCGAAAAGCGGATCGGAGGATGAACTGGTTGTTGACGTAGGAGCCGCCACGCAACACACGATAACGTGATTCTGTATCATTTCTGGGATCATCAACAGGACCTTGGCTGTAATAGTTAGGACCGTAATAGTCATGATAGTCTTGGCACCACTCCCAGACGTTGCCGTGCATGTCGCACAAGCCCCACGGATTGGGCTGCTTCTGTGCCACAGGATGAGTCTTATTACTACTATTGTTCCAGAACCATGCATAATCGCCAAGCACTGAAGGATCATTGCCGAAGCTATAAGCGGTTGTTGTTCCCGCTCTGCACGCATACTCCCACTCGGCCGCTGTTGGAAGGCGGAAACTACTTCCCTTGAGACTATTGAGCTTGCTCAAGAAATCCTGGCAATCTTTCCAGTTTACCTTCTCAACAGGGCATTGATCGCAATCCGAGAAATAAGAGGGATTGCTACCCATAACAGCCTGCCATAGAGCCTGTGTCACTTCAGTTTGTCCCATCCAGAAGCCGCTGGTTATTTTTACAAGATGCTGTGGATGCTCCCTATCTCGCCCTTCGCCTTCAGGACTCCCCATAATGAATTCTCCATCGGGGATAAAGACCATAGTAAACGAGACGTCATTAACTTTGATGGTCTGTGTTGAGTTCTTTGAATTGGCAGACGTGGCAGAAAAAATTGCAATCAAAACAAAAATCAGCACAATCATTGCGCCGAGTTTTTTCATGACTTCATCCTCCTATTACAATGGATAAAATTATTATCTAGTGCTTACTTGTATAAATCAGAGTAACATTTTTTGAGTGGTACAGCACG
>CAZTAS010000496.1:0-2163 GCA_964611635.1 uncultured Thermodesulfobacteriota bacterium
AAAAAGAAAGTTCAAATTTTATCTATAAAAAAGCAAGTAACCATTATTGTGATGATCCTTAAATCATAAGCTGACCATTCTCCAAAATCAATCGGCCGTCTACTTCTATTGTGCCCCTCCACTGTAGCAAGTCATAGTGGCAGGCGGTCTTGATAGTCCCCCCCAGCGTGATGTTCGTTCCGATGCCGATATGGACAGAGCCGAAAACTCCCTCATCATCGAGCATGATTCCGGTCATTTTGGACTTGGGGTTAAGTCCGATGCCAACTTCGGCGATATTGTAAACGTTGGGATCCCCGAAGCTTTTCAGATTTTCTGCCAGGACTCTGGCTTGTTCTCCGCCGTCGATAGATGTAATCATTCCTTTTTTGACCGTTAGGGTAACTGGTTCCCGCAAGAGGCCGATTCCGATATAGGGAATGCTGGCATCAGCCACAATGACTCCCTCAGCAGACCCCTCCACCGGTGAAACGTTTGCTTCAATGGTAGGGACTGTAGAAAACTCTCCTGGCTCAACGATGCAATACAGAGAGTTTCCCCGTCTACCCTCGATGTTAGCAGTAAGGTCCGTGGCCGCTTGGGTTGTAAGATGCAGACGTTTACCCTGCTCGAGGAGCCGGGCCACATTCTGGCAGATGGGTTTCTGCGCCTCGAAATCAGCCTCGATCCCCCCTGAAATCATGATGTCATCAGTGAAATGGGTCATGACCAGAATTCTGGCCCCGGCCGCCGCGGCATTCTTGACTGCCTGGGTGTGTGTGATAGATTTCAAGACCGGGGTAAAGACCACCTCTGATTTTTTCATAGCCTCGGCTACAGGAGGGGGAGGTTCTTCACTATCAGCTTTCCTTGGAGTAATAATGGCAATGGTCACTTCTCCGCCGCGCTCATTGGCCGCTGCCGCCACTACCTCGGCAATCTCCACTTTTTCCATGTCCGTGACGATCAGGACATTCTCTCCGGCTTTGACCTTCGTACACACATCGACCAAGATCTTTGCTCCTCGCATCATCAGGATGTGCTTCATCTTCCGTTTCCTCCTCTCTTTTCTGGGCCATGGATTAATGGGGGCTATTTGAGTAACCCGGAAGATCTATGAGAAAAAATGCCAATAAAAGTGGATTCATTTTTTATTTAATTCGCATTAAGTAATTTCCAAATCTACCCGACGTGGTGCTGTCAATAATTTTTGTAAATTCCTTTTGAGCAGTTTCTTTGAAGAAGGACAGATTAGCGCTCACCTTTCCGACCGGATTTGCTCACCAGTGTAATTTTATTTTTAAGCATATAAAGGCAAAAAGTCTATAACACGAATTCTCTCCAGCCACAATCTCCATAGACTTTGTCCTTCGCCTAAATTTCTTATTGAGCCTTTAATGATATTGGTCGTCTGAAGAGAAATCCATTCTTCCTGGAGGAACGAGAAAAAAGTCTAACATGACTCCATGGAATTCTCCAAGCTTTTGATAGCCGAAGGAATCTCCTTTCCCCATTACTGTTTGAATGCTTCGAAGAGCTGCATTGCCTTCTGGTTGGAGGAAGCGTAGAAGATGATTAGCACCTTATCTGCCACCGTCTTCTTCAACTTCTTTGGCACCTTGCACAGCACATTTTTAGTTACATGGACCTGGCAGCGCTGTATCGCATGGCTGATGGACTTTCCAATTAAACGGGACGATATCAAAGATAAGTTCCTTGTGCTAGCTCCAGAGAGGAACATAATGGAAAGATACTATCGGATCGCCTCCTCATATTGTTTGCTTTTGGGTATCACCGAATTCTTAAACTTCTCAGCGGCAATAAACAGCCTCTTTGTCCCTTTCATAGCGCTCTCGGCTCAATATGAAGATCAACTCTGATTCCATCAAAAGGCTCAAATAGCGACCAACGGCCTGCTGGACATTAAACCGCATCATTTCAAAAATCTTTCCTGTAACCTCAGAGTTGTCCTTGATAAACGCTCTAATTTCTGCTGCGTTGATGCTCACCTCAATCATGGCGCATTCTCCTTTCGTTGTTTTTCAGCAACTCCAGGTCTAAAAGGGAATACGCTTTTTTCTCAAAAGTAAATTTGCACAATAAAATAAATATTACAATACCAAAACGGGATTGGGTAATGTCAATCTTTTTGTGTAAATTCAAAGAGGGGCATTTCCTCATACT
>CAZTAS010000497.1:0-2116 GCA_964611635.1 uncultured Thermodesulfobacteriota bacterium
ACCGAAAATGTTCCCCTTCATGACACAATGAAGATTGTGGAACTTGCCGTGCAACTTGACGTTTGGGTCATTGGACCCAATACGCCCGGAATCGTGAGTCCCGGCAAGGCGTTGGTGGGGTTCTTGCCGGCGGCAAAGATCCGGCCGGGAGGGGTAGGCATTGTTTCAAGAAGCGGCACGCTTGCCATTGAGAGCCTTCGTTTTTTGTCAGAGAATGGTATTGGGATTTCAACCTGCTGTGGGATCGGTGGTGATCTTGTTAGCGGAAAGAGTCAGGTTGATTATTTGAGCCTTTTTGAAGAAGACGAAGAGACCAAGGCACTCGTTCTGCTGGGAGAAATAGGAGGCAACACGGAGGAAGCAGCGGCCGAATATATCAAGCGTATGGATAAACCAGTCATATGTATGGTTGTGGGGACAACAGCTCCTGCTGGAAAGCGGATGGGTCATGCTGGTGCCATCATATCACAGGGGGGAGGTTCAGCGGTACGTAAGATTGAAGTCCTTAAGAAAGCCGGGGCAAAGATCGCAGATGACTTCTGGCATTTGGTAGAACTCGTTAAGGATTTCCAGTAGAAGGAGGTGTCCATGGCAGTGACTGCTGTCGAAAAGGGGAAGTCGTCTTTGAGCGAAGGTAGGATTACGAAAGAGGGACTGGCGGAGTTGGGAAGTCGCCTCGGGAAAAAACTGAGGATCACACCTTTTAATACGTTGGCATCAAAGGATGCCATCAGGCATTTTGTTGACGGAGTTGGTGATGTGAATCCTCTCTTCAGAGATGAAAATTATGCAAGGAATACAAGATATAAGAGGTTGATTGCGCCATTTTCCTGGCTATATAGTGTGTTCCCAACGTGGATTCCACAGGGATTAAAGGGCGTGCATGCCTTCCATTCAGGAAATGATTGGACCGTTTACAAACCAATCTTTGAAGGGGATACCATTACACCAGAGCTCACCTTTACTCATTTTGATGAGAAAGAGAGCAAGTTTGCCGAAAAAATTATCATTGTCCACTATGATGATAATTATTTCAATCAAAGGGGAGAATTGGTTGCTAATGCAAAGGCCTGGAGCGTCAGGGCCGAGAGAAGGGCAGCCAGAGAAAAGGGGAAGTATTCTGACATCATACTCCCTCACCCTTGGACGGCTGAGGAGCTGGAGGAAATAGAAAGACAGGTGCTGGAAGAAGATATCAGGGGAGATAAAGTTCGGTATTGGGAAGACGTCACTGAGGGAGAAGAAATACCCCCTTTGGTAAAAGGGCCACTGGGGATCAGCGATATGATCGCCTACTGTATCGGTTCATGCCCTGTAACGTTGAAGACGCTTGGGGCAGCCTTACGCGACTACAGGAAACATCCCGGTTGGGCTTTTCGAGATCCAAATACGGGTGCGCATGAACCCACCTTTGCTGTTCATTATAACCTGGATGCCGCAAAGAGCGCCGGAGTCCCATATATGTATGACGTGGGTACACAGCGCCAGCAGTGGTTGATCCAGCATTTGACCAACTGGGTGGGGGATGAAGGCTGGGTGAAGACCTGCTACGCGGAGTATCGACGGTTCGTGTACCTCTCTGACGTCGTCTGGCTTAAGGGAAGAGTGACCAAGAAATACTTTGATGAGAATGGCGAGGCATGCGTGGACATGGATACATGGGCTGAAAACCAGAGAGGTGAAAACGTGATGCCAGGCCATTCAACCTTGATTTTGCCTTCAAGTGAGACCAATTCGTGGCCTGTAGGAAGAAGAGTTTAAAAGGCCCGTGAGTAAATGGTATTTTTGGAAGAAATGAAAAATCCCATCATTCGAAGTGTTTACAATCGGCTGAGAAATGACATTACATTCGGACAATTCAAGCCCGGCGCGCGTCTTTCTGAGAAACTACTCACCCAGGAGTATAACGTCAGTAGGGCTTCGGTTCGTGAGGTTATCGGCCAGCTTGCATCACAAGGTTTTTTGACGGTTGAGCCCAATCGAGGCGCTGTGGTCACCAAGCTGTCTCTGGAGGATATTGATGTCACCTACCAGATCTTGATTCGCTGCGAATCATTGGCCGCTTCGTTGCTTGCGGGTAAGCTAAAGAAGGAGGTTATAGGGAAGTTAAAGGGTT
>CAZTAS010000498.1:0-2074 GCA_964611635.1 uncultured Thermodesulfobacteriota bacterium
ACTAAAAGCTTTGCTATAGATTTTCTTATTTGAGCGCTTATGGGGTTTATCCCCGTCCGAAAGGGTGCGGTTGTAACCATAAGTTTATATAATTACCATTCTTATGCTTATTTGTGACCTTAGGTCATGAATTTTCTAATGCAATATTTGGGTTTGTACTTGAAAAAGAAATTTGTTATTGGGTTAATGCAAAGTAGATGCCAAAATGAAACCGTCAGGATGGAGTGAATTAAGATATTATAATGATAAAGGAATTGCCTTCGAGAATTTCCGAGTTGAACATCAGGATGAAAATTAGAAATGACAGAATTGTAATATATAAAATAAAAAAATACAAAATTGTAATAATATATTACCTAATCTAATTTATACCCTGAATCGGCGATAGTCTATGCCTTGTTTTTTGACCATGTAGGAGAATATGCGCTTGGTGGTTTCCAGTTCCGATGCGGCCTGGGACAAATTGCCCCTGTTACGCTTTAGCGCCTCAATCACTATTTCCCTTTCAAAGGCATCCTTCATCGATTTCAGAGTTCCTTTCAGCTCAGTTCTTGTGGCTTTATCAGTTTGTAATGTAGGGGGCAGGTGGTATCCATGAATCACACCATCTTCGCTCAAGAGCACCGCCCTTTCAATACAGTTCTCCAATTCCCGCACATTTCCCGGCCAGTGGTAGCTCATGAGCATATCAATAGCCGGTGTGCTGATACGCAGCATCTTTTTGCTGTTAAGACTTGCGTATTTTTCAAGGAAATAATCTGCCAATAACAGAATATCGGTTTTTCTCTCGCGAAGAGGTGGAATATGGATGGGGAATACATTAAGACGATAGTACAGGTCTTCCCGGAAATGCCTTTCGGCCACGGCCTGCTCTATATCTTTGTGGGTAGCGGCAATGACCCTGACGTTTACCTTTATGGTTTGCGTCCCTCCAAGCCGCTCAAAATCCCTTTCTTGAATGACTCTCAACAATTTGACCTGGGTCTGAGGAGAAAAATCCCCGACCTCATCGAGGAATATGGTTCCCCCATCGGCCAGCTCAAACCTGCCTTTTTTTGTGTTAAGCGCCCCGGTAAAAGCACCCTTTTCATGGCCAAATAGCTCGTTTTCTAATAGATCCACTGGTAATGCCGAACAATTAACCTTGATAAAAGGTTTGGACCTCCTTAAACTTTCATAATGGATGGCGTTGGCAATCAACTCCTTGCCTGTACCACTTTCGCCACGGATCAAGACAGTTGTGTTGCTTTTGGCAACCTGGAAGATAAGTTTATAAACCTCTCGCATTATTTTGGAATTGCCCATGATATTTTCGGGACGAAAGCGCTCTTGGAGCTTTTTTTTGAGATCGATGTTTTCCGCTTTCAGCTCCTCTTTCTCCTCTTCCGAGGCTTGTCGTGCCTTAACGGTCTGAGCAATCATGGATGCCACAATGGAAAGCAATCGGACATCCTCATCCAGAGAGATGTTTTCATTGAATACATGATCAGCGCTCAGGGTGCCGATCACTTCGTCACTAACATTGATGGGGACGCAAATAAAGGATATGTGGCTTTTATCCAGCTTTGATCTGGAGCGAGTGCGGTCGAGGAACTCGGGCTCATTCTGGATTTTTGGCACCGCCATTGGTCTGCCCGTGGCAACCACCTTGCCGGTGATACCTTCTCCTATCTTGTATTTTCCCCTCATCTTTTCTTTGACGCCCAACTCATAAGCTGCGTCTATGACAATCTCCTGTGTATGGGGATGCAAGATGGAAACTGTTCCCCTGTTCATGCTCATCTCCGAAGCAAGAAGCTCCAAAACCGAGTCCAGAAGCCTGGCCATATCAGTGGTTGAGCTCAATATTTTCCCCACTTTATACAAAAATTCAAGTTCATGAATTTCTTTCTTCGGCTGGTAGGAGTTGGACATCTTTTTTTCCTTTCAGAAGTTTTAATCTATATTAAAGAACAATTTTGTTTTTGTGTCAAGAATAAATTACAAATTTGTTCCATTTTTTATTTGTGATAAATTTATTATAATGGCTATTGAGTTAGCTCAGCATAACAAACCCTCTTAGAGTTAACACAAG
>CAZTAS010000499.1:0-2045 GCA_964611635.1 uncultured Thermodesulfobacteriota bacterium
CCACGTCGGAGGTGTCTTTACAAAGTCCCCGGCCGCGCGGCTCAGGCCTGCCGTTAGACAAAGATAATATTTTCACTATTGCAGATTTAGTCGGCTAAAACATAAAATTGAATACCTACAGATGTCTATAATCTAACAACATTCTGTTGGCACAACAAACCAAACTTATATGTTTATTACTCCCAACCAACATATTGGCCGTTCGCAAGAATGACATTACGAAAGGAATAAAATGATGATTCCAAGACAATTGGCAAAGGATATATGTCAAACCTATATCAGAGAAAGTACCGACATTGATCTAGACGTCAATGCATTCCTCGCACAGTGGCAAGATTTCACCGACTATGATCTCTTGGATAAACCGATTACGTTCGGCTCCAAGCCACAAAGCACTGGTGAAAGAAATGTATTTGGTTATGATCTAGACCCTATAGCTGAAGCTATCCTACTTGGAGTTGCTATAAATTTTCTGTATGATTGTCTTAAATCCTCACCTAAAACTGTATCCAAGCTTAAGGATATCCTTACAAAGCATGATTATCAGCATAAACTTCTCAATAGCCTTGGTGAAATAGATACGAGTCAATTGGAAAATGCAAAACATTTCATTCAATGGCTTTCCTTGAACTTACATAGATGGTGGGACGAATTCAGCATATGGCTTTCAAGCAATAAAAAAGGAAGTTAGTGAAGCGATTCTTTACGGTTAAGAATTTTCATATTCCATAAGGCGGCGATAATGGCATCACGATTATTACCTATCAATGCAGCCACAGCGCGTGATAGGTGTTCTTTGTTTTTAAATACCTTTTTCCCCAGCGATAAAATTATTTCTGCGAACAAAAATGGAACTGGAACAGATGATATTTTTTCTTCGTTACATGCCACTTCAAATTTCGGCATGGACATAAACATAATCATCTACCGACATGATGGCTTACATCTTTCTAGGGTCAAAGCCAATTTCATGCTCGGCAAAATATCATCGATAATACGCACCATAGCTATTTATAGCTTTATCTTGGGTTTAATCTTTTTCTTTTTTCTTTTTGGCGTTGTGCTTCTTTCTCTTACGATTGCTTCACACCATCTTTTAGAATCAATATTGTGGAATATTCAAAGCAAACTAATAATTGCTTTTATAGGTGTTTCGGCGTTCGTTCCGTTGATTTACTTTAATTTTACTTTGGTATTTGCAGAAAAGATGTTTTGGAATATGCTTGACCCTCCGAGCAAGAATCGCCGTAGGGATAGTATTCTGCTTGAGGGAACCTTCAAAGCTGAAAGGCCATTTAACCCTCTACTGCCCTTCATCGTTTCCGGTCTTATCCTAGCCTTCTATCTCGCCCCAGGTCTTCCTATATCCTCGATCATGTTCCTCATTGTACCTGTATGGGTAGCAACCTTGTATCGATCATTTACAGGTAATGCCCTGATATATCGGAGTGCAAATATTCTAACTTACTCACGTGGGCCATTGCTTCGTTCCACCTCCTCCGTCCTACTATACGTGTTTCTTTATACCGCTATCTTAATTTTATGCATTAACATATTTTCAGACAGAAGACTGACAAAAGCCACTTTTGGACCTTACTGGGGCGATGATATAGAATTCGCCAAGTCCCTACCATCTCTTCCAGACCGCAATCAGCCTCTCCCGCAACGTTGGCTTCCCCATGTTTATCCTTTTCCAGCCTTTTTTGGGGTTAAAGAGACTGCTACAGCACGTGGAGTCTGCACAATGTTCTTTCAGTCAGCTCAGACATTCGGTGGACCACAATTGGCTGTAAAGTTGGCCTGGTTGTTAATAGTAATAGTGTGTATCTATGCCTTGGCCGAAATATTCTCCTGTATTCATTCTCTTTTAACCAATTACCGCTCGGCCCGAGCCAGATATGAATCGCCACTTCTCCCTGGAGAAACGCTCCGAAACGTTAGTGCAGAAAAGAAATCATCTCAATCTTTCATCCGGTTCAGACTCTGGCTTATACTAACCGTTGCAAAATAGTTGACATGCGTAGATAAGTATGCTATTATCGAAG
>CAZTAS010000500.1:0-2027 GCA_964611635.1 uncultured Thermodesulfobacteriota bacterium
AATCATACCCCATAGTATATTATGTTACGCTTAATATGTCAAGTAAGTACTAGTTATCGCTGAGATTAACGGCCAACCGCCTCAAGTGCTTTTTTCAGTAGATTTTCTGTCCCGTGCTTCTTTGCCCAGCTGTCCCATACCGGTCTTGCAATCTTCTTCATTTTTTCTATCTCACCTTTAGATGGGTATAATATGGTCATTCCTTCGCTTTTCATTTCATTGATACTATCCTGATCCGCTTTGGCGGCATCAGCCCATAGTTTGTCCTCAATCTTTGTTTCTTCTATGACTTCAAGAAGAGCCTTCTGATATTCTTTAGGAAGCTTATTCCAGGCATCCATATTAACGCAAAGAAACTCTAAAGCTGCACCATTGAATGTCCATTCGTTGGCGTACTTAGAGACCTCATAAAATTTCATCACCGGGATGTTTGTGTTCGAGGTAATGTAGGCATCCACAGTACCCCGCTGAAGGGCCGTATAAACCTCAGAAAAGGCAATATTTGTGGGCGCAGCTCTCAGCCTTTTGCATAGATCGGCCTGTTGAGCATTAAAAACTCGCACCTTCTTTCCTTTCCAGGCATCAACAGTCTCCATTGGTTCCAAAGAAAATACCTGTTGGGTCGGCCAGCAATACATGAATAGGGGTTTCAGTTTTTTTTCCTCAAGAACCTTATGAAAATAACCGCGCAATTTTTCTCCCGCAGAGCGGTGCTCTTGGATGGAAGATGTTAAAAACGGCATATAGAGCACGGTAAGCCGGGGGAAAATGTCATAAACATAAGGTGAAAGTACTGGGCCAATTGGCACTCTGCCAGATACCAGCGAAGGAGCGCACTGGGGCCCCTTCAACAGAGATGAACCCGCATGGAGTACAATATTGAATTTACCATTTGTTTTTGCTTTGACAGCCTTAGTAAATAGATCAAGATTCTTTGATATAAAATACGTGGGGGAGGCAAAGTGAGGAAGATCCCACTTGACGGAAGGTAACATCTCGGCATGTCCTGGATTTATAAGGCAAAAATTTATAAAAAACACAAGAGTCAAAACAAACATTAATAAAAGAGCTATTTTTTTCATGATGAAAACCCTCCTTTAACTGAAATTATGCTGTAATTGCCTCAAGTTGCCAGTCCCAAGGCCCAAAGTGCCGCTTTTGACCTTGTTTTTAAGGAAAGGTAACCATTCTCACAAGTAAATGTAACCCGGATTTGCTAATCTTAGCAAAACCATAGGTAAAGAAAAACCAGCTCACCATGCCACGCCGCTATCTTTAACTCCAAAAAAAACTTCTTCACTGCATTGACAAAAAAATAATAGACCACCTAAAAATTAATGTCAACGATAATCGGATGCAATAAAAACAGTGGAAATTACTAAGTGGAGCATTTAATAGATTCTCGGCTCAGAAAAAAGGCCCACTCTTCCCATATGAGGAAATGAGTAAGCAATCTTTCACCCAGTAATCGTCAATTGGTGAGCCCTGGAGTATCTGAACATTTGTATGTGAAACAGTCAGTTAGAACCTAAGCATACAATGTCCGTCAGGTCAGATCCTGATTTTTACAATTTAGGACTTGTTCTTAAGGTTTTTTAACCTTTTCCATCAACTTGTTAATTTTATTTTTCCATGTTTCATGATCCAGGGCATTGATAAACATCGCTTCAGCGACACCTATGCTAAATTTTGATCCTTACTGCGTTGCTTCAAAATATCTTCAGGATTGAGTGATCTCAAGAAATGAATTGATGAATTTGGAATAACATGCGAAAGGGGTTCATCTCTTAGGCGACCATATTTAAACATCGCCGGTCATACTATACTTTCTGGGGACACCATACTCATATCATGATTTTGATTCGTGAATGTGGTAGAGTTCGGGCAAGGCAAGGATGGCAAGGGCGGTGATGTCAGGCATTCCGCCTCACATCACTCAGCGGGGAAATCGTTGCCAGGCGACCTTTTTCTATGAGGAGGACTATGGGGCTTATCTGGAGATCATGGCCCAGTGGTGCGGGCGCTGC
>CAZTAS010000501.1:0-2010 GCA_964611635.1 uncultured Thermodesulfobacteriota bacterium
GGCTTTCGGGATATGGAATTCTTTAAACTTAAAATTATGGCTATTCATGAGACAAGGTACGCTTTAGTCGGATGAACCAAAAATAAGTAATGCTGACACTATGATCATCAACTTTGCGAATAATTCTAAAACTTTTTGGATTTGAGAAAAAGACACAAATGGACATAATCATTGCTTTTGTAAAGTTTTAGATAATTTCCAAGTTGAATTTTGATCCAGGAGGAATGACAGCATCGTTCAGTATTATTTCAAACGGAAACTTTTATCTTTTTTTCAAAATCAGCCACGCTGCTTCTTTAGCGCTCATACCGGGAACAATCCCCATCTTTTGAGCTAAAAAATTACTGTAAGAAATAATACCATTTTGGTATGTATCTAATCCAAGCCCGATTTTTGCTGTTGCCGCATCAACTGTAGCTGCTATTATTCCTGCTTTCTCGAGCCATGGTAACCTTGATATGCCCGCCTGATCTTTTCCAACGCCGGCATCATTATAAAAAGCTGCGACAACCGGGTATTTTACAGCCGGCGCCTCTCCCACCAATGCTCCGTGAGAGCCTGTCATGATGATATCCTTTTTATTCTCAGGAGTAACCATTGAATTGGAATCCATGGCAACGATGCGGTATCCGGCAGAAGAACTATATATAATAGTTAATTGTTCATGATAGTCATCCAAAGTTAAAGGCCAGCTTAGATGCACAAGGGGCGCCTTTTTCATGATCTCTGCTGCTTCACGGGAGCCCATCCCCGGCCGAATCCCCGCATTTATCGCCGATGAGTTAGCATGGGAAATTATGCCTTTTCCAGTTTCTTCTGCCAGGCCTATCCTGGCACTAAAAGCATCAACCGTTGCGGCATAAATATTAAATTTGTCCAATAATGGTAGTGCGGCGATGCCAGCTTGATTTTTTCCACCGCCTGCATCGTTGAAAATTACTCCTTGCAGATGCTTTCTTAAAGCAAATATACCTGAGGCAATCCCTCCATGAGATCCACAGATCACCACCCTGGGGATTTTCTCTTCCTCAGAGACATGAGTGATGGAATCGGCCAGGATTATTTGGACATCACTATTAGATATTCTCGGCCCAATTGTCATTTTCGATGTCTCCTCTTTTTGCTAAAAAGAGTGAGATATACAACCACTTAGCGACGTTTTGGTGTTCATATAATCAATGTTCCCCCATTGATATCCAGTGTAACGCCCGTAATATAGGATGAATCATCTGAAGCAAAAAAAGCCACGCCTGCAGCAATATCTTCCGGTTGGGCAAATCGCCCGAGGGGAATATTGCGGGCCTGAAGCTCCATCTCTTCAGGCGTCCTTAAAGTTCGAGCCATTGGGGTATCGGTCCCTCCAGGGCATATAGCATTGACCCGAATATTGTAAGAGGCCAACTCGTGGGCTAACTGCCTTGTAAGCCCCAGTAACCCGGTTTTCGAGGCAGTATAGGATACCCCACCAAAAGGTGTGTAACTCCGTGCAGCTTTGGAAGAGATGTTTACGATGACACCTTGTCTTTTCGATTTCATATAGGGTATAACCGCTCGACAAAGGTAAAACGGTCCGTACAAGTTGACCTTCATTACTTTTTCCCAAACCTCGTCAGTGGTTTCCTCGCAGGAACTTTTTCTTAAATTGATCCCGGCGTTGTTTACCAATAAATCCACGTTTCCGAATTTTTCCACGTGAAGCTGCACCGATCGATCAACCTGTGCACTATCGGAGATATCAACCTCAAGAGATTGGATAAAATCACCAAATCGGGCTCGAAGCTCCTTTTCAACTCCAGCAAGTTCATCTTTCAGGATGTCTAAAAGAGTTTGCAGATAACCTTCCTGCGCAAGTTTAAATGCAATACTTTTGCCAATTCCTTGAGCGGCACCAGTAACAATGGCGCTTTTCTTCTTATCTTTCAATTGAATCCTCTTTGATATTATTATAGCAAACTTCTTAATTATATTGACATAATGAAAGTATTTTTTTCGGTTTCCATCGTCGTGATC
>CAZTAS010000502.1:0-1984 GCA_964611635.1 uncultured Thermodesulfobacteriota bacterium
GGCTCGTAAAGCCTCCGGCTCGGAGAGAAACCATCTCAAGTATATGGCCTTTATCTAGGAAAAGCGGGACGTGGTTTCATTGTTGTTGAAATGGGGACGCATTGGATTGATGATTTGCTGGATGCTCGACGCTGGATACTGGATACTTGATGCTGGATGCTTGGTGCTGGTTATTGGTCTATCGTGATGGAGAAGGGGACGTCCTGAAAGCGCCGGTCAAAACCGGCATGGAGTAGGAGGTGAGGCTTTAGAGGCAAGTCCTCTACGGAGTAAGGATTAGCGATTCCCGCATGGCGGGACCCTGAGCCCTGTCTGCCAACAGGCAGGTATGCCTCGACGACCAGTGATGGCGTGGGGAAGCGTTAGTAGGGGTGTGCACCCCTGAGGGAGATCTCAGGTGATATTGGTGATTCTGGTCTGTTTGTGGGTCTGAGGAGGCATTCGGGTTGAAGATTTGTGATTGTTGATAGAAAAAAAACAAAAAGAATGATCTCTCGCAGAGGTCACGGAGACACAGAGGTTGATAAGCTGAAAGCTCACCGCAATTAAATTCGCTACGCCGAGACTTCATCTATTTCATCCCGATGGAATAGGGAACAAAAAAACATTCCATTGGGCAGGCGGGGCAGGCTAAGGACGCGAAGTCCTTGTCCGAATCGGGCGCCGGAAGGGGCTTGCGGATTACGATTCGAACAAAGAGAGCCTATTTTTGGCCAAGTGCAAAAGTGCATGGGGACGTTGGCAGTTTTGTCATCTGGTACCGTTTTGCAGGGCTCTCATGCGTGCGGCGATAGGGTCTATATTTCAGAGATCACCCTTAACCTCTATCAAATACTTCAGGCCCTGCAACGTATTCAGTGCTTGTGGTCTTCTTCAGATGGGTCTTTACAAGTCGGTATATTTGGGTTGCAGCATCATAAAACGCTTTGGCGTCTTCCATGTCAGGCTTCCCGTCAGACAGAAGCCCGAAATCCGCTGGATATCGGGAATCAATATAGAGCTTGTCCATCTTTTCTATCAAAACGATGTCCATGTCAATCGTCACATGGCTCTTGACGATTTCCAGCAGTCTTTGCAGATTGTGAATCCTTACCAGGTCCATACCGTATTCTTCCATGACAGCCTTGAGTGCCTTTTCGATGCACTGCTGTGAATGAAAGGCGACCATGTGCGTCAAGGTTTCGTCAGAGATGATTTCTTCTGCAACACGCAAATCGTCTTTTGCAGATTTTAGCCATTCTTCAGTTATCTTCTTCATACAGAATTTCGCCCGTCTTCATTACATCCTTTGAAAACATACTCCCCAGGTGAATGAATTCTTCGTGCATTGGTTTGGTGTGGACAATCAAATCGATAGGAACTCTCTCCCTTATGTCTCTCAGGGCAGCCGAGACGTTTAGGTAATTTTGCATATTTTCCTTGTAGTTTTTCGGTACGAAATCGTCATCAGTCACGACGATCAAATCGATATCGCTGTCGCTTTGAGCTGTTCCGGCAACAGACGAGCCAAACAGTATCACCTTGTGTATCTTTAGACTCTTTGTCAGCGTTCTAATAATCTCATTTTTTACTGCGCTTTGGAGCATGGCAAGGGTCCTTTTAGTGTGCATTTCTGATGACTTGCATTGCCAGAGTGTCTTGTTAGGAAGGGATTCTCCATAATGGCACAGTTTGGTCTCCGATAAATATCCCCTTGTGGCTTTCCTTGTGTCAAGGACTTTCTTTTCCGTAAAGATGCCTGCATCTGAAGGCTGTTGATAACCGAATAATTTTATTGAGTTTTTGGTGTCTCACCGAAACGTGCACGGTCTTTGTATTGGGGTTGGACCTCAGCAAGTAACTGAGATAATTACACATTGCGGAAAGGGGGACGTTGGTTCCAAAACAACTTATATCTCTCGCCCGCCCTGATGAATGCTCCTTCGGAGTTTCGCAAAGCGAATTCAACCCCAGTACGATTTTCAAAACCTACCCCGGTGAAACA
>CAZTAS010000503.1:0-1983 GCA_964611635.1 uncultured Thermodesulfobacteriota bacterium
GGGGTAGCTCAAGGATTTCGGATTCCTTGACATGGAGGTCCAGGAAATATTCCAGCGCCGCCTGCCGGCAGTGGCTCAAGATGACCTTGACCGCAGCATCATAGCTTCCCATTGCCCTCCCCAATCGTGTTGTCACAGACAGATAAACAATATCATAACGCAGAGGACGATAAAAGAAAAGCCTCCAGATGGCAGGGGCCGCGGAATGGGGGACGTAGCTACTTTGTAAACCTATTTTGGGGTCTCGTGCAGAGACGCAAAGGCCAAAAGAAAAGACAGGATGATTAGGAGGAGGTGAATTGGGAAATAGCGTTGGTGGGAATTCGGGTCGGACCAGGGGAAATAGCTTTATATCAATATGTTATCCCCGAAAAGCACCTCTTTCGAGGCCTTAAACGCATGTTTTTGGCATCAAAAATGGCCGTTTAAGAAAAGGGGCGGGGGGGTTCGCAGGAATGGTCTTGGGGACAGGTAGGAAAGGAAGGACCATCGCGGGCCGATTTTGGGGAAAATGGAATTACGCATCCGCCTTCGCTGAAGCTTCTGCGCGCCGAGCGAGTCACACCCGCCTTTGCCCCTTCGACTTGCTCAGGGCTTTGGCGCCTAGAGGGAAGAAGGTGGCCAAAGTGCAGTATTTCAGGTATACGTTGAATCGTGATCCGGATGCAGAGATAAGAGCCGCATCCAGGATTTTTCTCTGTAAGCGATTCCTCGGAATCCTTTTCCTATTCGAAAACTGTATATTCTGCCCCCATGCGGGCCTTTACGAGAGACAATAACCTCCCATTTTAATCCCTTATCCGTATAAACCTGGCCCCAGATCATATTTAAAAGCTTGCGCAAGGTTCCGAGAACGTCTTTTTGATGCTGTTTTTGTAAATTCAATAATTGACGCTGGAATACAGGATTATTTAAGTCAAGCCTTACAATTTGCTCCAGCGGTTGATTCATTGATCAATGCTTCTTTCCAGATCATCCACGTTGCTTGGTTTCGGAGGGTTTTTCTCAGCCCACTCTATGGCTTCATCGAGGTCTTTGCTTATATCCAGGCGATGAAGCCATCTTTCATTTTCCGGAATGAAATCCCCTACCTTAATGATCCAGACTCCAGTCTCGACCTGTTCTACCAGGACATGGCGTCCTGCATATTCTTTTCCCAGTGAAATCTGGCCGCTTGTGCCGACGGTCTTGATTGCAGACATTTTATCCCTCCATATCAACATGCATAAAATATAATAGCATGAATGCACTATTTGTCAACTGAGTTTTGTACCCATATCCGGTCAAGCCAGTCTTGGGTAATTGATTATTTGGTTCATGAGATTGGGTCTTGGCAGTAAGCGTCTAAGCAACCCGTGGGGACTACACATTTCCGCTCAAAGCTACTTTGTGTAAATCCTTGATTGTGTAGGCGAAGCTCAGATTGCAGATTTGAGTGAAGGCGTGAGGCGGGAGGCGGGGAAAGAAGAAGATGAGAAGATCAGAGTATGAGAGGTTGAGAAGATAAGAAGGGAAAAGTTAGGGGTCGGGAGAGGGTGATCTGAAGGATTGCCAATAAGGTTGGGGAAAAGGGAGGACTGGAAGGTTGAAGGTGCTGATTACCGGTGTTCGAATGTCCAGGCTGGTCACCGCACGAATGGTGGAATGCGGGCCAATCAGACCATGAAGCAAGAAGCCATCGACACCGCAGAATATGTTGCCTTTGTCACAGGGATGAAGTCGCGGATTCTGACGGCCCGGGTCTCGGCGGCGCGGGCCGTGAATCATGATTTGATCCTTCTTTACTGGGATATGGGACAGGCCATTGTTGAAAAACAGAAACAGTTCGATTGGGGTGACGGCATCGTCAAGAGACTGGCGAAGGATCTTCAGGAGGCTTTTCCTGGCGTAAAAGGGTTTTCGTCACGGAACCTTTGGGACATGCGTACGGCCAGCGGGACGCTCTTTAATAATTCAACAACTTTTTGGAATGGACGACATTGT
>CAZTAS010000504.1:0-1969 GCA_964611635.1 uncultured Thermodesulfobacteriota bacterium
TTTTGGGGAGTATCGCATAATATAATAAGGATGTCAACTATTATATGACATTACCATATTTTTTTATGCTTTAAAATTAATATTGAAATATCGACATGGCCTATGATTTAATTTTCTGCGATAAATACATCATCGATCTTCTAAACCATAAGGAGGTAAGCATTGAGCAGTCTAGAAGACATTCTTGTAAGTGTAGTAGAGGGAAAACTTGGCGAGATTGACTCGCTGGTTCGAAAGGCTCTGGATGAGAAGATCGCGATCCAGGAGATCATCGATAATGGCTTGGTAAAAGCTATGTCCGTAGTAGCGGAACGCTGGAAGGAAGGCGAGTACTTCGTGCCCGAGGTTCTTCGCTCCGCGAAGGTCATGCAGATGGGCATGGATGTCCTCACACCTCATCTGGCAGGCGGAGAGGTAAAGTCAAAAGCGACTTTCGCCATCGGTACGGTCAAGGGCGACCTGCACGACATCGGCAAGAACCTCGTGTCTCTCATGCTGGAAGGTGCGGGCTATAAGGTAATTAACCTGGGAATTGACGTGGACTCCGTCCGATTCGTCCAGTGCGTTCAGGAAAACCCGAAAGTACAGGCTGTTGGACTGTCCGCACTCCTGACAACGACAATGCCGGAGATGAAGAACACCATCGATGCCCTCCGGGAGGCAGGACTGAGAGATCGGGTCAAGGTGTTTATCGGGGGGGCCCCGGTGACGCAATCCTTCGCTGACGAGATTGGAGCCGATTATTATTCCATCGATGCAGCCCATGTCATTGACCAGCTCAACTCCGTCTTTGCTTAAGGATGTTTCAGCAATATTATTTGATAGCATGCCTACTTATAACCCTTTCTGTGTAGACACAAGAATAAAACAGTCCCACAGATCTTCAAACAAAGGAGAGGAAATAACCATGAGAGCAAACTATCAGGCGAATCAGACTCCATTTTTTCAACTGCTTTCACCCTCGCAGCTTGAGGACCTGCATAACGCAACCTTGGAAGTATTGGAGCGGACAGGGGTGAGGATCATGAGCACTCAGGCCCGAGATTTGCTGAAAAATGCCGGAGCAAGAGTGCATGATGAGGACATCGTGAAGATTCCATCCCACTTAGTGGATCGGGCGCTCGCTTCGGCTCCGAACCGGCTGGTATTAGCAAACCGCAAAGGCGAGCGGAAGCTTTTTGTGGAAGGTTATCGCGTCTACTTTGGAACCGGTTCGGATACACCTTTTGTACTGGATGCCGGGACCGGGCAGAGAAGAGCTGCACTCAAAAAAGACGTGGAGAGAGCGGCCATGCTGTGCGATGCCCTCCCGAATATCGACTTTGTAATGTCTATGGGACTGGTTTCCGACGTTTCATCCAAATCCTCCTTTATTCACGAATTCGAGGCCATGCTGGTGAATACACAAAAGCCCATCCTCTTCTGCTCTCGAGACCGAGAGGACCTTTCTCGGACTGTTGAAATCGCCGCTTTGGTATCCGGGTCCATGTCCGACTTACAAGAGAAACCTTTTATTCTTCATTACGTGGAGCCCATTTCACCACTGATTCATCACAAGGATCCCTTAGAGCAGCTCATATACTGTGCCGAGAACTTGATCCCCGTCGTTTACGCGCCGGGCGTTTCGGCCGGAGGCACCGGGCCTGTTACCATGGCGGGAGCCGTGGTTCTCGCCAATTGCGAGATCCTGGCGGGATTGGTGATCCACCAGTTGGTCAATCCCGGCGCTCCGTTCGTCTATGGAGGTACGGTGACGGTCCTGGAGATGGCTAAGGGTGCTTACACCCACGGCATGCCGGAGCACTATGTGGGAAGCTGCGCTCGGGCGGCCTTGGGTCATTATTACAATCTTCCCATTTTTGGCGTGGGAGGAAGAACAGACTCTAAGATCTTCGATCCCCAGACTGGCATCGAGGCCTCTATCTCCATACTGATGGAGGCTCTCTCCGGCGCACACTTGGTCCACGAT
>CAZTAS010000505.1:0-1958 GCA_964611635.1 uncultured Thermodesulfobacteriota bacterium
CTTGGCTGCATAGGCAAAAAATACGTTACCGAATTTATGAACCAGTGTACTAAGGCTATGGATGCATACGGCGAGGGCGTGGATCAAGCGAGTAAATACATGGATGTAATGTTCACTGCCATGAAAACCGGGAATTTGCGCTTTGTAGAATTGAGCCAAGAGATGGGAAAAATCGCCTCCACGGCCTCATCTGTGGGCGTGCCTATTGAGGAACTCACTACCATGATGGCTACATTGACTGTGGTTGGTGGGGATATCGCGGAGGAAACAACGCATTTGCGGGGAGCAATGGCTTCTTTCGTAAAACCTAGTCAAGAAGCTGAGGAAGCATTATCAGAATTCGGAATAGCGACAAAGGATGCCACCACAGGAGCCATGATCCCATTTCAAAATATTCTGAAACAGATAGTAGAGAAAAAACTTTCATACAATGAAATTCTTAGAATCCTTCCGGAAAAGGAGGCTGCCGATGCGGTGAACAAGCTAGTAAAAGCTCATGAAAAATATGGGGAAAGTTTGGAAGCGGCCAAGAGTGCCCAGGGTGCGATGACGGAAGCCTATGAAAAAATGGTAAATACGTTCAATAATCAATTGAAACTTTTGTGGAATTCGGTGAATAGCCTGCGAATAGTCATCGGAGATGACCTGATGGGGGTACTAACGGATCTTATACAGTTCATCAAAGCAGGCATTGATTCGCTTATGGAATGGGAATGGCGAACCAAGACCTTCGAAAAATTCATGGTCGAGCTGAGGGAAAAGATCAAACCAGTCTATGATGTGCTAAAGCAGACTTTCACATTGCCAGCTGTCCACGAGTTCTTGGAAATGATTGTGAAAATGAATGGGGAATTGAGTGCGGTTGACAGGATAATCTGGGGAATTAGAGAAGGATTGCAGGCACAAAATGCAATCTGGGCGCTGCCGCTGTATCCGTGGCCTTTGTCTATGATCAATTTCAACGGGTGAATTGGATCATGGATCGTGTTGTGAAGCCGTGGAAATGGGAGCCCTTTCCAGAAGCCACCGCTACCAAGACGCTCAATATGTTCGCGGACGTTCACAATGCGCTTGAGAAAATTGGAAAAGTGGTAGCGAAGCCGAAACTAGACCCTGAGCCCATGAAGAAAAGCATCGAGGAGGTGGAGAAAGGCGTAAAGAAGCTGCAAAATGAGATGTCGCCAGGTATTAACAAGGCTTTCAAGGACACCGGTGAAAAGGTCAAAGATAAAAGCAAGGAAATGAAAAGGGAATTTGAGGATGCCTTAAAGATTAAACTTTCAGTCATGGACAATGAGGCAAAATTCAAAATTGAACGCATGAAGCTCCAGGCGGAGACTCTCAAAACCAGTATGCAGCTAAAGGTCGAACTTGATATAGAGAAGGCAAAGATTGGATTGGAAGAATTTAGAGTTCAATTTGATGCTATAAAAAGCCTCACGGATTCGATTGGTCAGAATATCGGGGCATTCACTGAGGGCATCCTGGGAGCGACATCTTTGTTGATAAGGGGAGAGTTCCAGAATTGGATGGAGCGCTCTGTGAGAGCGCAGGAACGCTTGGTTGAAGCGCAGGCGGGACTGCTCGTTGCAAGAGTACAGTTGATGAGGGACCCGGCGAGCCGCATAAGGACGCATGTCATCCGCGTGATCAAATCCGACATGACCTGGGTTGACGGCTTTATCCGGTTTATGCTGGACAAGATGAAGATCACCATCGAGGAAGAGGGCTTCGAGTGCCGGTGCAATGTTTAATCGAAACTTGAGAACGAATAAAATGCGATTTAAGGCGGGGATCTCCATCAAGACGATGAATCTAAAGGCCAATGACTTTGAGGCGATCCTGGGCCATTCTGTGCGGCTTGGTATTCTATTGTGATCGATCATGGACAATTTAAGTAATGTTATCACTACAACGACATTTAAATAATTTTTATATTGCACTTTGACGCATAATCT
>CAZTAS010000506.1:0-1922 GCA_964611635.1 uncultured Thermodesulfobacteriota bacterium
AGGAATAGCTGAACTATTTCGAGGACTTCACGATTGAGCGGCGACCGAAGATGGCTCGAAGCTGAGATGGGAAAATGTGAAGTTATTTTTGAGCGAGCCCTTAGCATCGAGATAAAGGTAATAATACCACCCCATTGCTTGTTCTTCAGGTCCGTATGCATCAACGATGATCTCCATCGTTATGCGCTCTTCCCTTTCTTTATCCTGCCTCAACTTTGTCATGCTTATATCTGATCTTCAACCATTGTGGGAAATGGCTGGGAAATGGGATCAAGATTTGACTTTCATGATTTGCCGGATACCCCTCCAGATTATCCCGTCCTTTTCTATATTGTCAAATTTTAAGGCCTTACCCCACTTTCTTCTCATCATGTCCGCTGAGTGTCCCTCTCTAGTACCTCGACTCCTTTGTTCTAGACAATCTTTTGAGGCGGTTTATCCATTGCCATAAGTTCGATGTCCCTGGGATTGCATAGCTGGCCTGGAAGCTGTGCCACACGCCCGCACCCCATACAGACAAAATTGATCTTCTCAAGTTTGGGTCTGCAAATATGGCGAGGATCATTTGTCGCCGTGCCGCAGTGTTCACAAACATACGCCTCTTTCAGTTCTCGTGGATCACAGAGGTGACCATGTTCCTCTGTCTCCTTACCACAGTTCTTGCATACGCTTCCGCTTGTCTCCATGACATCATCTCCATATCTTTAGTTATGTGCGTTACAGGGCCAGCCTTTCACATAGCACATTCATGCCTCATGTCAAGCGCTGCCTCATATATCCCTTCGATCCACAGCGAACCAGCTCACGAATCTTTTGCGGCAAGCCTTTTCTCCACCGAACCGCAGGAAACACTACCACGTTAGCAAATCGAAAAAGGGACCCGATCATTCCGTACCAAACTGCTCCCGTCCTGCTGAGGTAACCTGATGGGTGTTCGGTGTGGATGAAACTGTATCATGAATCTTGAACAGACTCACGGCTGGGTTCACTTTCCGGCGCAATACGTGCCGATAAAGTGCAACCCTTTGTAAGGTGAGCGTTCGCACTCGCCTGCACTTTTTCCGCATAGACTATCCGCTCGATTGGCATGGACAAGAGCTCCCGCCCTGTCTCCTTCACGTACCGGTCGGCAAGCTCATTATAGCCGAGGTGCTCCAGCACACGCCAGCCATAATCACCGAGAAAGCCAGCCACGCCCTCGGGATCCATGCCGAAGCGCCACTTCTTGTCCTTGAGGACCAGCCTTTTGTAGGTCCACTCATGGCCATAAAAGCTTTTTCCATCAATGAAGTCTTTGAGAACATACGTGAACACCAGACGACTGCCCGCCGGCGCCTGGGCCAGGAAATCAAAGGTGGTCCAGATTCCGGCCTCTGTCACGTATTGGGTGACCCCCTCCCAGATGAAAAAGGTTTTCGTGTCGGCCGAGTAGCCGTGTGAGGCCAGCACAGCCCCCAGCTCCTCTCGCTCAAAGTCAATCGGCACCAGGATCACGTGAGGTGGGACCTCTTCGAACAGCTTTCTTAGTCTAGCCCGTTTAGCATCGATGTTCCCCGGCACATCGACCTCCCAGACCCGGACTCTGGCTAGAGCCGGAAGCCGGTAAACCCGGGTATCAAACCCAGCCCCCAGGTTCACCACGGCCTTGGCTTGACCGTCCATAGCTCCAGCCAATTTCTCATCGATGTAACGCTTCCGGCACATGACACCGCCCCAGACACCGGGCATTCTCTTCTCCACATAGTTGACCATGTAACCCAGGGACATGAACTTCATCTTCAGCCAAAGGCTTGCCCGCCCGTAGAAGGGCAGAATCCGAAACGCCAGATCATCGTCGATGATGCGCGCTCTCTCAGGGAAGTGTTGCTCGATGGCAACCAGACCCGTCGGGCCCATTCCTATTGTTGAATTCTTCGTCATTC
>CAZTAS010000507.1:0-1913 GCA_964611635.1 uncultured Thermodesulfobacteriota bacterium
ACGCCGGGATCTGGGCGGGGGGTGCCGGGTAACCGGCATTCCTACCGCGACTTAACAATTTAATTGACATTATATCTGTCTGAGATTGAAAATCATGATATGCCAAGGACAGCAAGACTAGATGCTCCGGGCGTTCTGCACCACGTAATAATTCGGGGAATAGAACGCAGGAAAATATTCCGCAACAATAAAGATCGTGAGGACTTTGTTGAAAGACTTGAGATTCTCTGTCCCGGGACGCAGACAAACTGTTATGCTTGGGCTTTTATATCCAACCATGGCCACTTTCTTTTGCGTACCGGGACGGAGCCACTATCCGGAGTCATGAGGCGACTCCTCACCGGTTATGTTATTGGATTTAACCACCGAGATGGTCGTCGTGGCCAGTTATTTCAGAACCGCTACAAATCTATTATCTGCCAGGAAGAAACCTATCTCCGGGAATTGGTACGGTATATTCACCTAAACCCTATTCGTGCAGGAATGGTTCAAAGCCTTGATGAATTGAAAGGCTATAAATACTGCGGCCATAGTTCTCTGATGGGAAGAACGAAAAGGGAATGGCAGGACACAGATTATGTTCTCGGCTATTTTGGAAAAAGCAAGACTCGAGCGAGGAAAGAATATAAATCCTTTGTTAGAGACGGGCTTACACAAGGTCGAAGAAAAGAATTGACCGGCTGAGGATTAATCCGAAGTCTTGGTGGTTGGACTGAAGCCCGAGAAGCTTTGAAGAGTGGTGTTCATATTATGAGCGATGAACGAATTTTGGGTGATTCGGATTTTGTCGATTCAGTTATTTCACAATCTGAGGAACACTATGAGCGGAGACATAAACTTAGGCGGCAGGGATATGATCTGGATCGTATAGCCGAGAGGGTTTCAGAAGTAGTAGGAATGGAGCTGGATGAAGTTTTTTCAAAGGGGCGACAGGATAGAAAAGTAAAGGCAAGAAGTCTGCTATGTTTTTGGGCTGCAAGAGAATTGGGCATGTCTCATACTGCTCTGGCTAAGAAATTAGAGATGAGTTTAGCTGGAGTCG
Organism: uncultured Thermodesulfobacteriota bacterium; assembly: GCA_964611635.1. Classification (GTDB taxonomy): domain Bacteria; phylum Desulfobacterota; class JAFDED01; order JAFDED01; family JAFDED01; genus JAFDED01. The sequence goes on from CAZTAS010000507.1 coordinate 1,043, forward strand.
GATTTTCAGCGCAAAGGGGAGAGTCAATGGCAAAAAAAGGCAACTATTCACTTGAAAGATAAATTGCTAAATCTGGGGTATGCACTTGACTCCAGTAACCACAACATGTAGTATTCCTCCGCATGGACGAAGATTACCCACGGAACCTGCTTGAGTTTGAGGAACGGTTTAGCTCTGAGGCCCGATGTGTCGAATACCTGAGGGCATTGAGATGGCCGGACGGCTTTATTTGTCCTCACTGTGGAGAGACGACCGGTTGGGGAACAAATCGAGGCCTTCTCTATTGCGCTAAATGTGGGGTCCAGACTTCGGTTACTGCTGGGACAGTTCTTCATGGCACTCGTAAACCGCTGCAACTTTGGTTTCGTGCAATGTGGCACATTACGGGACAGAAATACGGAGCCAATGCTCTCGGGCTGCAACGAGTGCTTAACCTTGGGAGCTATCACACTGCTTGGCAGTGGTTGCATAAACTTCGTCACGCGATGGTAAGGCCTGGTCGGGACAAGTTGAGCGGTTTGGTCGAAGTCGACGAGACGAAGGGGCCTGCCCTGGCATTTCTTGAGGGGGACACCAACCTTAACCTCGATCCTATCGATGAAGATCGAAACCACAATATCTTGTAGGTGCTGGAGCCAAGTGCATACCCCAGATTGCTAAATTTTAAAAGAGCGTCCCGCTTTTACCCACGCAAAACTCTGAAGGACGCGACATAATAATGGGTCGGCTTTATCCTTGAGACACAAGGTGAAATCACCTATACTCCGGCCACAAAGAAGGTAGTTCTTATCAGCCATACAGAATCACGAGCTTTGCTGCGAGGAGGTCAATAAAGATGCCTGGGAACCATGCCAAAGATAAAAAAAGGATC
>CAZTAS010000508.1:0-1892 GCA_964611635.1 uncultured Thermodesulfobacteriota bacterium
CCAACCCTTTCAAGGTGATAACATGCTGTATTAAGAGCAAAAAACAAAAACTGCTGGACAAATGCTCCTCCAAAATCTACTATAGCCTGGGAAAGAACAAGGTTGGTAGATTATTTTGGAGGAGGATCAAAGATGCTGGATTCTGTGTTCGATGCATTTGCCCGCAAAAGTCCTGTAACAGTGATGGCGCGTGGAATGATGGAACGAGTATTCAACCCTGAACAACTGAACGAATGGTTCGAAGAAACTGCAGAAGTTCAATATACCCGTCAGCTACTATTTTCGTCTGTCTTTGACATCATGAGTCAGGTTGCCTGTGGCCACCATTCATCTGTTCATAGCGCCTTTCAGGCTTCCAAGGAGGACATCGGCGTATCCATCACCTCATTGTATAATAAACTCAACGGGATTGAGTCTCATACCTCAGCCGAATTAGTTCGATATGCTGCAGGACAAATTCAGCCATTAATTGAACAAGTTGGAGGCGCTCAAAAGCCTCTCATGCCCGGTTTTCGTATAAAGCTCCTTGATGGAAACTGCATTGCAGCGACTGAGCATCGCATTAAAGAACTCCGTTCGCTTTCAGCTGGCCCTTTACCGGGAAAGTCCTTGGTGGTTTATGATCCTTCCTTACGTATACCTGTCGATGTCTTTCCGTGTGAAGATGGTCATGCTCAAGAGCGATCCTTGCTCCAGAAGGTATTGACAACCGTGCAAGGTGATGATTTATGGGTTGCCGATCGCAATTTCTGCGTCCGTAGCTTTCTGTTTGGAATTCATTCAACGGGGGCATATTTCGTAATCCGCGAACACAAAAAGCTGCCATATACACTCATTGGCAAAGAGAAGGCTTGTGGTTCAAGTGACGGCGCAGCGGTTTTCGAACAACACATTATAATCACCGACGAATCTGGAATCCAATGTAAATTCAGAAGAATACGAATCGTTTTAAAAAAGGCAACCCGGGATGGAGACAAGGAAATCTATCTTATTACAAACCTTTCCAGAACAAAAGGTCATGCCAAACAACTTGCTGGCTTGTATCGCAAACGGTGGAACATAGAGACCGCATTCCAGGAATTAACCACACACCTGAACTGCGAGATCAACACTCTGGGATATCCTCCAGCCGCCATATTTGCCTTTTGTGTGGCCTTAATTTCGTATATGGTTCTATCCATCATTAAGGCCGCTCTGAGCAGTGTACATGGGGCCGCCAAAATCGATAAAGAGTTTTCCGGTTACTATCTTGCAGATGAATTCCGAGCAATCTATCCGGGCATGATGATTGCCATTCCCGATGATAACTGGATTCTCTTTCGCCAATATGATCAAGCGGAATTAGTTGCCTTCTTAAGACAGCTTGCTAAAAATGTAAACCTGTCGAGGTTCAAGAAACATCCACGAGGCCCCAAAAAGCTAGTTGCCAAACGTAAGAGCGATCCAAAACATCTACATGTATCAACGGCTCAACTACTTGCAGCCAGAAAAAAGTAGCATTTACTACCTTGAAAGGGCTGGGTAATAGCTGAACAAAAGGCAGGAAACGGCATTATGATTTATTTCGGAAATGGCGTCCAAGTCATTCCAACCCACAGCTTTTGTCTCTCTAATTCCATTCGCATGATTAAGATGTGCCGTTATGGAACACTTCCTTTCATCAATACCCAGAAAAATAGGCAGTTTCTTGAAGGCGTTTTTTATTTGACCCGGTTTAAAGGTAATTGGATGGTAAAATCGTGAAAGACTTGCACTCAAATCATTTCTCCTAAATACTGAGTATTAGACATAACGATGAAGTCAGGGGCAGCCAGGGCTTACATTGGCTCCAATAAAAATGATTATTCTTAAATAGTGTCTGAACGAAAACCCGGAATTTTTGGGTCACAGCT
>CAZTAS010000509.1:0-1889 GCA_964611635.1 uncultured Thermodesulfobacteriota bacterium
GAGTTATAGAGATTACCAGTCGTATCAAAAATACGGAGTTTCCGGATGGACACTAATTAACAGAAAGTGCGGTGGGCACAGCCCACCCTACTCCTGCGAAGGCTGAAACCGGGGCGAAAGGCGAGGCAAAAGAAAGAATAGGTATGCTGTCCCCAGAAGTTACATAATTCACGGAAGTCACAATTTTCTACACGGAATAATTCTAATGAAAGGTACGCCCGACATACGCATTCAGGTATTAAACAAATTCCCTGTGAGGGCGGACGGTGAGTTTGTCCTGTACTGGATGATAGCATATAGAAGAAACAATTGGAATTTTAGTCTGCAAAGGGCTGTAGAGTGGGCATACGAACTGAATAAACCCCTGGTAATCCTGGAAGCCCTGAGATGCGGATACCGCTGGGCCAGTGATCGCCTGCACAGTTTTATCCTTGAGGGAATGGCCGATAATGCCCAGCGGCTTGCCGCCACAAATGTGTTTTATTATCCCTACATTGAAACACAACATGGAGAAGGCAAGGGCCTGCTTGCTGCATTGGGAGGAGGGGCGTGTGTGGTGGTCACCGACGAATTTCCGGCTTTCTTTTTTCCCAGGATGGTAGCCGCCGCGGCACGTCAAATTGCGGTGCGTTTCGAGCAGGTGGACTCCAACGGCCTTCTCCCCCTCAGGGTGGCGCAAAAGGTCTTTCTAACAGCTCAGAGTTTCAGACGATCCCTGCAAAAAAATATCATACCGCATCTTCAGGCCCTTCACGAGCCAGATCCTATCGCTAAAGCGCATCTTCCAAAACTCCGGGCGTTACCTGAGGAAATTACAGCACATTGGCCTTTGGCAACACCGTCAATTCTAAAAGGTGATTTGCCCGTCCTTAAAGTACTTCCAATTGATCATTCTGTTGCGAAGATTACAGCAAAGAAGGGTGGATTCACCGTTGCTCAGAAGATCCTTGAACAATTCTTAAAAAATCGGCTTGCCAGATATAATGAAAAGCGAAATGAGCCTGAAGAAGAAGTTACAAGCGGCCTATCCCCTTACCTTCACTTCGGACATATCTCTTCTCATCATATATTCTATGAACTTACGAGACAAGAAGGATGGTCCGTGAATCGCTTGAGAAGCAAGACGCAAGGGGAAAGAAAGGGCTGGTGGGGCATGTCAGAGGCCTCCAAAGCCTTCCTCGATCAACTGATCACCTGGCGAGAACTGGGGTTCAATATGTGCTGGCAACGACAGGACTATGACCAGTATGAGTCACTACCTGAATGGGCAAAAGATACACTTTCCGCTCACGCTGGGGATCTCAAGCCTTACACATATACGTTGGAGCAGTTGGAAATGGCAAAAACTCGTGATCCGATTTGGAATGCTGCCCAGTTGCAATTGGTGGTGGAAGGAGGCATCCACAATTACCTGCGCATGCTGTGGGGCAAGAAGATTTTGGAGTGGTCACAAAATCCGCAGGAAGCTCTCGAAATTATGATCCAACTGAACAATAAGTATGCCCTTGATGGACGAGACCCCAATTCATATAGCGGGATTTTCTGGGTTCTGGGACGCTACGACCGGCCATGGGGACCGGAGCGGCCCATTTTCGGGAAGATTCGGTATATGAGTTCAGAAAATACCGCAAGAAAGGTTCGTGTGAAGAATTATATCAAAAACTACGCCCCATAAGCTTTCCAAATATGTTTTGAGAAGACTGCTTGTTAAACTTCGGACGCACTGGCCAATGTTACTTTGTGCTTGTTTTGATTGCTGCTTATGATTACAAACAGATCAAAGGCCAAAAAATTTACGCTTAGTGGTCTATTTCATAAATTGTGTTACGTATACGGGCGTTATCATCCTAAAACTTCTTATTCCATATAAAACGCTTTGGTGGCACTGG
>CAZTAS010000510.1:0-1888 GCA_964611635.1 uncultured Thermodesulfobacteriota bacterium
TCCGCGACCTGCGGAGGCAAAAACATCAATCGCTCCGCGATACAATGATTTGTTTTGCCTGAAAGGCATGGAGATTTTGTCTGGACAGGTCGTCCAGACAAAAAGTATTTCTCGGCGCGTTTCTGAAACAATGACCCAACTCAGGGAGGAATTACACTACAGGTCATGAGGTTAGTCTGGTCATTGTAAATGGTTGCCGGGAAATTTGTCAAAAGCGAATTTGATCGGTTCACCTCCTTTCGCAGATTTCGTTGATTGGTAACATTGGCTCTACGGTGGGAAACAATTTTTTCTTTTAGCCCTCGGTGGCATTGATCCGGGGTGACATAATCGATGCCGGAATGATAATGCTCAGTATTGTACCATGGAAAGAATCGATCAAAGTATTTTGTGGCATCCTCGCAATCCAGGAATCTTCCCGGATACTCGGGTGTGGTTTTAATTGTAGAAAATGCAGATTCCACAAATGGATTGTCATTGGGGGTTCGGGGACGCGCAAACAGCTGAGGCATCTGATGGATATCAAACATTCGTTTGATCGGTTTAGCCTTCATCTGACGACCTCTATCGTTGATAATTTCAGGACGCTGATCCTCGGGCAGATCGAGTATGCTCTCCGACACCAGAGCTCCCTCAAGAAGCTGTCTGGCTTCTTGAGCCGTCTGATGCCAACTGATCAGCCAGTTTATGGCTTTTCTGGAATATTCATCCAGCAGCAGATAGAGATAGAGGAAAAGCCCTTTCTCATAGGTCAAAAGATAACTGATATCCCAGCACCAACGCTGGTTGGCTCCATCCAGCTCTTTTCGAACCGGCGGAAGGGATCGACCATTGTGGTGCCGGTGCTTTCCACGCATGGACATCAGGCCTGCGGAACATAAGATGCGATACACTGAAGAGAACGAGACAAAAAACAATCCATGGTCCCAAGCGGTCGCAGCAAGCATCCGATGCGACAGATCGGCATACTGGTCGGCTTTGGCCATCTGCAAAACCGCCACTGTTTCCGTCGGTAGAAGTTTATGGACGGGATTTCTCGGTCCCGGTTTTCCGTTGTCAAGGCTTGCCCCATGGGCAAGCTTGCTTCGCCAGCGACCGACCCTGCGACGGTTGATGGCCCACATCCGGCAGACCCTTATCATGGAGAATCCTTTATCCGTTGCTGTTTCAATACTCAAGGCAATTTCAACTTTCTGTTCCGTCTCAAGCCAACGTCCCGCTATCTTTCCCACAAACCCCCATTCGTTTTTTTTCTTAATATCGCAACTTCAACGGCCAGTTCCGCCAGCGCGCGCTCTTTTTCTTCAAGATCCTGCTTCAGTGCCTCATACTGTTCTAAGGCCACTGTTTTTTTCTTCGCCCCCGGTCGATCGGACAGACGCTCAAGGGCACCCTCTTTCACCTTTTGCCGGATACGGGCCAGGTCGGTCGAATAAAGCCCTTCGCGACGCAAGATCTCAGCGGCAGGTATATCGCCACGCTGGGCTTCAAGAAATAGTTGATACTTTTTCTCTGGTGATAAGAACCGTCGTTTCTTTGTTTCACCTTTTTCACTCATGGTATGCTCCTTTGCTTCGGACCTGCCCAGCGGCAACTCCGGTCGCCCTACGAGCTCCCTCCGTTGCCGCTGGTTCGTCCATCTTACCATGTAGTGTAATTCATACCAACTTTTGGGACATAAATTCAGAAACGGCGGGTCTAATTGAGCGTGATCGCTCAATTAGAAGTTATACCTTTATTGTTTCGTGGGATTTGATGAATAGTGTTTAGTATTTAGTGTTTAGTGTTTTCATATTGCATTTGTTCGTTCTCACCGCTTGATCCGCTCGAACAATAAAAACTAAACACTCTGAATTATATATCGAACGCCGATTCTGAAGGCCCGAGC
>CAZTAS010000511.1:0-1766 GCA_964611635.1 uncultured Thermodesulfobacteriota bacterium
ATGGAAATTTTAATTATTGTACTATTAATTCTAATTTGCATAGCGGTCGGACTGGCGGAAATAGGATTTCAGCCCATTTTTACCGGTAAAATTCAGTAGATTGGAATGCAAAGAGTAATTTTAAATCGCTTTTTAGCTTCTAATCCTATTTGAGCCACAAAAACTGAACCCACGATGCATGAGCGGACTACTGCTCTGGTATTGAAATGTATCAAAAAGTTACCGACATCATGTGACGTGGGATTAAGTGTCTGAACATGAATTTTCGAGCAAAGCAAGTCTTGTTTCTCAAATGTATATAATCAGTTCCAATGTCAAGAGCACCGCCAACAACAGGGCTAGGAGAAAAGCAAGTGACTCCAAAAATAGTCCTCGCTTTTTCTTAAATAAGTAAAGATAAATCACAACTATAATTCCTGGCAGATAAAACATGGGTCTGAATAAAGGAAGCCAAAAGAAGCTATATTCTATCTCCATAAACAAGAAAAATCCTATTATCGCCCCGTAAACCAAATATACAGCTGTTACACCTAAGGCCGCCAGCACTGAGCCGACTTCCCTTAATCTCACTGTCACGGCAATCCCTCCCCGTACCAGTACAGGACGGGCTCATTGAACCAATAGAAATAACCGCTCAACTTTCCTTTTCCTTCCTCGAACACCCCCTCCTCACCAAACTCAGTCGCAATGACGCCTTTGCAGCCATCCCTTTCGGCACACATTAAGGTGTAATCTATGACTTCGTTCAGCCAGATCCTGTACCTTTCCTCTGCGTCAGGATTGCCGTATTCCCAGTTGGGTATCCATTGGGGAACGATGGTGAATCCTATGTAATCATACCCGGTGAAGTTGATGTATACATTATCCCGAAAGGTATCCCACCTAGCAATTTCTGAGTCTGGTCTCTCTGGACCGAGCATTGTTATTCCCGACCTGTAGAGTACTTTTCCGCTGTATCTCTCCTTGATCTTATGAAGTATCTCCTGTCCCCAATCAGAGGCCTTTTCAAATCCCCTGAGGCTTTCCTCGTCGACCAATATGTTGAGTCCCAAAAAGCCGTCTGCTTCAACCAACGGGGCGAACATTTCTACCCCATTTCGCTCGGCGAATTCCGCATACTCTAAGACCAACCGATTATATTGGGGAAAAAAGGTGTCCCATACTCTTTCGGGAATGGTAAATCTACCATAGTCATTGCCAAGATACGCGACCATCAATTCCATGCAATACTGTAGACCATTCCTGTGGGCTGCCTGAATATTGTGCATAAGCAGCTGCCTGTAATATGGGAACTCTAGAACATTTCCCTTAGCGTCCACGAAGAAGGGAACTTCATCCGCCACGATGTTGACTCCAGCTTCCTTTAAAGTAGGCGCCGAAAAAAGGATTGAGAGCGCCATGAATGCACTCTGGTCACCCTTCACTACCCCCTTGTATATCGTAACGTCTTCTGTGGGACCTCCAAACTTGAAAAAATATAGAATAGCAGATAGAAAGATCAGATAAATAATGAGAAACAGTATTGTTTTCTTATGCTCAAGGATTTTTTTCCTAGAAGCGATTGCTCCTATATCAATAAGGCTGTTCTTTTTCAACATTTTTTATCCAATACATTCTTGCCCGATTGTTAATATATGGATAAGTATCTCTGTAATCAATTACAATCAGAGGTTTTGGAGCCGCCGAATCCGAACCCACGGTGCTTTGTCCTGCCCCCGGCTCCAACACTCAGGGTTCAAAAAGAGTGATTTTAAATGTGGGAACGA
>CAZTAS010000512.1:0-1754 GCA_964611635.1 uncultured Thermodesulfobacteriota bacterium
GGTCCAAATTGAATGACTGTGGATTTTATAATTCTTTCATGAGGAGGGGCGAATGAAGCAAAATCGTCATGACTTGAAACTAAAAAGCACCGAAGCTCTCATTGATGCGTATTTCAGATCCCAGCAAAAGGATAAAGCGCACAAGCAATGGGAGATATACCGGAAGTTTCAGATCTTGATGGAGGTATGTCCTTATCCCGTCCTTGTGGTCGATGAGGAAAATCGCATCACTGATTGCAATCATCTTTCATTAGAATGCTTGGGTTACAGCCAGGAAGAGCTCATTGGCAAGAGCTTTTTACAGTTACTTACGCCAAACACCGGACGGCGCTTCAGCGCGATCCTGCCACATTTACCATGGATAGGGGAGCCGGGCGGTTCCCTCCAGTTCGTTAGGAAGAGCGGAGAGGTCCTCACCTTTAATGTACAGTGTTTTTCTGTAAATGATGATTTGAGGAAAAACCACGGTTTGATATACACCCTTCAGGAAATCGAGCCATGCGATCAACATAAATGGAAAAAACATGAGCCCTGGAGCCACCTGGCAAATTGGAGCAGGATGATTGCGGATCTGGAGGAGACCCGCCAGTTGTTGCAGGAAACTCGCCGTCAACTGATCCGCTCCGAAAGACTCGCTCTCTTTGGGCAGATGATCTCCGGGGTAGCCCACGAATTAAACAACCTCCTTACTAGTATATGTGGATTTTCCCAGTTGATTTTAACCCGGCAGCAACTTTCGCCTTCCGTTCACAAAGATTTAATAAAAATATTTGAAGAAGCCCAGCGGGCAGTAGTTATTGTTCACAATCTACAAAAATTTGGCCGCAATCATTCAGCCACCAAGTCGCCAGTCCTTATGCACCCGATTATGGATCGAACCGTAGAATTAACGGAATACACTCTTCGTGTCAACAACATCCAAGTTGAAAAAAAATACGATCCAAATGTGCCCTTCTTGTTTGTTGATAACTATCAGCTTCAACAAGTGTTCCTGAATATTTTACAAAATGCGGAATATGCCATCGCATCCACCCGGGGATCGGGACTGATTCGACTCACCACCCGCTTGATGTCGAAAGAGAAAAAAGTCCGCATTTCATTTTTCAACAATGGTCCGCATATCCCCCATAAAGAGCTTGAGAAGATTTTCGAGCCTTTCTTCACTACCAAACCAAATGACAAGGGAACGGGCCTTGGCCTATTCATAAGTTCGGCCATTATAAAAAATCATGGGGGGAGGATCCAGATTCGTTCTAAAAAAGGCGAGGGCGTGACATTCTTGATCGATCTTCCCATTCCTGACGATTTGAGCGTCGATGAGTTCTCCGCGGAACCGATGGGAGTTCAGCCTGTTGTCGAGTCTGTGGCCCAGAAGAGAATCCTGGTGGTTGATGACGAGATATCCATCGTTGAACTTCTGCAAAAGGCTCTGTCTTCCAGAGGTCATAAGGTGGATTATGTCTTGCAAGGGGAGGAGTCCTTGGAGAAGATAATAGGCGGCAATTACGATGTTATCCTCTGTGATGTTAAAATACCCGGACTGAGCGGTCCCAAGATTTATCATGCCGTGGAAAAATTAGATCCGGCGAAAGCCCAAAAATTTATATTCTGCACCGGAGATGCCATGGGTGAGGCAACGCTAAAATTTTTAAACCAGCACCCATTGCCCACACTGGGGAAGCCCTTTCGCCTCGAGGAGTTGTTCAAGCTGATTGACGCATCATGTGGCTGATTTGATAATAATATATTGTCTC
>CAZTAS010000513.1:0-1728 GCA_964611635.1 uncultured Thermodesulfobacteriota bacterium
GTGCTGTACCACTCAAAAAATGTTACTCTGATTTATACAAGTAAGCAGTAGATATATTTTTAATATAACAAAAGAAGTGCGGGATCAGTCTGTACAATTTGTCTTGACAGACTGCATAAATTATATCCATTTTCATAAGGGAGGAGAGGAAATATGCCACTTTCTAATGTTCGTGTTCTTGACTTGACGCGGTTTGCTGCTGGTCCCACATGCACTTTGCTTCTTGCCGATATGGGTGCAGAGGTGATCAAGATAGAATCTCCAGAACGCGGAGACGAGGTCCGATACCAGGGGACCATCATCAATGGGGAAAGCTGGTATTTCGTGCAGTTGAACAGAAACAAGAGAAGCCTGACCCTGGATCTGAAAAGCGATGAGGGCAAGGAGATATTCTTCCGATTGGCCCGTGAGTCCGATGTGGTTGTGGAGAACTTTCGCCCGAGCGTGATGCGCAAGCTCGGTCTCCATTACGAGGTTCTGAGGGAGCTAAATCCAGCCATCATCTATTGCGGGATTTCCGGGTTTGGAAAGGACGGACCTTATCATCTTCGGCCAGCCTTTGATTTTATTGCTCAGGGCATTTCTGGTTTTATGAGTATTACGGGATTTCCAGACCGGGAACCAGTGAGGACCGGGATTCCCATCGCTGACTCTGTTGCTGGGATATACGGGGCTTATGGTATTTTGGTGGCTCTGATGGCCCGGCAGCGCACGGGAAAAGGTCAGGAGGTTCAAACATCCTTAGTGGAGGGGTTGATAAGCGTTCTAATCTTTCAGGCGGACAGGTATTTCGGTCGTGGTGAGGTGCCCCCACGCGAAGGAAACGACCACCCTATGGTATCACCATATGGCACATTCAAAGCGCTGGACGGTTATATCAACATTGGCCCCTCCGGGGATCCAATGTGGGAGAGGCTTGCTCATGCGCTCGGTCTGGATGAGTTGCTTGATGATCCACGGTTCTGTACAAACGATCTGAGACGCCAAAACCGCAAGGAGATAAATAAAATAATTGATGACATCACCAGTAAACGCACAATGTCAGACTGGATCGAATACCTGAACAAGGAGGGTGTGCCTTGCGGTCCAATTTACAACCTGGAGCAAACATTCAACGATCCCCAGGTTAAGCACCAGGATATGGTAATAGATGTAAAGCAACCTTCCGGAAAGGTAAAGACTCTGGGATTTCCCGTTAATATGAGCGATACTCCGGCGAAGATCCGCCGCCCAGCACCACAAATGGGGGAGAATACCGAGGAAATAATGTCAGCCTTAGGCTATTCCACTAAAAAAATCAATGAGTTAAGGACAAAGGGTGTAGTCTGATTTATAAGGAACTGTGCATGTGTTGATGGAATTTGATCTTTCTCTTATGAAATCTGGATACGTAATTACTATTGACGTTTAGAGATGGGCGAGTCAAGCATTATCATCAGTAAGGTAATGCTACGGAATGGCATTCAAAGCATACCAGAGTTTATTTCTACGGATATAAAGATCGAGCCTTTTAGGATGATTGTGACCAGCGGTCTCCGGAAGATCAAGATTACCGCATTCGTCAATTCCAAGGCTGTGCCGCAGCTATGCGATGCGGCTCGGATAACACCAAAGGCGGGGTGGGAGGACTGCCCCTTAGCCCCATAGCCTTCAGGCAATTATCAACTGATACAAATTTGCTTTCAAGGGAGTAACTACATGTTGACCTTTGCACCGATTATTTTTGGG
>CAZTAS010000514.1:0-1666 GCA_964611635.1 uncultured Thermodesulfobacteriota bacterium
CGCCAAGGCTTATGGCACAGATTGCTATCCCAGTAAAGGCTTTGAGCGCGAGATTGCGTTGAGCGAGTTTCCAGACGCCTGGCTATATAATCCGCGCAATGCCTATCAAAATTATAACTGTGCGGTTAACCTGAGCAACAACAGACCCATTTATACTTATATGGGCGTGCTCAAGCCACATCTGGGCAATGCCAATTATTGTTCGGCCGGCCAGCTCAGCCCCCTGCTTAATGATCCATATTACCGCACCATTGGCATTGGCACCCGCATTTTTTTGGGAGGCGCAAAGGGATTTGTAACCTGGCATGGCACGCAGCACCATCCCAACGTGAAGCGGGGAGAGAATGGGGTGGTTCGAGTTCCAGCTGGGACCATCTCTGTAATCGGCGACCTTAAAGAGATGAGCCCCGAGTGGCTGGTGGGAGCGAGCTTCCAGGGATATGGGTGCACCATGTTCGTGGGTCTGGGTATTCCGATTCCCATCTTGGACGAGGAGATGGCCCGCTTTACCGGAGTGAAGGACGAGGACATCTATACTCAGATAGTGGATTACAGCCATGATTACCCCCAATTTGAGTCTCACTCCCTGGGGGAGGCCAATTATGCCCAGCTCAAGTCTGGCACCATCCACATCAACGGGCAGGAGGTCCCGGCATTTCCGCTGTCCAGCTATTCCAAGGCCAAGGAAATAGCAGAGATTTTAAAAGGATGGATACAGAAGGGTGAATTCTTGCTGGGAGAGCCCCAGCAGCTTTTGCCTCAACCATGATCGTTCAATCACGCCGGCCTCCTTTGGCTTCTCGCAAAAGGAGGCCGATGTTTTTCTGTCGGCGCTCACATCAGTTAAAAAACCTTTGCATTCCGGAACTTATTGAGAATACTCCGATAGGACCCCTCAATATAATGCTTCGTCAACTGTGTCTGTTGACAAAGAATTTCTCTACTGAAAAATTTCATTGATCAGCAAAGCCTCTCATAGCTCTTTTGGAGAGCTTTTTATTAAACTGGCTCAGTACAAGATAGAGCAACTCTATAACCGAATCGCTTGCCGTGAACACCTTATTACTTTGGTTCTTCGCTTGATCTCTTTTATCAGCCTCTTTAATTGATTGGTCGTTTAGATGTATTCTCTCACAGATCCAGGATAGCTGAGAAAATTGGTCAATCTTTTAAAGTTATTGAGCCAATGCCTTACCATTTAGGGATACAGCCTTTCCCGTTTCTGCTTGGCAACCTCAAGCCCTAGCAGGATCGCCTCCCGACACATCGCTGATTCCCCTTCAGCTAAAATCTCGGACCTGTAATCTTCCTTCAGTGCTCTGGGAACCCTTATATATTGAATCTCTCCAAATTTTATCAAAAACCCCCCCTCGTTGGAACCATTGCCTTTGGTTTCCTGATTATCCATATAAATAGATTAGTCTTTCTTTGCCGTGCTGATGATTTCCTCCTCATAATTCTGATGGCTCCCATTTGTGCATGCCCTTCCTCCCATAAAATGCTTGCTTTGCCATATAGTATAGTAAAGAAGGCCTTTTCCTCTCCTTTTTTAAGTCCAGACACAATTAATGAAACATTACCCAATCCCTTCATCCTTTTACTGCCGGCTCGATCAGTAGTGTCCGGTTAAGATAATTACGAATATCCCGAAACGCCCCCCAATTGC
>CAZTAS010000515.1:0-1623 GCA_964611635.1 uncultured Thermodesulfobacteriota bacterium
ACTGCTTGTGTTAACTCTAAGAGGGTTTGTTATGCTGAGCTAACTCAATAGCCATATATTCTTAATTCCGGTGATATATGCCGGCGTATCAATCTTTCTTACGATCCTGTATGACGTCTTTGTTTACTGGAAAGAAGGGAAGCATCCACAACTCTGTTGAGCATAAAGTTTCATTACAGGATAATATTCTATGCTTTCAATCGTACTGGCCCTCGTCTTTGCCTTGTTGATGATCCTCCGGATGCCTATCGCTATCGTTACCGGAGTATCGACACTTTTAGTATTGATCCTCGGTGACTATCCCTTGATGGTTCTGGCGCAATTCCTTAGTGGCGGTATTCAGAAGTACTCGCTCCTGGCCATCCCATTCTTCATCCTTGCGGGCAACCTGATGAACGAGACGGGCATGTCCAAGCGGATCTTCGACTTTGCAATGGCCATGGTTGGCCACATCAAGGGGGGGCTAGGACATGTTAACGTACTAGCCAGCATGATTTTCGCTGGAATATCTAGATCATCTCTTGCTGATGCCATGGGCCTAGGTGTTGTCGAGATCCGCGAGATGACGGCCCGGGGATACGACAGATCCTTCAGCGCAGCCATCAATGTGGCCTCATCATTAATAGGGCCGATCATTCCACCCAGCATCGCTTTTGTTGTATATGCCGTCCTGGCAGATGTATCCATCGGTCGCCTCTTTCTCGCAGGATTTGTCCCAGGCATAATGGTGGGGCTTTCCCTTATGATAATGATTTATTACTTTGCTACCACAGGCAAGCAGCACTGTCCGGTGGAACCGAAAAAATCCTTCGAAAAGAGGGTTATCAGCTTCAAGGATGGCGCCCTGGCTCTGATTGCTCCAATTATCATCCTGGGAGGAATGGTCACGGGCTTTGCCACACCCACGGAAGCGGGAGTTGTGGCCGCTTTCTACTCTATCCTGGTGGGACTTATCTATCGAGAAATCACCTGGAAAGGAATTCAGGATTCCTTGGTCAAGACCTGCATATCATGCGGCACCATATCATTTATTCTGGCCAATGCCTATGTTATGTCATGGTTCATAACCACGGAGAGGACGGCAGTCCTTCTGCAGGAGGCCATTATAACCCTTACCCACAACAAGTATAAGATTCTTTTCCTGCTTAATATATTTATGCTCTTATTAGGTTGTGTTCTGGAGGCTATTCCTGCCAAAATCATCATCGTTCCTATTCTGGTACCGCTTCTCAATGAGGTGGGCATTGATTTAGTTCATTTCGGAGTGATCATCACCGTGAACTTCCTGATCGGATATATTACTCCTCCAATCGGGGTGGGATTGTTCGCAATGACAAGCGTAGCCAACATAAAATTTGAAGACTTGGTGAAGTCTGTGTTCCCATTTTACATCCCACTGATTATATGCTTAATTATAGTTACCTATTTGGAGCCGATGGTCTTATGGCTTCCAAATTTATTGATGCCTGAAGGAGGTTGAGAAGGGGAATTATCCGCCCATCAGAATAGCTAACGTGAGCACTCAATATAATGTCCAACTATTGTTTCGCGGAGGCTCCTATAACAGGGATTAAACCACTACCTGCTGAAGCAGGTAGATTTGTTATACGACTGAAAGTCGGT
>CAZTAS010000516.1:0-1614 GCA_964611635.1 uncultured Thermodesulfobacteriota bacterium
TCAATAGAAAGCTTGGCTCTTTGGGGTACGCCTCATTGATTCATGGTCTGTCAGCTTGCATCATTTCTAAGCAACAGAGGGGCTTCTGATGCAATGTTCCTTTCTGTAACCAGCAATTGACAATCCCACCGAAAAGTAATGATTTCGTATCATAATTCTTTTTACTCTCGGTCATAAAGGGCAACCAAGGTTGAAGCCCGTTTCATTCTGCAGTTGAAAATATACATCATTGCATTTTTTGTTGACAATCGCTCCAAATTATGTAAATAATAACTTGACATTAGAGAACATTTCCCCAGAGTTCATTTGAATGGAAGAAGAAATTCACACTTTTTCCAAATACACGGATCGGTTCTCAATTTATGGATGCAAGATGAAAGAGAAAGTTAAAACGAGGGAACAAATAATAAGTGAATTGCGCCAACTCTTCCAAAGCAGAAAGGGATCCTACTCTGCAATAATTGGAAAGGAGACCCAATCATCAAGGAACACGACTCTGACTATCGAATGTGAGACTACCCATCCGAATGATAAAAGGCTTCTGGAAGATTATAAACAATTTCGAAATATAGCGGAACTCTCTCCTTTCCCAATGTCAATTATTGATTCTCGTGGACAATTCTTATATGTAAACCAAAAATTTGTGGAGATTTTTGGCTATACATTAGAGGATATCCCTCATGAAGAGAAATGGTTCAGGCTGGCCCATCCTGATCCTGAATATAGAAGACAAGTCATATCCGCATGGACTTCTGAGCGGGAGACGACAAGGGACAACCGAGTTAGACCTCAAGAATACAGTGTAAGATGCAAGGACGGAAAGGAACGGGACATCATTTTTAGAACAGTATCATTGGAGAATGGTAAAAAGTTTATCACATATGAAGATCACACGGAGCGCGAGCAAGACAAGAAACAATTACAAGAGACTCTGGAGAAGCTCCGAAAAGCTTTAGGAGGGGCTATTCATGCCATCGCATTGATAGTGGAAAAGAGGGATGCATACACAGCCGGTCACCAGAGGAGAGTGGCCGATCTGGCGCGTGCCATTGCCACGGAAATGGGTCTTTCAATATCCAAGATTGATGGAATCAGAATGGCGGGTGTGATTCATGATCTCGGAAAGGTAGCGGTACCTAGTGAAATTCTCAGCAAACCTGATCGATTGAACGGTCATGAAGTTGGTCTTATCAGAACCCATCCGCAAGTGGGGTATGGAATATTGAAAGAAATTGATTTCCCTTGGCCTGTTGCACAGATTGTACTTCAACATCACGAAAGAATTGATGGATCCGGATATCCTCAAGGTTTAAGGGGCAGCGATATCCTCGTGGAGGCAAAAATTATTGCAGTAGCCGACGTGGTAGAGGCAATGGCCTCCCATCGACCTTACAGGCCCGCCCTCGGAATAAAGAAGGCGCTTGAGGAAATAACAAGATATAAAGGTATTCGCTATGAAAATACAATAGTGGAGACTTGTTGTGAACTTTTTTCGAAAAACCGGTTTGTTTGGAAATGAAACAAAATAATTATGGTTAAGATAGCTTACTTTTGTGTTTATTAAAAAACTACCTGCTAAAGCAGGTAGATTTATAATACGACTGAAAGTCGATC
>CAZTAS010000517.1:0-1544 GCA_964611635.1 uncultured Thermodesulfobacteriota bacterium
TCTTTATTCAGTTTTCAAAGAGCTTTTTTCAAAGCGCTAAAGTGTTACAAAAATTTTATTTTTTTCTTTATTACATTAAATTATGTCATAAATGAATCCAACAAAAGTCACAGATGAAAAAATATGGGAAGAGCTGCATCAAATCCGCAAATCGCTTCACGCGCTGTGGAATTTGATCAGAGGGGAGTCTCCAGAAAGTAACAATACGATATCTTCAGTTCTTCAATTCCCCCAACTGGCTCCAATATCTGGCGACAAACAACAAGCGGATGTCTCTCTCCTCGATATTCTCTTGAACTTAGCAGAGAATTCCTGCAATACCTCCGCTATCTGCCAGAAAATTGATGAAAATTTGACCGCACTGACTCAGAATGCTCAGCGGCAAATAGAGCTTCAGACTGCTACCCTGGACCAGCTTCACCATGTCGTGCAAAGCCAGCTCGCCCTTAGTACGGAACTCAATACTCTCCGCCACCAGATCGATCGGGACACCCGGCTGATCTTCGATAACATGTCGAAGATTTGCTTGGAAATATCTGCCAGTTCCATCAACATTCAACGGAAGGCTCCGGCCTATAAAAAAGTAAAATGGGACATGAAGGCCAAAATCAAAAGAATAGCTAAAAGAGTTCCTTATGCCAGAGAGGTTTATCGAAAACTCAAGGGCCCATAACAATCTTGGTTTCATGGGCTTTTAACGCATTTCAGCAGCGCAAAGCCAAAAACAATTGTAAGGAGGAATTCGGCGTGTTTGGGTATGCCCGGCGCTCAGAAATTATACAGTTTTTTCACATGGGGATCTGGGGTGCAGAGTTTACCGAAGGCACTCGGGGATGGGATTATCCTTGGTGCCTCTATTACGGTGCTGTCAATGGAGAAGGGCTGCGGGTATTGGATGCGGGATGCGGGGCCAGCAAGTTTCCGCTGATCCTGGCCAGAATGGGTCATGAAACCCACGGGATCGACCTGGAAGATTCAGCAAGGGATTATGCTTTCGGACTCAACCGTCAGTTGGCAATAGATTACAAGGTGCCCGTGCATTACCACATCGGAAATATAGAAAAGACTCACTTCCCAGATGCGTTCTTTGACAGGATATTTTGCATTAGTGTCATCGAGCACATGGACAATGGGCGCGCCATGGGCAATGTACTGGCTGAGTTCAAACGATTGCTAAAACCAGCCGGAATGGCCATTGTAACCGTTGATGTCGTGCGTTATCCGGTAGGAACATTCCAAGAAGGATGGGATTATAGACCCTATGTCCTCGGCTCTGGCATGCGCCCGCTCCATCCCACCATGCCGATGCCGACCATCCAGCATATGGATACTGACCCTGATACTTACTGGACCCAGGTGGGTTTTGGGCAGGACTACTCTTCCGTAGGAATGGTGCTGATCAAAGAGATTTAATCAGCAAGTGGGCAATGTCCACTGCGGCCTGGTTTACAATATATAATACACGGAATCTCAGGCTATGCCTCCTCTGAGTCAACTACCACCCCTAAAAGGGGTGGCTTGTGGATGACCCTAAAAGGGTCAAT
>CAZTAS010000518.1:0-1521 GCA_964611635.1 uncultured Thermodesulfobacteriota bacterium
GTTTAAGAATCTCAGTTTGAGCTTCGTGTCTAAGAAGTTCTCGCAAGGCATGATCGATCAAAGCTTTCTGGGTTTTAATACCTGTAGCTTTCATACAGTCTTTCACGAGTTTATCATCAAGCACAATATTCGTACGTTTCATTTCGGAACCTCTTCAAGTATTTTATGCACATTATATAAAAAAAACTGTGTGCTGCAAGAAGGTTTTGAAAGATAACATAGATTACACTGCCTATACGCCATCTTATATTACGGCAACCGATTTTCTTTTGTCATTTCATTTTATAATGAATATAATACCTTAGACAAAGGCAAGTCAAATATTGAAATCTACAAATACTGAAAGCAAACCTTTGGTGGACAGATTTATTTTGTGTTGACAATAGGGATGATTCTTATATAATATAGTTTCAGTTTACTATGTCTCTTCAGAAAATTCCATCTAAACCCTATTGGTGGTGATGCAAGTCCACATTTACGGCCCATTAACTATTCCCTGTAAGGAATCGTCGGTGGGCTTTTTTGTTTTTGGCAAAGCTTATTCATGGCAATTCCCATAATGGACAAAATTGATCGAATGTGAAAAGGAGGGATTGGAAAATGTCTGAGTTCTCTGTCACAGTGGAACGGCTGGCAGTGGGTGCAGGTGTTGCCCCCGAAGATGTCGCCTTCGACAGCGAGGGTAGAATCTACGCCGGCATGGAAGATGGTCGCATCATGCGGTTTCAGGCGGATGGCAGCCAGCCTGAAGTATTTGCTCAGATAAAAGGAAGGCCTTTTGGACTCCAGTTTGATGCGGCAGGTAATCTGGTGGCCGCTGTTGGCCAACGCCTATCCATCAACGTTGACCCTGATCGCTCGATCAGTATGACGGTAGCTCGAGAATCAGTTGGTGATCTCTTCGCTGCTGGGGGTCGAGTAGTCTCCATCGCTCCGGACGGCTCAGTCACTGCTCTGAGCCCCGAGGAGGCGGATGGCGTCCCGATCGGAGTACCCAATAACATTGACATTGGTGGCGACGGAACTATCTACTTTAGCAACTCCACGACTTCCTGGGAGCAGGTTCATATCGAAGTTTTTGGAGGGAAGCCAGCTCCCAAAGGGCACCTGTTTGCCTATGATCCCAAAACCAAGATCACCCGGATGTTGCTCCATGGCCTCTGGTTCCCCAACGGGGTCGCTGTCAGTCCGGATCAATCCTTTGTCCTGGTTGCGGAGTCAACCAAGCGTCGAGTGACACGCTATTGGCTCGGTGGCTCTAAACAGGGAGAATCGGACGTCTTTATTGAGGATCTACCGGGCATGCCGGACAACATGTCCTGCAACGGTAAAGACATTTTCTGGGTTGCGCTTCCTGGTCCTGTGGGGTCTGTGGTCGGACTGGACATGGATGGCAAGCTCGTTCACCACATAAAACTGCTGCGTCCGTCAGGCGATCCATATCTGTTTGTAACCGGCGTTGTAGAGCATGAAGGTATGCTTTATTTGGCTAACCTCAAGGATAATGCCATAGGCCGTGTG